>JACRBH010000130.1 GCA_016234535.1 Chloroflexota bacterium
CCTTTGCCGATCAATGCTTCAATATGAGTCATTTCCTCGCCGAGTCGGGCAAGGACGAGATTCTTCAAGCCCAGGTTGCGCGAGGATGGGTCAACGATAAATTCTGCGAGCATGGTATCGAAAGTTAAAGGCGCAACGACAAGTCCATAACGCGCGAGGATGATGTAATCGTATTTTGCGTTATGCGCGACCTTCCCGATCTTCGCATCTGTCATGGACGGTGACAGCGCGGCGATCACTTTTTCAATCGGCAGGTTGTTTCCCGAAGTATGTCCGATGGGAATGTAATATGCCTGACCGGGTTTGATTGCCAGAGAGATACCCACGATCTCAGCCTGCATTTCCTCTGTGGATGTTGTCTCTGTGTCGAACGAAATAATTTTTGCTTTTGCAAGCTGCTGCTTGAGATCATCCAGCTTATCCTGCGAATCCACAATGATGACTTCGATGTTCGATGATTGCGGCGTCGCTACAACTTGAGGTTCGTTCACGAACATCGAGAGTTGCCCGCTCTTTGTCTTTACCGGTTTGACCGTTGTTCCTGTCGAAACGGGAGCAGCTGTCGGCGCGGATGATGATCCGCCGCTAATGGCTGGGACTTTGCTCAACAGCGTTTTGAATTCCATTTCCTTGAAGAATTCTTCGAGCGCAGTCCCGTCAAATGGCTTGACCCTGGCATGTTCCAGATTAAGTTTTATGTTCAAATCCGTGCGGATGAGCGCGAGGTTGTAACTCATGTACGCGGACTCTTTGCTCGATTCGAGTTTGCCCTTCCAGCGGTTTTCCACCTGATCCAGATTTTTATAGATGGCGTCCAGCGTGCCGAATTTTTCAAGCAGTGAAATCGCGGTCTTTTCGCCCACGCCTTTTACGCCGGGAATGTTATCGGACGTGTCGCCAACGATAGCCTTGTAATCCACCACTTGATCGACGCGCACGCCCAACTTTTTGATGACATCCGCATCTGTGATGTAAGTCTGGTCGTCGCCTGCGAGATAGACTGCGGTGCGTTCATTGACCAACTGTAGGAGGTCTCTGTCGCCGGTGATGATCTTTACGCCCAAACCTTGTTCTGCGGCGAGCTTCGCAACGGAGCCGAGTACATCGTCTGCTTCGAAGCCTTCCATTTCGAGGCGCGGAATGTTGAACGCGTCCACCATTTGACGGATGCGGTCCAACTGCGGACGCAGGTCATCGGGCATTTTTTCGCGTGTGCCTTTGTATTCAGGGAATATGTCATCGCGGAAGGTTTTTCCAACATCAAAGGCCACGGCCAGGTATTCAGGTTTTTCGTTCTCCAATACGCGAACAAGTTCGCGCGCGAAACCATAGATTCCAGCGGTCGGTTCGCCTTTGGAGTTTTGCCAGCGCTGGCTGCTTGCGCCTGCGGTAAGCGCAAAATACATACGATAAGCTAAGGCATGTCCGTCAATTAAGTAAAGTGTAGGTGGCATAGGGTTTATTAACCTTTCGTCACTGCGAGGGCATTCTTGTTTTTCGCCCAAAGCAATTTTGAATATTATTTTGGAGATTGCTTCGTCGGGAGCGAACGCCCTCCTCGCAATGACGAATATATAAGATAAAAAATAAAGCGCAGAGTTATTATACTCTGCGCCTATTCTTTTAGCTGCGCCCACGCGGCTGGGATGATGTGGCTTCCTGTCCCTGCCGCTGGCGTGTCTGGCGGATGTAGTCCCGCACCAGTTGCGGCGGATGGGGCTGTGTGCCGCCCATGATGAGGTAACCGGGCGCCCAAAAATCACCGGATGGATTCTCTTTCTTCAGGCGGGTCAGTTCGCCGAAAATTTTCTCAGAGGTTTGCTGGCGCATGATACGCATGAGATAACCGGGCGATGTGTTCGGCTGTACATTTACGACCCATTGCAAATACTCAGGCCGCACCGCGAGATATTCCAGCCGCCAGCCGAAGGCAATGCAAATATTCGGCAGCCATTCACCGAGGCGGTCAGCCAGATCGCCGGTGATGTAATGCGCTGAAAAACGCGGTACGAGCAGACACGCATAAGTGAGATGGTACATTCCGGCTGAAATTGGTTCCACAACAAGTTTCCTCGCGGCTTCTGTGGTTGGACTTTCACGCGTTACATCAGCGCCGGCGGAAACTGGCTTTGCAATCGGTGTTTCCGGTCTCTGTTGGGGGCGCGAAGGCGCGGTCACATCAACTTTGTTTTCGAACGAGGTCACCGGTTGAACGGGTTGTTCCGGGTGCTTGGGACGGTCACTCAATACCAGCTTGTCCAATTGAATGGACGGTGACGGTTCCCGGTTGAAGACGGACGCGTTCGAAAGCGATGATGAAATCCGAGTCTCGTTCGGGTCGAATTTTGGCATCCCAATGTCACGGGCTGATGGGGTGGATGCGGGGGCCGGGTTGGGTGTTGGGATGTCGGTAAGGATTTGTGAAATGGGGGCGATGTCTATTGCATCCTCGCCGTCATCATCCAGATCGGCGGGAAAATCAACAGTTGGTTTCGGGGCAGGCTTTACCTGCTTTTGTGACTCAGGCCGTTCACTGCCAAAATCATTGACAAGCTGGCTGGCCTGACTGCGAATCGTGCTAAAGGGAGTTTCTGCGTCGAAAACAAGAGCAAGCACGGTGTTGGTTGTGAGGCGCGTGGCGTACAGCATGTGCTCGGCCTTCGTACTTTCGAGGCGGATAAACCGCAGGAGGTCCGAACCTTTTTGTCCATCCCAATTGCGGGTGACTGTTTGGGCCACTTCCTTTGCCGCATTTTGAGAGAGTCCGCCTGCGTAAGCCCAGAGATCGTTCTTGCGGGTGATCAACGCGGCCTGAGCCGACGATTCAAGCGTGATGCGCGTAAGATGCTGCGCGGCTTTGGAAACATCGTTCAGCCAGGGCGTGGTCGTATCTACTTTGGTTGCTGCGGGGGAGGGTTGGGGTTTGCTTATGGCATTCATAAAGTCTGCTATTCTAAATGGTTTGCGGACGAGGATCCACGGTTGTAAATTATCGAAAAGCGGAACCGATGAATTATCCTCGCAAAGGATGACGAGATTGATGCCCGGGCGAATGGTCCGCAGAGCGAGTGCGGTTTCAGATACTGTTTCTTCACCCAGCGCCATATCAAGCAGCGCAAGCGGCACTCCAATTTCATCGGCGCGCACCACCGCAGATGATTTGTTCGTAACCACGTGGGTACGATAGATCGGCGTCTCATCCAATGTGCGACGGATCGTTTCTCCAAAGCTGGGGGAAGGGGTGACTACAAGAACATCCGCTGGCATTTGTATGCAGTTTATCACTTAGTAGGGGCAGAATCAAGCCAGCCCAAAGGGTTATTTCAGGCTATTTAGGCATAAACGGATGTCTACAGATTTTGTCTGACATATTAACTGATGTTACACAGTCCAGCCTGTAGTGCGACACATTATCCCCATATGGGGGGTTATGTTGCCCATTTTGCAAGATAAATCTCGCCTATGCAATGTCGTTCTGAATGAAACCACAGCGAAACAAAAGCGACTTTTGTAGCGCGACAATTATGTAGCTTGGCTTTGCAGGCGACATAAATGTCGCGCTACAAATTCTTGTTTCTTAGAAGCACAGAGAAGAACCACCAGGATTATGGTAGTGGCGGGCAGTGCAGGGAGTGTCGCTGTCGCTCATGGCGACAAGCCTAAATGAGTAAAGTGCGTAAGGCCACATATTAATTTGAGTCATACCCGCCTTGAAATTCCTTTATCCCCAATAACGCCATCAGAACCTCAGGCGGAATATCTGCCTCGGGCAAATCCACTTTATAAAGTTGCTCATTCTCCGCGCGTTCACGCAATGAACGCCATAACGTTTGCCGCTCGTTACCACTCACAACGAGATCATTTAATGTTTTTGCGTTCAATAGATATTCACCCGTCGAATACAGGAAGGTTAATCGTTTCCACTTGTCGGTTGTGACCGTCTGGGATAATTTTTCCAACGCGCCGATTTGTATCTTGTAATACTCTTCCTTCGCGCGCGCATGGTCCATTTCATCGCGCAGCAGTTCGCCGCGTGTGGTGAGTTCATGTCCGTTTACTTTTGCAACGAACTCGATCTGTCCGCCGTGTTCGGCAAATGCCGAGGGCTGGTAAAAAGCCAGATAGTCCACGGCAACAACTTTCGGCGCAGTGCGAAGCGGAATTCGATACCATCCCAACAATCGCGCGATCTCCATATCCCTCGGCGTTGGAAGCACGCACACCAAAATCAAGTCGGTTGATTTGAGCATGACGTTATTATAATGTCTGGCATGAAACTCATCCCCGTTTTTCTGACACTTGTTTTGCTGGCTTCATGTGGAGGAAATACATCGCCTCTGACGCCGCCCGCGCCTGCTCCTGTTTCGACGGCATCCCCAACGCTGACAGAGTCCCCCATGCCCACGCCGATCCCTGCCACCGCTACACCCGAAGTATGGTGCGCTCATCCGTTGAACGATGATTTTGTAATCATCGGTTATCTTCCCGAATATCGCGAGTTGAATCCCGAATGGGGCAAGTGCCTGACGGACATCATATACTTTTCCGCCGAGCCGCGCGCCGACGGCACGCTGGATACTTCACGACTGAGTGATGACACATGGCATGGTCTTCTAACCATGAAAGAGAAATATGGAACTCACATTCATCTATCAATCGGCGGCTGGGAGCGTTCGCGCGTATTCGCGTCGATGACAGCAAAAGCCAAACCGCGCGCAGTCTTTATCCAAAACCTGCTTAAGCTTGCATCTGAACATCAACTTGACGGTGTGGACTTCGATTGGGAATTCCCTGAAAATGAAACGGAAGTCAAGAACTACATCACTTTTTTGACGGAGATTAAAACAGCCTTTGCCAGTCGCGGCCTCATTGTCAGTGTTGCGCTCAGCGCGGATAATTCTTCCAGCATGGACTTGTCCCAGTTTGCGGTTGTGGATCGCATCCACGTCATGTCGTATGACCGTGGAGCGCTGCATTCCACATACAACATGGCTGCCGAAGATTTGAGTACATTTACTATTAATGGCATCCCAAAACAAAAGCTATTTCTCGGCGTTCCATTTTATGGGCGAAAGATGGAAGCGCCGTTTACTTCCTCCACTTATCAGGAGATTATGACGAAATATCATCCATCCGTTGATTTGGAACAGGTGGATGGAATCTACTTCAACAGTATCGCTACGATTGAACGCAAAACTTGTTTTGTGCGCGAGAATGGTTTTGGCGGAATCATGATCTGGGAATTGGGACAGGATACCTGGGATGAGACATCATTGCTGCGGGCTATTTATCAAGCGGCAGTGAATGGGTGTTAAAAAAGTGACAGTCACCTTTGCGTAGCACCCTTTAGGGCAAGGTGACTGTCACTTAGTCTTACGACAACCCAACTTCCTTATTGAACTCGACGATCAACTCGTCAATTTCATCGGCTTGCTTTTGGACGTCCGTCCAGTAATTGGGGGCGTACCATTGATCCTGAATTTCCTGGTATGTGCGTCCCTGTTGTTCAACCCAGGTGTAGTATTTCAAGTTATGGACTCGGCGGCGTTCGGGATAAGTCAACTCGAGCATGTTGTCCGTGGACTGGCCGTGCAGGTAGCGGGCGAAATCAGCAGCGGCGTTCTTCTCGCTATATTCACCGAATTCCTGGTGCATCTCATGCAGGCGCGAGCGATAGAGCTCCATCGAGTCGGTCAGCATGGTGATCATCACATCGTTCTCGTCCATCTCGTAATATTTGGCGACCTTGATACAGGAAAGAACATTCGAGATGCCGGAAAAACCCAGTAAGTCGAGATTAGAGATTAGAGCCTCAGGCACACCTTTTTCTGCGAGATAGGCGCGTCCGTTTTCTTCGTTGAAGAGGCGCGAGATGTTGACTACGGCGTTATCGTCAATGGCGGTGACGAAGTCCGTGTTCTTGGAGTTGTGAACCCACGGCACGTGCTTGTCGCCGATGCCTTCGATGCGATGCGAGCCGAATCCGTTTTCCAAAAGCGTTGGGCATTGCAAGGCTTCGCTCGCCACGATTTTACTGTTGGGGAAGACCTGCTTGAGATAATCACCGCTGGCGATTGTGCCAGCCGAACCGGTCGCAGACGCCATGCCGCGGAAGCGGTCGTTGGGTCCCATCACTTGTTTGAGCGTTTCTTCCATGGCGTGACCTGTCACTTCGTAGTGCCAGAGGTAATTGCCGAATTCTTCGAACTGGTTGAAGATCATCAGGTCTTGACCTGACTTTTTCAACTCCCAGCATTTGTCAAAAATTTCTTTGACGTTGGATTCAGAGCCGGGGGTCTTGATCGTTTCGCCGGCCACTTTTTCCAGCCATTCGAATCTTTCCTTCGACATGCCTTCGGGCAAAATGGCGATTGATTCACATCCGAGCAAAGCGGAGTCATATGCGCCGCCGCGACAGTAATTGCCGGTGGACGGCCAGACTGCTTTTTGGGTGGTCGGGTCGAACTGACCTGTGACCAGTCTCGGCACGAGGCAGCTAAACGCCGCCCCGACTTTGTGCGCTCCCGTCGGGAACCATTTGCCGACGACGACAATGATGCGCGCCTTGACTCCTGTCAGCGAAGATGGAAGCTCGAGAAAATTGACTCCGCCAAAAGTCCCGCCGGATGCGGTGGGTTGGTTGTGCCAGTTGATTCGAAACAGGTTACGCGGGTGAATGTCCCAGAGTCCGATACTCTTCAATTCCTCCTTAACTTTCGCAGGAATTTTGGAAGGGTCTTTCATTTGAGCATAGGTGGGGATGATGATGTTGCGCTCTTTTGCGCGTTGAATGGCGCGGGCGCGGCGGTCTTTGTGAATGGTCAGGTCAATTGTGGTCATTGGATTCTCCTGATGAATAGTTGTCAGACAACTTGGATTATAGCGCACATCGGTAGAAACGGAATATTTTTATGAAACAAGAAAGAGGAAAGAACTATAGCCACAGTTCTTTCCTCTTTTTACTTTTTCCTACAATCCCAACATCTTACTCACAACCGAAAGCAAAATTCCGCCCGCGATCACGCTTCCCAGTTGACCTGCGGTATTCGCTCCCATCGCGTGCATGAGGATGAAATTATTCGGGTCTTCGTCATTTGCTGTTTTCGCCGCCAAACGTCCAGCCATTGGAAAAGCGGAAATGCCCGCCGCGCCGATCAACGGATTGATCTTGCCGCCTGAGATAACGCACATCAATTTGCCGAATAACAATCCTGCGACTGTATCGAGTACAAAGGCGAACAATCCCAACACCATGATCTTGCCCGTGTCCAAATTCAGGAATGCAGCGGCGCTCATCGTTGAGCCGATGGCCAGTCCCAAAAATAATGTTGCGATATTGATGATCTCGTTCTCTGCGGCTTTGCTGAGTCTATCCACTACGCCTGACATTTTGAGAAGATTGCCAAGCATGAGCATGGAGATTAACGGAGTCGCTTCAGGCACAAGCAAACCGACAACAATGGTCAACACAACTGGAAATAAAATCAACGTCTTTTTTGAAATCGGCTTTGGCGCATATTCCATTTGAATCAAGCGTTCTTTTTTTGTTGTCAGCAATCTCATCAATGGCGGCTGGATAATGGGAATCAAGCTCATATAGGAATAGGCCGCTACTGCAATTGGGGCAAGCAATTCAGGCGCGAGTTTGGTCGCAACGAAGATGGATGTTGGCCCATCGATTGCGCCAATCACGCCGATGGATGCGGCTTGATTCAGCGGGAAGCCCAAAACTATCGCAAGCATCAACGTGCCGAAGATTCCGAATTGTCCCGCCGCACCGAGCAATACCATGCGCGGCTGAGCGAGCAGCGGTGAGAAGTCAATCATCGCGCCAACGCCGACAAAAATCAAAAGAGGAAATAATTCTGTTTTGATTCCCGCGTCATATAAAACTTTGGTCATGCCTTCGGCGGCAGTCATGCCAGCCAGCGGAATGTTTGCCAGCAAACATCCAAATCCAATTGGCAGAAGCAATACAGGTTCGATCTCTTTGAATACCGCGAGATAGATCAATATCAACGCCGCAAAGATCATCACCGCATTGCCAAAGGTGAAATGCGTAAAGCCTTTTAGTAATTCGGGCAGCAATTCAAATAAATTCATGTTATTTACCTGTTACCTTGTTTCCTTGTATACATGTAGACACGTACACAAGTAGACAAGCCTACATCCACGATGCCTCGCCCACGTCCGCAAACTTGATCAGCGGCTGTTTGTGCGCCACGCTTTGCCCCGCGCTCACGAGCACTTCGCTCACTGTCCCGCTATACACCGAGCGGATGCTGTTCTTCATTTTCATCGCCTCGATGATCAGGATCACCTGTCCCGCTTCCACTTTTTCGCCGGGCTTCACAAACACTTCGATGACAGTTCCGGGCAGTGGGGCGGTTTGAGCGTTTCCGCTTAACGCAAGATTGGGAGAGGATAGCGAGGCTGGGGCAGGATTCGGATTAAATGGTTTGCTCTCCGTTTTCCCGCTCGCTTCTTTTCCTGTTTCGGCCTGATCAGCATTCTCAGGCGTGACCTCAAACCGGTCACCATCTACGAACGCCACGACAGGCCGCTTATTAATATCTTCAATTTCAACTTCGTAAGCTTTGTTGTTAACTGTGATTTTATATTTCATAACATTCCTCGGGCCGCGGACTTTAGTCCGCAATGCCGCAGACTGAAGTCTGCATTCCTAAATTATTAATGCCTTCTCGAATTTCCTTTTTCAGACATTTGTCTTGTCCGCATACCCAACTGCCAGGCAGAGACAATGGTTGTGGGCGGCTCAGCCAACGGGCGCGCAGTGGATTGACCCTGGTCCGCAAGCGCAATCGCCACTGCAATCGCGGCGGCCTGGGCTTTGAAATCTTCCAAAGGAACAGGAGCAGGTTCGGGCGCAGGCAAGGAAGCGGATTCTTTTTCCGCAGTGAAAAGAGTCAGCAGAACCATCATCAACCACAGTAAAAGGATTGCACCGAAGACAAGTCCCATGCCGAGGGCGGTGATTTGTAATGAGAGTAGAAAGTCAGTCATAGTTTCTCGTTTATGTCATTGCGAGGGCGCTCTTGTTTTTCGCCCGAAGCAATCTCCCGCATGTTGAGGATTGCTTCGTCGGGACACTTGCCCAGTACGCAAGTGCTGGGAGAGTACCCTCCTCGCAATGACATATTAGACAGGAATATTCCCATGCTTGCGTGGCGGCGCAGGCGCGTACTTGTCACGGAGCGCAGACAGCGACGCAATGATCTTCGGCCTTGATTCACGCGGCTCGATGATGTCATCCACGTAACCCGTTGATGCTGCGTAATAGGGATTGTTGAATTTCTCGCGATATTCATTCGCAAGTTTTTTGCGTTCCGCAGCGGGGTCGTTCGAGGTTTCGATTTGTTTCTTGAATAAAATATTCGCCGCGCCTTCCGCGCCCAGCACTGCAATCTCAGCGGACGGCCATGCGTAAGTGACATCGGTGCCAAGATACTTGCTGGACATGACCACATACGCGCCGCCATACGCCTTGCGTGTGATGATACAAATTTTTGGCACAGTGGCTTCAGAATAAGCATATAAAAGTTTCGCGCCGTGACGAATAATGCCGCCATGCTCCTGCGCGATGCCAGGCAGGAAGCCGGGCGAGTCAACGAAGGTGACGAGCGGAATATTGAAGCAGTCACACATGCGCACGAAGCGCGTCATTTTATCGGCGGCGTCAATATCGATTACGCCGGCCATAATCGCAGGCTCCTGACCGACAATGCCAACGCTATGTCCGCCAATGCGCGCGAGACCAACGATTGCGTTGCGCGCCCAATCGGGTTGAATTTCAAGGAAGGTATCCTTGTCTATGATTTTTTCAATCACTTGATGCATTATGTAAGGTTCGCTTGCATCGAGTGGAATCAGGCTGTTGAGCGATTCATCCATGCGTGAAAGATCGTCTGAGGGCTGCATGTAAGGCGGGTTCTCAACATTGTTGGATGGCAGATATGAAAGGAAATGTCTCGCCATATCAAGCGCGGCTTTTTCAGTTTCAACGCTCAAATGCGCCACACCGCTGACTGAAGTATGCACACTCGAACCGCCCAGCGATTCTGAGTCGATCACTTCACCGGTGACAGCTTTGATCACATCCGGGCCTGTCAGAAACATGAACGAGGATTTTTCCACCATGATGACCAGGTCAGTCAAGGCGGGGGAGTACGCCGCACCGCCCGCGCATGGCCCGAGCATCACGCTCACTTGCGGAACCACGCCTGAGTATTGCGCGTTGCGCCTGAAAATTTCGGCGTAACCGCCCATCGAGCGCACGCCTTCCTGAATGCGCGCGCCGCCCGAGTCGATCAGCGAAATGAACGGCACGCCATTGCGAACTGCCAGATCCATCACACGGCAAATTTTGTGCGATTGCATTTCGCTGAGCGTGCCGCCGTAAATTGTAAAATCCTGTGAATATAAATACACTGTCCGCCCGTTGATCTGTCCATAGCCTGTAATTACACCGTCGCCGTAAAATCTTTCGGTGAGTAAATTCATCTCATCGCCCTGATGCGTAATGAACGGCTCGATCTCGTTGAACGTGCCCGGGTCGAGTAATAATTCAACCCGCTCCCGCGCCGTCAACTTGCCTTTTGCCTTTTGTTTTTTGATTCGTTCTTCGCCGCCGCCTTCCAATGCCTTCGCGCGGACTCTTCGCAGTTCAAGAATTCTTGGGTCTTCGTTTGTCATGTCCATTCCTTTAGGTGATAAATTTCACAAACAGAAGTATAGCATGTGAAGTGATATAAACCAGTGATGTATGACATACCCGAATAGGGATAATCCGCATCTTCTCTTGCTGACAACTGATTCTGGTTAATAATTATTTTCTACCTTTGAGTTGATTCTCCTTTACAAAACCGTCTACCCGTATGGTCTACTGTCCATAGTCAACGATCAGGTTTTTGCGCGGGTCTTTTACCATAAAGATCAAGATCAGCGTCGTTACAATTGCCAATAGGATCGAAATTGAAAAAGTGGGAATGAAGCCGACTGAGTCCACGATCCAGCCGCCGAG
>JACRBH010000131.1 GCA_016234535.1 Chloroflexota bacterium
GCAGTTGGTATTCGTTCTCATTATGTTTGGCGTCTCAATGGTCACAGGCTTTTAATGATATACTTTCGAAAAATTTTAACCATCGAGGGCGATAACCTATGAAAGTAACAGTGCTTCAAGAGAACCTTGCACGCGGTTTGAATATTGTATCCCGCGCTGTTTCGCCGCGCAGTACGCTTCCCGTTCTTTCCAACATTTTGATTGCGACCGATGAGGGCCGCTTGCGCCTCTCTGCCACCAACCTTGAGTTGGGTATTACGTGTTGGATTGCGGCGCGCATTGATGAGGAGGGATCAACGACTGTGCCTGCACGCACATTTGGAGACCTGGTGAATACTTTGCCCGGGGATCAAGTGCAATTGACGCTCGATGTAAAAACTCAAAGCCTGCATGTGAAGGGCGGCACGTCAAACAACGATATTAAATGTATTGATGCGCAAGAGTTCCCGCCATTGCCTGTGCCTGAGATGGAAGGCGCGATGCAGTTGAATGTGGCTGATTTCAAAGAGATGATTCAGCAGGTGGCATTTGCCGCATCGACGGACGAGTCGCGTCCTGTATTGATGGGTGTATTGCTTCATGTGGAAAAAGATAAGCTGACAATGGCTGCGGCAGATGGCTTCCGTCTTTCTGTCCGCAAGGCTGTGCTTTCCAATCCCGCTGCGCATCCATTGAACGTGATTATTCCCGCGCGCGCGTTGAATGAGTTGGCGCGTGTGGCCGCCGATGGTGAAGAACCCATCTACATGGTTGTTCCGAAGAATCGTGGGCAGGTTCTATTCCGCGTGAAGGATGTAGAAGTTGTCTCGCAGTTGATTGATGGGACTTTCCCGGACTATCAGCAGATCATCCCGCGCAATTACAAATCACGCACATTGGTTTCAACGACATCTTTGCTCAAGGCTTGCAAGCAGGCTGAGATATTTGCGCGCGAAGGTTCGAACGTTGCCCGCTTTGACATCAAACAATCCAATGGCGAAATGCAGCCAAGCGAAGTTGAGATCTCTGCAACATCTGAAGAGACTGGCAAGAACGAAACCATCGTTGAGGCCACAGTCGATGGTGGAAGTGTGTTGATCGCCTTCAATGTAAAATTCCTGCGTGAGGCTTTGGAAGTTATCAAGACTCCAAATGTTGCGCTAGAGACATCCGCGGCGAATGCACCTGGCGTGGTCAGACCAGTGGGTGATGATGATTTTCTGCATGTCATCATGCCGATGCATTTGGGATAATAAACAAAGAAAACTTTGATGTTGGATATAAAATGAAAGCGACGGGCAAGATAGTTCGTCGTTTTTTACTGGTACTGTAGATAGAATATTTGTTCTATCTACAGTACCAGTAAAACATGCAAAACTATATCAGCTGAGAAATGTGCGATCATTGCGGATTCAAGCCCGTGTTTTTGATAAAGCCAGCCAAACATGATGCCACCTATTGAGTTCAGTATCACAGTCCGAATAATAACAAGCGTTGTAATCGGAATGATCGTTGAGAAGGCTGGCAAATGCCCAAAGCCAAACAAGATTGCCGCAAGAATGTTTGCTATCCAAAATATTATATTTGTTGGTCTTCCATCTTTTGTTTTGTTGATGAATGATCCTAGCCATGCCAGCAATGACATTACAAATAATCGCAAGAGTATCTCTTCTGCAATGCCTCCATAGAATGATGCAAGGAAACCTTTCCATGCTGCTGGTTGAACAGTTAGATTAAGTGCATTCGCTTTCTCTCCGAGTTCTTGAATTAAGGCGGGTTGAAAGATGTATGCATCAAGTCCAATAATAAGCACAGATGCAAGAATACCCAGTCCAATACTGATCGGTAAAAATGCGCGTACTTTGTTAAGCGCTGATTCACCTCGAGCAACAGCATCCAGGACAGGAGTCCCAAGCCCGATTCGCTTTGCAAGGAGCATTCCTAAAAATGTACAGACCGCGAAAAGCAATCCGCTTTGAATGACTTGTATGGCAATTAAAATTGGAAATGGAATTGGTATATCCAGTTGCTCAAGAACTCCAGATTGAAGTTCAAGTGCGTATGGCAGAATTGCGATGATTGCAATAACCGATGCAATCAACAGGATAAAAAACACACGCCAGTTAATAACGGTTTTCATTTTGCTCCTGTTCTATTTTGTGCAGGCTGGGTACAGCAGGTGTGGTAGTTGTTATGGTAGGGTTTACAAGTGCGAATTTTTGTTTTTACATTGTTATGTAGGCATTGAGCGAGATCGTCGTATCTCACGTGTCAACGGACGTTTGGCAACGATAGTCACTTTGCCGCTTCCTTCGGGAGTATAAACGTGCGTAACTTCCCAGCCTTCATTTCCCCAATCGTTCAACATTGCTTCAATGTTCTCATCTTTCGTTCCAAAAATGCTGCCAATGGTTTGTACGCGATATTCCCATTGTTTGAATTCATCAGTCATTTCAATCTCCTTCGTATGTGACCGTTTCACATGAAACGCAAAGATTAGCAGCCCGCTTCTGCAGGTTGCTAATCTTTGCTAGGTCTTTGTCTCGTTCCGGTACAACACATATGAATAAACTACAAGGAATATGGTTGATCCGATTAGCGGAATGAATAAAAACCAGAAGGCAATCATGCCGCCGAAGAATCCACCAATAATGGCAAGTGAGCCCGAGGCTATGAACAAGGTTGCTCCGAGTTGATGGGTCTTGTCCCAAACTGTATCGCTGGATAATGTCCATGGGGTACGGATGCCGATAAAGAAGTTGCGTTTTGCCTTCCGCAGCAGGAATCCTATTGCGATGAACAGCACTCCCATAAAGGGCAGCATGGCCGCGCTCATCTTGAAGTTTGTGAATCCGAGGCTCCACGCCAACGTCAATCCGTGGATGTAAAGCATAAAGGCAATGATCAACACGATGAAGAGGTTGAAAGTCTCGCGGAATTGCGCGATATTTGCCTTGAGCGGATCAATGTTTGGAACAACCAGAAACAGCGCCAGCATTCCCAGTGTGACGAGCGGCATCATAAATACGCCCCAAAATCTGGGTATGGTCCCATCAACTTGATCATTGGCATTCCAGTGGGATGCCATTTGAGCTGGAAGTTGATTCCACAATACTGCGCCAGCGACGATGGCAATGGCGATCAATGCAATTGAAACGATGATCGTAGTTTTAGTAGACATTGTTTTCTCCTTTTTCCGTTTCACGTGAAACGAACTTACTTTTCCTTGGGTATATTGTTTTGCGCCAGTGAGACCATTCCGCTCATGCCGCCGAGATTCATGGAGTCCACTGCGGAAGATGGCACGATCACAAGCGCGCCTTTTTCTTTCAACCCTTCAAACAGCATATTCATCGCGCGCAGATGCAAAGCAGTGGGATTGTTGATGTAAGCCTTTGAAGCTTCCGCAAACGAGGCTGCGATCTGCTGTTCGGATTCTCCCAGGATCATGCGGGATTGCCTTTCGCGCTCGGCCTGGGCCTGGCGGGACATCGCGTTCTCAAGATCCGGTGGGATGATCACATCACGGATTTCGACGGATTGCACGGTCACACCCCAGGGAGTTGTGCGTTCATCGATGATCTTTTGTAGATCAGCATCCATCTTTCCACGGCCAATGAGGATGTCAGCCAAAGACATTTGCCCGATGATCTCGCGCAAAGCAGTTTGCGCAGCCCATGAAATCGCAGAATTGTAATCAGTCACTTCGAGCGCGGCTTTCTCCGCGTCCCACACAACCCAGAACAAAACTGCATCCACGTCCACGGGCACTGTATCTTTTGTAAGCGTTTTTTCCGCCGAGAATGATGTCACAGCCACGCGATGATCGATCCACATTACGGCTGTGTCAATGATCGGAATGATCCAGAACAAGCCAGGACCTTTCAAGCCAGTGAACCTGCCGAGACGCAGCACAACAACTTTTTCCCACTGCGAAGCGACTTTCATCGCGAATAAAAAGTAAGTGCCGATTAATACCCAACCGATCACCCAGACGCCAAGAATTACATCTGAATAACGCCCATCTCCCACGACTGCGCCGATGATCCCGATGATCAGGAACAGCCCGAACAAAGTCCCCGCAATTGGCGAGATATGCTGATCATCCTTTGTTGTAAATCTTTTTTCGATTGCAGACTTAATAAATTTTGTATTCATTTTTACATTCTCCTATTCATGCTTATTCGTTATCGTTGACAGCCGCTTCTTTCATGGACTTCAAGTTGTCTCTAACCATTTGGCTGACTTCCCGCTCTGAGAAGCCCAACCGAAAGGCTTCGTTAATGAATCGTTGTGTGAGTGCCACTAGCGATTCGCGCCTGAGTCTTTCACTCACTTCCGGTGGAGGTATCTCTGTTATGTAGGTACCTCTTCCTTGTTGTGTCGAAATAATGCGCTCTTCATCAAGTATCCTGTATGCCCGCGCCACAGTATTGAAGTTGACGCGTAATTCCTGCGCCAGTGCTCGGACGGTTGGTAACTGGTCACCGGGCTTGAGTATTCCGTTTACCAACTGGCTTTGGATTTGATTTGCGATCTGTGTATAAATCGGTAGTCCGGAGCGAATATCTAAGTTAAGGGTTAGTTTTTTTTCTTCCATAGATTACCTTTTATTGTACTAATTGTATCATTGTCATAATTGTATCCTCTACCCTCTTTTTGTCAAGAGTTTTTTGCTAGTGATTTTTTTGAAATCTCCTGGGTTGATTTTGTTTGTTGAGTAGAATCAACTATCAGATTAAATTACGATGCGATATCTGCTTACAGTCCTCTTATGATTTAAAGATTATCTGCATGGTAGAATTCATCCGCACTAATTAAAGGAGTAGATAAAATGGAAACAAAAACTGGTACATGGATTGAGAAGAAGGGGTTGGCTCAAATGTTAAAAGGCGGTGTCATCATGGATGTGGTGAATGCCGAGCAAGCCAAGATCGCCGAAGATGCGGGCGCCTGTGCAGTGATGGCTTTGGAACGCGTTCCTGCTGATATTCGTGCTGATGGTGGCGTGGCGCGCATGTCTGACCCCGATATGATTTTGAAGATCATTGATGCGGTCAGTATTCCTGTGATGGCGAAGTGCCGCATCGGTCATTTTGTGGAAGCGCAAATCCTTGAAGCAATTGGCGTTGACTATATTGACGAGTCGGAAGTTCTTACTCCTGCTGATGAAGAACATCATATTTTGAAGCACAACTTCAAAGTGCCATTTGTTTGCGGATGCCGAAATATTGGCGAGGCATTACGCCGTATTGGTGAGGGCGCAGCGATGATCCGCACCAAAGGCGAAGCTGGAACGGGTGATGTTGTTGAAGCAGTCCGTCACGCGCGCACTGTGATTGGTGCAATTCGTCAATTGCAAACAATGGGCGATGAAGAGTTGATGACTTTTGCCAAGAATAACGGCGCGCCGTATGAACTTGTTAAAGAAGTAAAGCAAACTGGCAGAATGCCTGTTGTGAATTTCGCGGCGGGTGGAGTTGCGACCCCTGCGGATGCGGCTCTAATGATGCAGCTCGGTGTAGATGGCGTTTTCGTAGGTTCTGGTATTTTCAAGAGTGGTGACCCTGCTCGCCGTGCTGCGGCCATTGTGAAGGCTGTGACTCATTATCAAGATGCTACTATTCTCGCAGAAGTGAGCAAAAATCTTGGCGAGGCCATGGTTGGCCGCAATGTTTCACAGATGCCTGAAGGCGAGAAGCTTGCAGGTCGTGGTTGGTAAATTAACATTTAGCGATTAGCATTTAGCTTTTGGCTAATAGCTAACCGCTAACAGCCAAAAACTAAATTATGAAAATTGGTGTGTTAGCCTTGCAAGGCGATTTCGCAGAACATATCTCCATGCTGAAACGAATCGGCGTGGAGACGGCTGAAGTGCGTTTACCCAAACATCTTGATGGATTGGATGGTCTTATCATCCCTGGCGGAGAGTCAACCACAATTGGAAAACTTGCGGTTGCCTATGATTTGATCGAGCCATTGAAACAATTCGGAAAAAGCCATGCAATTTGGGGGACATGCGCAGGCGCGATCTTTCTATCAAAAGACGCAAGATCAAACCAACCATTACTTGGTTTGATGGACATTAAAGTTCAGCGTAATGCTTTTGGCCGTCAGGTGGATTCGTTCGAAACAGATCTTGAAATTGATGAGTTGATGAAAGCCACGGGCACGGAACATCCTTATCATGCAATCTTTATTCGCGCACCCTTGATCGAGTCTGTGCATGGAAGTGCAAAGATACTTTCCGCTCTTGATGACGGCCGTATCGTTGCGGCGCAGGAAGGTCATTTGCTCGCTACGTCTTTTCACCCTGAATTGACGAGTGACCCGCGCTTCCATGAGTATTTTATTTCTTTAGCAAGTTAACATGTCATTGCGAGGAGCGCTCTTGTTTTTCGCGACGAAGCAATCTTCTCATTATGTAAGAGATTGCTCACCGCACTGGCGCGCGGTGCAAGTGTCGGGCGGAAAATCGCCGCCCTCGCAATGACATAAAATATAAAATGTCCATTCGCTCTCTTGATCTGTTAGACCTCCCAGTTATTACACGTTATCGAAATGATGTCATTACACTCGATAGCGCGCGTGCCCTCACGCGTGGACATCCACTTGGGGCGATGGGTCTGCTTGCGTATGTGAATCCTACGCGTCATTTATATGCGGCCATCGCCAATGGCGGAGACGCCGCTCTGCTCGGGGGAGTCATCCATACACGCGGAGAAACATTTGCGAAACTGTTATACCTTGCGCCGTCCTCCCGTTTGGACGATCCTGAACTGCCGGCCTTGCTGGAACATCTTGTTATTCAAGCCGGTGAATGGAAAGCCTTTCACGTGATGGCCGAGGTCGAAGAATCGAGTCGCATCTTCCCGGCGTTGCGTACCGCGGGATTTTCCGTCTACGCGTGGCAAAAACTGTGGGATGTGAGTCAGATCGAGAAAACGGAAACAGGCTCAGGTCACGGTTGGAGGCGCATGAATTCTGTCGACCTGCCGGCGGTGCAGAGTCTGCATTATCAGATTGTCCCGCCGTTAATGCATCCAGTCGAACCGGCGCCTAAGCGAGTGATCGGCTTTGTGTGTTCAGAAAATATGAAATGTTATGCGAGCGTGACTGCGGGTATGTACGGCATTGTGTTGACGCCGCTCATTCATCCCGATGAGCGCAATGTCGGCGAAAAAATTGCGTCGCTTGTGGACAATCTGCCTGACCGCCGCGGACGAAAAGTATATTTATGTGTGCGTTCATATCAGACCTGGCTCGAACCCGCCTTGGAAGACCTCGGCGCGCAAGCAGCGCCGCGACAGGCTGTAATGGTGAAACATCTTGTGCGTATGATACAGGATGGTCAATTGGCGCGCGCTGTTCCAGCGAACGTCAACATACAACCTTCACGCATTAGTAGAATGGATATCGATGAGTAAATGCTAAAAGCGCTGATATTTGATTTTGACGGATTGATTCTCGACACAGAAACCCCCGAAGTTTTGGTCTGGCAATCCATTTATAAAGATCATGGATTTGAATTGCCTGTGCATGAATGGGAGAAGACGATCGGTGGATACGGCATCTCGAACTTTGATGCGGCGGAACATCTTTCGCGTCTCTCTTCGGGACGGCTGGATCCTGCTTCGTTACACATTCGCTACCGAAAGGAAGCGGATGTCATGATCCATGCCAACCCCATTTTGCCGGGCGTGGTCAACATGATCGAACAGGCGAAGGAAATTGGACTGCAGGTGGCCATCGGTTCCAGTTCTCCACACTCATGGGTGGATACACATGCGAAACGCCTGGGAATATTCGATTATTTTGACCGCATCATTTGTCAGGACGATGTGGCGCCCGGCAGGACAAAGCCCAACCCGGATATCTACTTGAAGGCGCTGGAGCAGCTCAACGTTAAGAAGGATGCGGCTGTCGTTTTTGAAGATTCTCCCAATGGAGTGCTGGCTGCCCGTCGCGCGGAAATCTTTGTGGTGGCAGTTCCAAATCCATTGACAGTCAAGATGGGGGTAACTGGCGATGTCACAGTCCCGTCGCTGGCTGAATTATCCTTGCAGGAATTGGAAGCATGTCTTCAAACCTCAAAAAATATTTATTGATTTTTTTACTTGTGATTGCATCTGCGATCACGATATTTTTTAAGGGGAAAAGTAGTCTGCCTGTTGCTCCGGCCACCCCCACCGTGTTTGTAACATCTGTCCCAACTTTTACACCCGCCCGCACCCCCATATTAATTCCCATTGACGACAGCCCGCTTAAAGATTCGGTCATCGTCGCTGGCGATTATTTGGTGCGTCAGCAACTTGCCAATGGAGAGCTATCTTATCAGGTGGATTTTATAACGGGGGCAAGGTCATACTCTCCATCCTATATTCGTTTGGTCGCGGGGACAGGCTCTCTTTTTACAGTATGCAGGGTTTCCGGTGATTCAAAATACTGCGAAGCCGGGGATTTGGCATTTGAACATTATCTCGAATTTCTCGTGAGCGACCCTGAAAAATTCAAAGGGATATGTTTTTATACAGTAGGAAGCTGCCAGTTAAGCGGTTCAGCGCTGATGGTGGATTCCATTTACAAACGCTGGCAGGCAGCAGGCAACTTTTTTCTTAAAGAGGATAATTTATTAAACAAGGCGATTGACCTTGGCTATTTCATTGTCTCCATGAGAAGGCCCGAGGGCGGGTTTTATCAATCCTTTGACCCTCACTTCGAAGGCACAGTTGACCCTGATTATTACTCAGCCTTTTCCCAAAGCGAGGCATTACTTGCGCTGACCGAACTCTTCGAAATGACCGGCAATGACTTTTGGCTTGTACAGGCAAGGGAGATTAATGCTTATTTGGTCACACAGACGGTTACAGAAGACCATTGGCACGGCTATGCCCTGAGTCTGCTTGCGCGGCTGGATGTGTTGGATAAGGCCGACAAGAATTACGCGGTCGAGATAGCGAATGCAATCATTGCAGGACAGGTCCGCTCGTTGGACCCGAAGAATACAAGTATCTCCACAGCCACAAAAGTCGAAGCACTTGCTGCACTTGCCCAGGCATTCCATCTTTCAGGGGTGGAACATGAATGGCTTGACCCTGAAATACGCGCTTTCATAACATTCGTGCAGGCCCGGCAATTGCCGGATAACAACTGTAACTGGGATATTAGCAGGGAAATGCTAACCAGATATGGCGGTGGTATCTTCGGCAGTTGTGACGATACCTCGATCCGCGTTGACGGCGTTCAACATTGGATTAACGGAGTAACCGCATATTTGGAATATCGGAGTATGATTAAGCTGAAGTAGCGTGTACGGCTGAGAAAACGCGGCACGGGAAAATATCCAGCCGTGGAAGTTTAAAGGTATAGGCCGTATCAGAGAAAGGCAGATTCCCTGTCTGCCCATGAAAATTTAAAAAGGAGATGTAATATGAGTATCGGAAAAATAAAATGGCAGTCCATTGTTTCCAAATATGCCTATCCGGAAACGTGGCGCAGTCTATGGCAGGTTGTAAATTCAGTCATACCGTTTTTTGTGCTGTGGTATTTGGCATACCGCAGTCTTGAGATCGGATATTGGCTTACGCTTTTGATTACCATTCCCGCGGCAGGATTCATGGTGCGGATGTTCATTATTTTCCATGATTGCTGTCACGGTTCGTTCTTCAAGACACCGCTTGCCAACGATCGTTTGGGACTATTGCTTGGCGCCGCAGTATGGACTCCGTATTTTGAGTGGAAACATAGCCATGCCATCCATCACGCCACCGCCGGTGATCTTGATCGTCGCGGCGTTGGCGATGTGTATACAATGACTGTGGAGGAATATATTGCTGCTCCCTGGTATAAAAAGGTCGGCTATCGTATCATGCGAAGCCCTCTCATTTTATTTACCATTGGCGCGACTATCGTCTTTGTGATCACACACCGCTTCTGGACATCGAACTCCGGCAAGCGCGAACGAAACAGTGTAGTATGGACAAATATTGCCCTGTTTGCCTTTGTCGGCTGGACGATCTATCATATCGGTTGGCAGGCTTATATTTTGGTGGAATTGCCCATTTTGCTTATGGCTTGCGGTGCAGGGGTGTGGCTGTTCTATGTTCAGCATAACTTTGACCCGACTTATTGGGAACGCCACAAGGATTGGGAATTCTTCAAGGCCGGCATGGACGGGAGTTCCTTCTACAAACTTCCCAAAGTCTTGCAATGGTTCACGGGTAATATTGGTTTTCATCATATCCACCACCTAAGCCCGAAGATTCCCAATTACAAGCTGGAACAATGCCATAAGGAGAATCCGATCTTTCAGATCGAGCCGATCACCATTCGCGACAGTTTGAAATCCTTATACTTTCGCTTATGGGATGAAAAGGAAAAAATGCTTGTGGGTTGGCGCGCTGTAAGAAAATACAAAATGAAGATGCAAATAAAGATGTAATGAAGATGGACTGGCGAAAAAGCCAGTCCATTTTTGATAAGAAATGCGGGGGATATTAGCGAACTCATCTTGCGGTAAAATACTTTTATAGCGAAGGAGAAGAAAATTATGAAAAAAATATCACGCCTGTTCAATCTGATAATCATAGCCGCTCTGTTTCTGGGTGCATGCAACCTGCCTTCAAGTGACCAGGGTCAACAAGCCAGTCTCACATCAGCTGCGCAAACTGTGGAGGCCTTACTGAGCGCAACGCCTTTATTACCCGTGATTACACCCAGCCTCACACCCCAGCCTGTGACAGCAACGCTTACTCCTGTTCCTCCGACCGTAAATACAAATACTCCACAAGCTACAGCCACATCAAACTGTAACGTTGGTCAATTCATCACAGATGTGACCATTCCAGATGGAACCATCATGACGCCCGGCCAAACCTTTACTAAAAAATGGCGGATCAAAAACATCGGCTCCTGCGCGTGGACAGGTTTTTCATTGGTGTTTGACAGTGGTGACTCGATGGGCGCCCCCGCCTCCAAAGCCATCAGTGACCTGGGACCCGGCCAGGAAGTTGACATTGAGGTTGCGCTTACTGCTCCGACCCCCGTCGGCAATTATCGCGGTTACTTCCGCATCAATACAAATGGCGGCGTTCTTGTGCCGATTGTCAGCGGTCACCTGGGTAAAACCTTCTACGTGGACATAAAAGTGCAAAACCCGGCAACTGCTACGAATACTCCGGTAGTGTTTGCTGTGACCAGTGTAACCTTTAACGTCACAGGCACCTGCCCCAACTTCAATTACACCTATAGCGTAACCACAAATGCTGCCGGGACAGTCAATTTACACCGTATCTTTAGCGATGGAGGCACCGATACAGCCCCTGTCACCATGGTTTTCAGTTCGGCAGGCACACTAACCAGCCCCGTTATCGCCAGGGTTTTTGGAGTACCCGCAAGCAGCGCCTGGGTTGATATTTATATCGACACACCCAACAACCAGCAATTTGGAAGAGCCACCTTTACCTGTCCATAGAAATTAGAGAAAAATTAACAAAGCGCCCGGTTTTCCGGGCGCTTCCCTTTAACAGTATAATTATTTCTACAAAAGGAAAAAAATGTTCAAACATATCAAATACATACTCTTCACCTCAATCGTAATTTCATCACTGCTTCTCTCCGCCTGCGCCGCTGAAAATACCCAGGATGCAGCCATCCAAACCGCTGTCGCGCAGACTGTCGCCGCGCAAAACGCACAGCAGGCCGCGAATACCGAAACACCTTCCGCGCCGCCAACGGCTTTACCGTCGATCCCAACTACCATCGTGACCCCATTTGCAACGATCCCATCTCCAACCCTGCCTGTTAATCCGTCAAAATCTGAATGCGCGAAAGCGAGCCTCGAGAGTGAAAACATTCCCGATGGAACGATCTACAAGCCCGGCGACCTATTCACAAAAACCTGGCAAATCACCAATACGAGTAATTGTGTATGGGATACAAGTTACAAGATCGTGTTTTGGTCCGGTGACGTTTTAGGCGGTGCATACGTTTACAACATCCCCCAGATAACAGGCCCCGGAGCGACATTGCCAGTCTCGCTCGTATTAACCGCCCCGGCCACAGATGGAACCTATAAGTCCGAATGGATGCTCCAGACACCCGATAAAATTCCATTTGGCGTGGGAATGTACAGCTCACCTTTTTACACGGAAATTGTGGTTTCCTCTTCAGATAAACCCGTGTACTCAGTGACTTCTGTGGAATACAATGTTGTCCGCACCCCTGCCACAGGCTGCCCGACAAACACCACATACACGATTTATGCCACCTTTACCACCAATGGCCCGCTTGAATTCACATATCAATGGAATCAACAGGATGGGAACAGTCAGGGAGGCAAGGGCACTGTCAAGATGACGGAAGCCGGCAGTAAAACCGTTTCACGCGATTGGATGCTTCATCTTGGAGCAGCTGCCAACAGCAATCGCTGGATGTCCATCACGATCCTTACTCCGGTTTATAAGGAATACCCGCAAGTAGGGTTTACCTACGATTGTCTGAAATAAGTAAAAAAGAGGCCGGCAAACGCTGGCCTCTTTTTTGGGGGAACCATTTATCCCGTACCTTCGTCTTTAATCTTTGAAAAATGATTAAACGGAGAAACCCATGATCATCAAAAAATCCCCCATTATCTTATTTGCTGCGTTTATGACCATTGTTCAACTGGCCTGCAATGTTCCGTCGAATTCGACGACTCCAGACCCATTTGCCACCTTAAATGGACTTTACACCGCTTCGGCTCTGACGCTGGAAGCTGCCGGCACACCAACAGGCTTTACCGCCACTCCCGGCCTGCCTCTGCCAACCGCCACGGTGGGCGGGTCTGCCCCAGCGACGAACACACCCATTCCAACGGTACCAGCTCCGGTGTCCAGATGTGATGCGGCGCAATTCCTTGGCGATGTCACCTACCCGGATGGAAGTCTGGTTATACAGAACAATTCCTTTGTAAAAATATGGCGCATCAAAAATATCGGCACCTGCTCATGGACTCCATCTTATGCGGTGGCCTTTTCCGGCGGCGATCAATTGAGCGGACCATCGGCCGTTGCGCTTGCAGGGAATGTCAATCCCGGCGAATATATTGAAATCCCTGTAACATTTATCGCGCCCAATAAAGATGGAAAGTATCGCGGCTATTGGAAACTACGCAATGCTTCCGGCGTGTTGTTTGGGATCGGCACCCAGGCCGATACGGCGTTCTGGGTGGATATAAAAGTGTCCGGCCCCGGTTATGCAGCTTATGATTTTGTTACGAACTATTGCAATGCCAATTGGGAAAATAATAGCGCTGCGCTTCCCTGCCCCGGAGTGGATGGCGACCTGAACGGATACGCGATCAAATTAAACGCGCCTGTTTTGGAGAATGGCACCACCGAAAATGTGCCCGGCCTGCTCACTGTGCCGCAGGATAAAAAAGACGGCATTATCAGCGGGCAATATACAGCCTTTGCTGTTCAGGCAGGGGATAGATTCCGCGCGGCTGTTGGTTGCCAGCACAACTCGAAAAATTGTGATGTGATTTTTCGGCTTGATTATAAGAATAACGGTCAGGTCAAAACTTTGGGGAGCTGGCATGAAGTTTACGAAGGCAATTCCTACTCAATTAACCTTGACCTGAGCTCTCTTGCAGGGCAAACCGTGAAATTTATCCTTGTTGTAAGCGCGAACGGCGCAAATAATAAAGATAACGCCATCTGGCTTAATCCACAGATCATTCGTCAGGGGGTTCCTCCGCCTACAGCCACGCCCGCTAATACAGGCACTTTCACGCCTACGCCAACAGCTACGGCGACCTTTACCCCCACTTTTACGCCCACTGCAACCGCCACGCCGACAAATACAACAATGCCTTAACTGACCGGGCAGGCAGCACCACGAGCCATGAGACTTTGGAAGTTTGTCTTGATAAACCAATATCTTGAAAACTTCCCGAGTCTCGCGCAAAAAATGGGGAAATCATCCTTTCTGGAGGAAATTAATGATTTCAGAAAGGCTCTCTTAGGTGCGTTATAATAAAGTTAACTATTTTCGGAGGTTAATAACATGAAATTGCGTAATTCACTCTGGCTGGCAGGCACGATGATACTAGCCATCATACTGAGTTCCTGCTCCCTGGGCGCTACTCCCGCACCGACAGAAGATCCGGGCGTTATCCAAACACAAGCAGTCAGCATTGTATTAACTCAGGTTTCCATGCAGCAGACTCAAACCGCACTGGCGATTCCCCCAACCCAAGCGCCGACCAATACGCCTGTCCCATCTCCCACGCTGGGAACAGCTCCCACGTTTGCCCCTGTAGGCGGCGGCACACCTTTTGCTTTTAACACACAACAGCCTGGCCTGACACCTTTAGCCTCTCCTTTCGCTACCATAGGTATTGTTTCCACTGTCACCACAAAGAACGGCTGTAACGATGGTACTTTCCAGGGAGAGAGCGAGCCTTATGATAAGGATGTGGTCGCTGCCGGGAAAACTTTCAAGAAATCCTGGATGATTCTGAACTCCGGAACTTGTGCGTGGGATGAAGGTTATTCCTTTACTTTCATCCCAGAGCTTTCCAGCCCTGAATTGAAAGGGTATAGCATTGTGCTAAAGAAAAGTGCTCCCGAAGAATATACCGAACCCCAGCACTCCCAGACTTTTGTGGTTAAACTAGAGGCTCCCAAGACTGCCGGGGAATATAAAGGATATTGGAAGTTAAGGGATGATGCAGGCAACTACTTTGGCCCGCTCGTTTCCGTTGTGATCACTGTCAAATAGAAATGGGAATAACTAAGAAGAGAGGTAACATGAAAACAAAATTGCCCATCATCGTAATAACGGGCATGATTATTCTCGCCGCCTGCGCGCCTGCCACTCCCATCGAGCCAACCCCGGACATACTCGTCATTCGCACATCTGCGGCCAAGACAGTTGTGGCTGAGTTCACCCTTACTGCTGCGGCATTTACAGCCACTCCCTTGCCTCCTACAGAGACGCCCATCCCGGTAGAGTCCCCAACCATCACTGCAACAGTTTCATTGGCCACGGATCCAACTCAAATTGCTTTGGGTACGCCCGGTGAACTTTGTGATAACCTCTCCTTTGACCCTGTCACAGTGGATGTCACCATCCTGGATGGCACCGCCATGACCCCCGGCCAGGAGTTTGTAAAAACCTGGAAGATCAAGAACACAGGGATTTGTGCGTGGGGAGATGGATACGGCCTGGTCTTTTCCTACGGCGAAAAGATGAACGGACAGCCGGTGCCGTTGGGGACATTGGTTCAAGTTGGACAGGAAATTGAAATTTCTGTTAATTTCAAAGCGCCCACCAAACTTGGCGAATACACCAGCGCCTGGCAAATGGTAAACGCCAAGGGTGTTACATTCGGCAAGGCCGTCTTCGTCAAGATCATAGTCAAATAAAAAGTGACAGCCGCACTTAAACAGGCCATCAAAGAAAAAGCGCGCCAGCTAGGGTTTACCCTGGCTGGCGTTACTTCTTCTGAGGCGCCGCCGCATTATTCTGCTTTCGAATCATGGCTGAACGCAGACATGCATGGCACGATGCAATACCTGGCCGAAGAACGCAGCCGCACGCGCCGCGCCAACCCCAAACAAATACTCCCCGAATGTAAATCCATTCTTGTTCTTGCAATGCCATATTCTTTTCACCGCGAAGCACGCAAAGAAAAAACATTAAATAAACTTAGCGACCTTGGCGCTCTTCGCGGTTTAAAAAAAGATCATGGTCAAATTGCATCCTACGCCCTCGGCGACGATTATCACGACATCATTCCCCCGCGCCTGCAAAAGATCGTTGAATTTATTGAGGAACAGGTCGGGCATCCAATTCCGAACCGTTATTACACAGACACTGGCCCCATTCTTGAACGCGACCTTGCGCAGCGCGCAGGCTTGGGCTGGGTTGGAAAAAACACACTCCTTATCAATCCAAAAGCAGGTTCTACATTTTTTCTTGCCGAGATTTTGCTCGGCCTGGAACTTGAACCCGATAACCCGTTTGTCACCGATCACTGCGGCACATGCATGCGCTGCATCAACGCCTGCCCCACGCAATGCATTCTCCCCAACCGCACCCTCGATGCGCGCCGCTGCGTCTCCTATCTCACCATTGAACTCAAAGACGACATACCCGAAGAACTGCGTCCGCTTATGAAGGATTGGATTTTCGGATGCGACATCTGTCAGCAGGTCTGCCCGTGGAATCGATTCTCCGCTCAAGCAGACCCAGCCTTCGAGCCGAAAATCCCGCTTCCTGTCTTAACCTCAGACCTGACTCTGACATCCGTTGAGTTTAATCAGCGCTTCAAGAAGAGCCCGATCAAACGCGCCAAACGGCGCGGATATTTGCGCAACATGGCTGTCGCAATTGGAAACAATGGAAACGAAGATGATATCCCCATTCTCGAACAAGCCATGCAGGAAGATGAATCGTTGATAAGAAAACATGCGAAATGGGCAAAGGAAAAACTGGAGCGCGGACGCTTGTGCTGAGCCTGTCGAAGCATCAGTCCGCACCAAACAGAAGCAGACCGAAGTCTGCACTCCAGGAAAACACAATGAAAAAACTTCTCATCGCAACCAACAACAAAGGCAAAGTGATAGAACTTCAAGACCTGCTCAAAGAGTTGGATGTTGAACTCATCACCCCAGCGGATATCAACCTTGACCTCGATGTGGAGGAAGATGGCGCGACATACAGCGAAAACGCCGCAAAAAAAGCTCTTGCCTTCGCCCATGCCAGCGGACTTGTTTCCCTTGCCGATGACTCCGGTCTCGAAGTGGACGCGCTTGATGGGGCGCCCGGATTATATTCTGCGCGCTATCATCCCAAACCGGGCGCGAATGATGCAGACCGCCGCGCTTATATGCTCGAAAATCTCCGCGATAAACCGCGCCCGTGGACAGCGCATTTCCACGCAACGATTGCGATTGCAGCGCCAAACAAAGATGTGCAAATCGTGGAAGGCAATTGTTACGGCGAGATCATCCCCGAGGAACGCGGTAATAATGGCTTTGGTTATGACCCCATATTTTTATTCCCCGAATTAAACAAAACAATGGCGGAGCTGAGGATGCAGAAAAAAAACCGCCTTAGCCATCGAGCCAAAGCGGTGATGAATGCGCTTCCGATTTTGAGGAAACTCTTTGGGTTGTGAACTGCCTATTGAACAGGAACAGTTTCCCCGTCAGGAATGATGCGCTCTTTCTTCCTTCTGGTGCGCGGCGGAAGATTGTCAATAAACTGCTTCAATAGTTCCGCAACCACGTCAGGCTGTTCGGCCATTACCAGATGACCGGCATTCTCCACAACATGAAGTTGTGAGTTGACGATTCCATTGTGTAATAATTCCGATAATTTTAATGGGGTCATTTTATCTTCTGCGCCGCACACGATCAGTGCGGGAAGATTGATCTGCCCCAATTGACCGACTACATCGAATTCATTGCAGGCCAGAAAATCCCCGAGCAAAACGGGCGGACGAGTTTCCATCATTTGTTCTTTTGAAAGCTGCATCAAAATTTGCCCGGCATTCGGACTGAAACAATTCCCGTTGATCATATCCACAGCGGATTCGAAAGTGTTTGGGTTGCCAGCCGTTTCCAAAATGGATGGCGATACGCGTAGCTTTGCGCCCGCGCCAAGCAGACCGAGCCCCAAAACTTTTCCCGGGTATTTCAGGGCGAGTGTAAGCGCAATGGCACTTCCCATGGAAATTCCCACCATCACTGCCGCGCGGATTTTTAATTCCTTCATGAAGGCGATCACATCATCGGCATATTCATCAATGGAATGCCTGCCCACGCCTTCAGATTTTCCATGCCCGGGCAGGTCAGGCGCATAGATTTTTTCATCCGCCAGGCGGCGGATTTGCGGGGGCCAGGATAAATGATGTCCGCCCGCGCCATGAATAAGAATCACAGGCGGGAGTTTTTTTGCATGTCCCTCCATCTCATGGGCAAAATAATAAAGATTGGCGGCGATTGGCATTATTTATTTGCGCGCCGATGATGCAGGCGGTCGGCGGCATCATCAGTGAGTGGAATATACACCTGAACTTTTGTGCCCTGCCCCGGCGTGGAATCAACCTGGAGCAGGCCATTCACAAGCTCGGCGCGTTCGCGCAGGTTGACCATGCCCAGACTGCTGTTTGCGCGCTTGTCGTACGCCTGTGACATGGCCTTCACGTCGAAACCCACTCCGTTATCGATAATTTCCAGCAAGGCA
>JACRBH010000132.1 GCA_016234535.1 Chloroflexota bacterium
CGATCCGCATCGGAAACGGGACCAGCCAACAGTCCCGACAAGACCCGCTCAAACCCAACCTGTCGCCTGTTCCTGTCAATTTGACCAGTCTCAATCTGAAAGTGAATCAGACCGGCTTGTATCGCGTCAGTTATGAAATGCTGAGAGATGCCGGCCTCAATTGGGCAGGGATTGCATCCTCCAGGATCACCCTCACCAATCGCGGAGTGGAACTGCCAATCTATATGCAGTCGGGAAGTTTGTTTGGCCCCGGCAGTTACATCGAGTTTTATGGACAGGCGCTGGATACAATCTATACCGACGCCAATATCTATACCTTGCAGTTAACCCGCAAGGCTGTCGGCCGAATATCAGTGGATAACCGCCTGCCTGTCAAAGGTGCAATACCATCAGCCGCATATACCGAAACGCTGAAAGTGAACAATCAACGCGCTTATGCCAACTACGCGCCCGGCGCAGACGCCTGGTACGACACCGAGATGTTGACTTTAACAACACCCAAAAACTGGAGCTTCCCGTTCCAGGTGGATGGGTTGAATGTAGCTGCTCCTTCTCAATTGGAACTTGTCATCTGGGGCGTGACAGACTGGCCGCAGGCGCTCGACCATCACCTGCAAGTCAGCTTGAATGGTGTTCCCCTGGCAGATGAAATCTTTGACGGACTCGTGGAGAAAAACCTGAAATTAAACCTGCCAGCCGCTGTCTTGCGCGAAGGCGCGAATACTTTGCAGCTAACCCTGCCCGGCGATACAGGCGTGGAAGCGGAGGTGGTCACGCTCGACAAATTTAACGTGACATACCAACGCGCCTTCCAGGCAAAGGATGGCCGCCTGACCTTCACGGAAACAGGTAAAGTATTCAAAGTGACGAACCTGCCCGGCAGGAACGTGGTTGTTTATCGCATCGATAACAATGGCGCTGTAAAACTCGGACAGGTGCAGGTGCGGGCAAACGGAAGTACGTTCACCGCCACCTTTGCCGGCACGTCGACACCCGCGACCTATCTGGTCACGACAACCGAGGCTTTGTATTCTCCGTCGTTTGAGGCTGCGCGCCAGCGGGTAAATCTTAATCGCCCATCCCAATATTTGATCATTTCACATCCCAACTTCATCTCCGGCATCCAACCGCTGGTGCAGGCGCATCAGGCGCAGGGACTCACCGTCAGTGTGGTGGACGTGAACGATCTGTATGCCCAATACAGCTATGGCGTCTTTGATCCGCAAGCCATCCAGAAATACATTGCCTACGCCGTCAAAAACCTCGGCACACAATATGTTCTGCTGGTGGGCGGAGATACCTATGACTATCGCAATTACCTCGGCGTAAACAGCATCAGTTTTATTCCATCGTTGTACGCAAAGACAGGGTCGATCGCGAACTTTGTCCCGGCTGACCCGCTTTATGCGGATATAAATCAGGATAACGCGCCAGACCTGGCGATTGGCCGCTTCCCGGTGCGGAACGCCAACGAGTTGGATATGATGGTGAACAAGACCCTGTCATACGCTGGCAAGGACTACGGGCGCAGCGCGGTCTTTGCTTCTGATATAAACGACGGCAACACCTCGTTCAAGAACATCAGCCTTTCGATATCTTCAAGCTTGCCCTCCGATTGGACGGTGGAAAACATCCATCTCGACGATATGATCGTAAGTGCGGCTCGCAGTCAGTTGATCGCGGCGATGAATCGCGGTACGGCGCTGGTGACCTTCACCGGGCATTCCGGTCCGCAGGAGTGGACGTTCAGCAACCTGTTCAACATTCAAAACGCCGCTTCGTTGACGAACGCCGGGCGGCCGTTTGTGGTGGCGCAATGGGGCTGTTGGAATAATTATTACGTGGACCCAATCTACAACTATCTGGTGCAAAGCTTCCTGCTGAGTGGAGATCGCGGCGCGGCGGCAGTGCTGGGCGCGACAACACTCGCAGACTCAAACTCTGAGCAGCTCCTTGGGCAGCTGCTCACGCCGCGGCTTACACAGCCGGGATTATCGCTTGGGCAGGCGTTGCAGTTCTCGAAGAGCGAACTTGCGCAAACCCATCCAGAACTTTTGGATGTCCTGTTGGGCTGGTCACTGATGGGCGATCCCGCGCTGGTGATTCAACCCTAGGTTTTGCGGCATCTATCACACTTCTGGAGCTTATCATGAATAACAATACACAACTTCCGAAAATCAAAAATCCTGCAAAACCCCGTAAACCATATCGCAAACCCAAGCTTGAGTCACTGGGAGATTTGCGAAGCCTGACATTGGGCGGTTCCTTTGGAACAGGAGAATCAGGAGGTACGAGCCGAAAAGTCAAATTGAATCTTCCCATCGGCGTTGTTGGACCAGATGGGAGTACACTTTTACCCGACGGCAGTATTCTCCCGCCTGATCAACAACCCTGATTAAAAACACCCGTGTGAAAAAAATTCACACGGGTGTTACTTTCTCATGAGAGCACGGTCTTTATTTTTTGACTTCATAATTCCGCGCCGCCACAGACGGCCCAAAGCAGGAAAGCATCGCGGCAATTCCCATTGAGCCTTATCCGGCGGGAACTCGATTGTCAACTGGAGCGTTATACTGTGGGAAGGAGGGCTTCTCCATGACAGACAATCGAAAGCATGTGTTCGGAACAAAACGCGGCCTTGTGCTGGCTGGGATTATTTCTCTTGTATGTGTTGGTGGTCTTGTTCTGCTATCCAAGCGGATTCAACCGGGTATCTTCACCCCCGGCGATTCCACTACCATCCCGATAATCATCAATGCGGGCGGCTCACAATCCAACACAACGGCCAATGGGCAGACAGATAAATACAGCATCGGCATCGAATTGAATGAAGGACAGGCGGAATTGCAAACAGTGGAATCGCAACCGCTGGCGATCGGGGAGCCGCTCTCACAGGAAGAGATCGAGTTGATCTTATCGCGTCTGCCGGCGCTGACGCCTGTTCCTGATGAACAGACAGAGTTCAATCTGCCGCAGGAAGTACTGCCTCCGCCGCGCCCCGGTGAAACGATCAAAGTGACGTTCCCGTCATTCGAAACAGAACCAACTCCGGGGGCGCTTGAAGCGGGTCCACTTCAAGTATTGCGATTCGCCCCGGAAGGGGAAATCCCAATTGCACCGTTTATCAGCGTTACATTTAATCAACCGATGGTTCCTCTGGGGACGCTTGGCGATTTAGCAGCCATAGATGCGCCCATTCAAATTGAACCGTCTTTGCCCGGTACATGGCGCTGGCTCGGAACCAAAACACTGACCTTTTCATACGACTCTGAATTGATCGACCGCCTGCCAAAGGCGACTGAATATTATGTCACTGTGCCGGCTGGGACGAAATCAGCAACAGGCGGGGTTCTGGCCGAAGCAGTCACATGGACATTCAAGACTCCCCCACCCAAAGTAGTGACAACCTACCCGGATAATTCTCCTCAGCCGCTTGGCCCGGTCTTTTTCATTGCATTCGATCAACGCATTGACCCTTCGGCTGTGTTGAAAACCATTCAGGTGACGGCAGGCAACCAAACCGTTGGCATTGAAATAGCAAGTCAGGCCGAAATTGATAAAGATGAACGAGTCAGTCAGCTTGTTGAGAATGCGACGGAAAGCCGCTGGCTTGCTTTTCGCGCCACGCAATCTTTCCCAACTGAAACAAATATTTTAGTAAACATTGGGCCAGAGACTCCTTCTGCCGAAGGACCGCTCACGACAACGGAGAGTCAATCCTTTAGCTTTTCAACCTACTCCCCATTGCGGATCGAAGAGCATCGCTGCTCCTGGTACGATAATAGCTGCCCGCCGCTGACTCCCTTTTATATTCGTTTCAACAACCCGCTGGACATGAGCGTTTACAGCGAGGATATGCTGCATGTTGAACCTGAGATGCCGGGCGTATCTGCCAATGTTTACGGCAACTCGCTTCAGATCAGCGGCGAGACCAAAGGACAAACAACCTACACCGTCAAACTTTCCGGGAAAATACAGGATGTGTTTGGCCAGCAACTGGGCGATGATACCCGCCTGACTTTTAAAGTCGGCAAGGCCGAATCAGTATTGGTTGGTTCGGGACAAAACTTCATCACCCTCGACCCGGCTGTTAGCAAAAAGATTTTTTCGTTATATGCCCTCAATTACAAGAAAGTCAACTTGAATATATATTCCGTCCAGCCTTCGGATTGGCCGGCGTATAAACAATACTTGCAAAATTGGCAGCGAACAGATCAAGTATCCAAAATGCCGGGCAGGCTTGTTTCAGACGACCCGCTTAACTTGAATATTCCAGACGACACGCTGACACAAGTGGATATTAATCTGAGCAAATTCATGGACGGCGACTTCGGTCATTTTGTGATTATCGCTGAGCCGCCTGCCGGGATGTTCGAAAGTGATGATGATAAATATAAGCGTTTCTCACAAACGATCATCACTTGGGTGCAGATCACGCAAATCGGCTTGGACGCATTTACCGATCACAGCGAGATGGTGGCATGGACGACAGATCTCAAGGATGGTACGCCATTGGCTGGTGTAAGTATTCAAGCGAATAATGGAAGCGCGAAAGTCATTAGTAGCCCGGACGGTGCCGCGCGTTTTGACATTCCAAGTGGAGCAACTTATTTAACCGCACAGTTGGGTACGGACCTGGCCATTCTGCCGCGCTCAAACTATTACTGGTACGACGATGCATGGACAGCCAACCCGCCCACTGACACATTACGCTGGTATGTATTCGATGACCGCCAGATGTATCGCCCCGGTGAAGAGGTACATATCAAAGGCTGGTTGAGACTCATTGGCGGAAGGCAGGATGGCGATGTTGGGTTGGCTGGCAGTGACCTGCGCTTGCTCAACTATCAAATCACCGACCCGCAGGGTAACAATCTCACCAATGGTCAGGTGGAAGTCAACGCACTGGGCGGTTTTGATTTCGCTTTCACTGTGCCGGAAGCTACCAATTTAGGAATTGCCGTCATTTATTTAACTGCCGAAAGCGGTCTGGCAGGAGCCCAATATACACATTCGTTCCAGATACAGGAATTTCGACGGCCCGAATTTGAAGTGACAGCGCGCAATGAAACAAGCGGCCCATATTTTGCCGGTGATTCCGCTACGTTGGCAGTTGAGGCAAAATACTATGCGGGCGGCGGGCTTCCCAATGCCGATGTAACCTGGCAGGTGTCAACTTCTCCGGGCAGTTATTCCCCGCCCAATTGGTCGGACTTCATCTTTGGCAATTGGCAACCGTGGTGGTTCTTTGATTATGGCTATCAGGGCTACGGCAGCGAAGGTCAAACAGAAACATTCACCGGCAAAACTGACGCTTCGGGCACTCACTATTTGGATATTGATTTCAATCAACAGGGCGATCCCGGCAAGGACCCGCAGCCGCAAAGCGTGGTGGCACAAGCCATCGTCATGGATGTTAATCGTCAAGCCTGGAGCAGCACAACCACACTTCTCGTTCACCCGTCCGATCTATACATCGGTTTGCGAAGTGATCGTTATTTCGTTGAACGCGGCACACCGCTCAAAGTGGATTTCATTGTTACAGATCTGGATGGGAATCCAAAAGAAAATCATCAGGTTGAAATCACAGCCGGTAGACTGGAATGGAAATACAGCAACGGAAACTGGAATGAGGAAGTAGGCGACTTTCAAACCTGTTCGCTTCTTTCCACGCCCGAGCCTGCCACCTGTTCCTTTGAGACTCCCATCGGTGGGAGCTACCAGATCACCGCCACCGTAACCGATGAACTGGGACGCAAGAATCAAAGCCGCTTCACACGCTGGGTCAGCGGCGGGCAGCAGCCTCCGTCCCGTAAGGTGGAGCAGGAAAAGGTCACGCTTATACCGGATAAGGAAACCTATCAAGCGGGCGATGTGGCGCAAATCCTTGTGCAATCTCCATTTAGTCCAGCCGAAGGGCTGTTGACTGTCGCTCGTAACGGTATTCTATACACAACACGATTCAAGATTGAAGATGGTTCCGCAACACTCAACGTGCCCATCGAAGAGAAACATATCCCCAACTTGAATATTCAAGTTGATCTGGTCGGCTCTGCCCCGCGCACCGACGACCAGGGCGAAACGCTTAAGAATATTCCTCCGCGCCCAGCTTACGCCAGCGGCCAATTGAAACTAAGCATCCCCCCGCTGCAACGAACGCTATCCCTGCAAGTGACTCCTGATGAAAAAGCATTGGAACCCGGCGGCGAAACAACATTAACCGTCATTGTCAAAGATGCCAACGGTCAACCAGTATCCGATGCTGAATTGGCTGTTGCCGTGGTGGATGAAGCCATCCTCGCGTTGACAAATTATCAACTGCGTGATCCGCTCAGCGTTTTCTATGCAGAACTTCCTTCATACCTGATGAGCACCTATGGCCGCGCCAGTATTCTTCTGGCTGACCCGCAGGCGCTGGCGCGAGAAGCCGGTCAAAAAGCGGCAATGGATGGAAATTATGGAGGTGGAGGAGCAGTTGCCGCAACAGAGACACCCGCAATGGTAGAGGCGCCGCTGCCAGCCACTGGAGGCGGTGGAGATGAGACTATTCAGAATCCAATCATCATTCGCTCCGACTTCAATCCATTGGCAGCCTTCGCCCCCACCGTGCGGACTTCATCCAATGGCGAGGCACGTGTATTTATAAAATTGCCAGATAACCTGACTCGTTATCGCGTGATGGTTGTGGCAGTGGATAGCAAGGGAAGTCAATTTGGTGCAAGCGAATCTAATATCACAGCCCGCCTGCCGCTCATGGTGCGTCCATCTGCGCCGCGCTTCCTTAACTTTGGTGACAAATTCGAGTTGCCGGTTGTGCTTCAAAACCAGACCGACTCTCCCATGACAGTCGATGTTGTCGCCCGTGCCACCAATCTCGAAATCGACAACGCCGGCCAGCGTGTAACTGTCCCAGCCAATGACCGGGTGGAGGTACGCTTCCCAGCCAATACAATCATGGCGGGCACGGTCCGCATACAGGTCGCAGCAATATCCGGTGACTATGCCGATGCCGCAACTGTGGAATTGCCGGTTTACACTCCCGCCACAAGCGAGGCCTTTGCCACGTATGGTGTCATTGATAATGGCTCGGTTGCCCAACCTGTGCTGCATCCCACCGATGTATTCCCACAATTTGGCGGGCTGGAGATCAATACTTCCTCAACTGCGCTACAAGCACTGACTGATGCCGTCTTATATCTGGTCGCCTATCCTTATGAATGTTCCGAGCAATTGGCTTCGCGGATTCTGGCGGTGGCATCCCTGCGCGATGTGTTGACGGCCTTCAAAACTGACGGGTTGCCGTCTCCGTCAGAAATGGAATCAGCCGTCAGCCGTGATGTTGACCGTCTACAGAGTATGCAAAATTCCGATGGCGGATTCCCCTATTGGCGTCGCGGATTCGAATCGAGTCCCTTTAACAGCATCCACGTGACCCATGCCTTGTTCCGCGCCCAGCAAAAGGGATTTGATGTGCCGGCTGAGATGCAGCAGAACGCGCTGAGTTATTTGCGCGATATCGAAAATTATTACCCATCCTGGTACAGCCAGCAAACCCGCTGGACAATTAGCGCGTATGCGCTTTATGTACGCGACCTGATGGGTGACCCCTCAACCAGAAAAGCTGAAAAACTTTTGAGTGACGCTGGCTTGGAGAATCTTTCGATGGAAGCCATTGGCTGGCTATGGCCTGTGATAGACGACAGCGTCCAACTGGATGCGATCCGACTCTATGTGAACAATCATGTTGTTGAAACGGCAGGCGCTGCAAACTTTACAACTGCTTATGATGACCAGACTTATCTCCTGCTCAGTTCCGACCGTCGCACCGACGCAATTTTGTTGGACGCATTGATCGAGGATAATCCGCAAAGTGATTTGATTCCGAAACTGGTCAACGGCCTGCTCGCGCATCGCACCAAAGGGCACTGGGGAAATACTCAGGAGAATGTTTTCATTCTGCTGACACTTGATCGTTACTTCAACACTTACGAATCTCAAACACCGGATTTTGTGGCGCGCATCTGGCTTGGAAACACTTACGCCGGCAGTAATGAGTTTCAGGGGCGAACGATAGATATTTACGAAACACTCATTCCAATGAACTATGTTCTGTCCGAAACATCGGCTGGCGGCGGGACTCAAAATTTGATCCTGAGCAAGAATGGCCCCGGACGACTCTATTATCGGCTTGGTCTTCAATACGCTCCCACTGATCTGAATTTGGATCCGCTGGATATGGGCTTCGTTGTTCAGCGGCGTTACGAAGCGCTGGATGACCCCGAGGATGTATCACAAGACAGCGATGGAGTTTGGCACATCAAGGCTGGCGCGCGCGTAAAAGTACACATCACAATGGTGACAGACAATCGCCGCTATCACGTTGCGCTCGTTGACCCGCTGCCTGCCGGGCTGGAAATCATCAACCCGGCCCTTGCAGTCTCAGAGAACATTCCACAAGACCCAACAAGCTCCGATTATCGTTATGGTTGGTGGTGGTGGGGTCCGTGGTATGAGCATCAAAATATGCGCGACGACCGCGCCGAGGCGTTCACTTCACTGCTATGGGAAGGTGTTTATGAATACACTTATATTGCCCGTGCAACCACCCCCGGCACATTCATTGCCCCTCCCACCAAAGCCGAAGAAATGTATTCTCCAGAAGTCTTTGGCCGAAGCGGAAGCGATTGGGTGATCGTGAAATAATTGGATCTGCCCCAGTCTAATTTTAGAAACATAAAACCTCGCAGATGCCAATTCCTGGCATCTGCGAGGTTTACTGTCGGGGTGAGAGGATTTGAACCTCCGACCTCACGGACCCGAAGTATTTCAGGCGTTTAGGCTGTTTAGGGGTGCATGGTGTCCAAATAAACAAATCCATGAACTCTGTTTGGAGCAACTACGTGGGGATATATTATCACTATTTTTTAAAGTAAACAAGATTTGATAAAATATTTTGTTGTTATTGATGCTAATTATAAGACAAAACTCTTACTATTTTCTGTTGTATACCTTCGTCTCAGGACGAAAAGCCGCCCACGAAAACCAGAAGTGATTGATGGAAACAATCTGTTTGAGTTGCTTTCCTTTCAAATCGCCTGAAATTACCTGACCGAAAATATTCCACTCGCTATTTGTTTGCTCATCGAAGATCTTCCCATTGGCGAAGGTAAACGTCAAAGCCTGGTCATCCAGCACGCGCGAATACGCCACCGCCGCGCCGACATCGCGTCCTTCAGGGATATTGTTTGTGTCCAATGCGGAGGTGGTTCCTTTTGCCCAGAAGATCACGATGGCTTCTCCGCCAACCGTGTCGTTAATGATGTTCGCCTGACTTAAAATATCATAAGGATAGGCAACCGCTTCATTCTTCAATTCAACGGTTAACACACGCGCCATTGGAGGTAGTTGGTCGGGCGTCGTGCCATCATACAAGAATGGCGTCTGATTGATATCGTCATAACCGAAGTATGGATTTCTGCCATAATCCCGCGAAAAACCTGTCTCGCGTGAAAGCACACTGCCATTAGGATACAAGTTTTTGAAGTCCATCCAAGAGATCATGGAAGCGGGATAAAACTCCAACTGTGCGCCTGTGTGCTCGCCAGCGATGGCATCGCCTGTGGCTTGCTGCCACCAGGTTTCAGTTTGACGGTCGTACATGATTAGGTTGCTGTAACGCAATCGTCCCGTTGTGCCGAAGTCCAATACTGTGCTATTGAAAGTGCGTTTGAAAGCAATCGCCGTATTGCACAGCGGACAAAACGAAACGATAAGCGGTTCGCCTCCGACTGTGTCATTGACAATCTCATGCCACATCAGGATTTGGATGGGATAGGCGCGCGCATCGTCGCCGACCTGGACGAAGACAACAGGTTCTCGATCTTCAAGCCACTCATCCGCTTCATTCACAGGGATGAATTGGGGCGCGTCAATGGGCGGAATCCCGTCTTTGGGCGGACCTCCCGAAAGGATTTCACTGTACGGCACGGAATGTTTGTCGAAGTCGGTGTTGAATTCGCTTTGTGCGCGGGCGGGAGGCGGCTCTTCAGGGAGCAAGGTGGGTGTGAGCAAAGCAGAGGGGGAAGAAGATGATTCGGTAACAGAATCAGGCTGGGGGGAGGGTGAAGCGGAGTCTGTCGCTTGAGGTGAAGTACATGCGGCAAGAATCCATCCAGCCGTGAGAATCCATAATATCCAATTTCTAAACATGGGCGCTCCTTTACTCGGTTAGAGGAGCATCTCTCAATTTCCCTTACCCTATTTGCGTCAGCACATCGTCCACTGCATCTTCATTGGCAACTGGTTCAAGATTACGGGGATCGTCGGTCATACCCGTCATTTCGGCTTCAAAAGTGTTTCCGACTTGATGAAGCGTAAGCTCTGAATGACAAGCGCGGCAGTAGATGATTTCACCGTTCTGTGTATTTCTCGGAATGGCGATGACAGGTCCGCAGTGCGGACAGGTGATAACGGGAAGCCCATCCGCTGTGTGCCCAACGATATGAGCCAAATCACCAGAGGACCCCAGTTCACACATGTGCTGAACGAGTTGACTGTCGAATTGCGTGCCCGACTCTTTTTCGAGAATGGATAGAGCAGTATCAACGGTCATTCCTTTGCGGTATGGGCGCGTACTGGTCATAGCGTCAAAGGCGTCCGTTATGCTGATAATGCGCGCGGTCAGTGAGATTTGTTTGCCGCTCAATCCACGTGGATATCCTTTTCCATCCAGACGCTCGTGATGGTCATTTGCGGCGGAGGTGACCATCTCTGCCAGCGGATGTCCGCCAAGTAACTTGCTCCCAATGGAGGGGTGTGTCTTGACGATGGCGTATTCCGCGTCGGTCAGCGCCTCGGCTTTTTGCAATATATGATCGGGGATTCCAATCTTGCCAAGATCATGCAGGTAGGCGGCAATACTGATCTTGATAATTTCATCTTCAGGTAATCCAACTTTGGTCGCCAGCAATTTGGCAAATTGGGAAACGCGCCAAACATGACCGCCCGTGTAAGGGTCACGCGCTTCGATGATGTCTGCCATAATGAGAAGTGATTTGAGCAGGGGCTTGTCAATGTTCATGGTTTCCTCTGGTTTTCCATTTCATTCCTGTATTGAAGAATTCCTTCGCCATCTTTTTCTTACGATTTCCGAGATTCGAGTTTTCAAAAAAGGGTAAGAATTATTCAGCCTTTTTCCTCTATTCGGGGAGGTAACATCTTCATGGAAAATTCGACTCAAATACCGTCACCCAAATCCTGGTTTCAAGCACATGCGCAGAAATTGATTGCGCTTTTGTTTTGGATATTGTTGATTGCAGGCTATCAATGGTACGCCAACGCAAATCAACTCTCGCCTTTGCAGGTCGTTCAGCAATTGCTGGATTTCATGACCAATGGATTTTGGGGCGTAGTTATTTACACCATTTTATACGCCATCCGCCCGTTGATTTTGTTTCCATCCACCATATTGACATTGGCGGGTGGATTTGTATTTGGACCCGTTCTCGGCGTGTTATATACCATCATTGCGAGCAATATTTCCTCGACCATCGCATATTTTGTTGGGCATTTCTTCGGAGAGGGCATGTTGAAAGATGACGGCTCGGATGGTTTGATCCAGCGTTATGCGCGGCGCATGCGCGAGAACAGCTTCGAGACCGTAATGATCATGCGCTTCGTCTTTTTGCCATATGACGCGGTCAGTTACCTGGCAGGATTTCTGCGGATCAAATATTTTCCGTTTATTCTGGCGACCGCGCTTGGCTCCATCCCTGGGACGATGGCATTCATCGGATTCGGCGCTTCCATTGAGACCTTTGACGGGGCTTTGCCAAAATTGAATCCCGTCACCCTTGGGTTTTCATTCGCGATTTTCATTGTGAGCATTGCATTATCAAGAATATTCAAAAAACGTGAAGGGATTTCTAAATGACAGAGCATTATTCAACGATTGTGATTGGTGCAGGTTCAGGTGGCATGACCGTTGCCATTGGCATGGCGGGGCTGGGGCGCAAGGTTGCATTAATTGAAGGACATCATGTTGGTGGCGACTGCACCAATGTGGGATGTGTGCCATCCAAGACACTCATCCATCTGGCGAAGAATTTCAGACCAGGCATGAGCGCGGACGAAGTCTTGCAGGAGGTAATCCGCAAGCGTGACGCTTTGCGCGATAAAGAGACGGAAGAAGTTGAACACCTTGAAAACTTAACTTTCATTCGTGGCATGGCGAAATTCACTGCGCCAAAAACACTGAGTGTGACTCAAGATGGAACAACCCGCGAACTGACGGCAGACAACATCGTCATTGCCACGGGCGCGCGCCCGCGCATGATTGACATCCCAGGCTTGCCCGATGAAATGGTGCTGACCAACGAATCACTGTTTGACCTGACGAATGCCCCGAAGCATTTGGTCATTGTCGGTGCAGGCGTGATTGCGTTGGAGATGGCGTTTGCTTTCCAGAAAATTGGCACGAAGGTCACCATGTTTGCGCTCGACAGACGCCCGTTGATGACTTCCATTCCCGAAGCATCAGAAGCTATTCAAGCAGAACTTGATAGGCGCAGTATCACGCTGTATTGCGGCACGGTGGCAAAAGCATGCGATGTTTCCACACATTCATTAATCCTAAAATCTGGCGATGAAGAAATCACACTCACAGGCGTGGACAAGGTTTTAGTGGCAGTTGGTCGGGTGAAAAATATCGACTCGCTCGGACTGGATCAGGCTGGGGTCAAGGTTGATCCGAGGCTTGGGATTTTGGTTAACTCGTTTGGGGAGACCAATGTCAAGGGCGTGTACGCCATCGGGGACGTGACTCCCACATCCGCATTTACACATTCAGCCAATGCGCAGGGACGCCGAGTCGTCCAGCGAATCGCATTCCCATTTTTGCCAATCGCGAAGAAAGAACCAATTTTTCCGAACGCAACTTTCAGTGACCCTGAAGTGGCGGCGGTTGGTTTAACACAAAAAGAACTGGACGAAACATACCATCCGCAAATTATCAAACGCATCCGCGTGGATTTCAAGGATCACACTGACCGCGGTTATACAGATGGTGTTGAAAATGGTTTCATTATTGTGGACGCCGTACGATTCACGGGTCAAATTTTGCAAGCCACGATTGTCGGTGCGCGCGCTTCTGAAATGATCTCGTTCTTTACGCTGGCAATCAGCCAGAAAATATCGCTGTATAAAATTTATCGGCTGGTATATCCGTATCCCACTTATTCGAGCGGCATCTTGAAGGTGGCTGATTTCTTTATGCGCGACACGTTGCCAAATCTTGGAAAAGAATTGGCGGCATATCTGAAATATCGTTTTGCAAGACCAAAATAATTAACCGCAAAGAGCACAAAGAACGCCAAGAAAATCTTTTGAAACTTCGCGCCCTTGGCAGGCTTCGCGGTTCAAAAAATCAGGAGAAAAGAAATGAAAAGATTTGTATTTTTGTTCGTTGCATTAACTATATTGCTGGCGGCTTGCGCTCCCAGCGTAGCAACTTCTCAACCAGCGGTGACCAACCCACCCGTCGCAACTGACGCGCCGACTGTCGCTGGCGCATTCGACATCAACAACTGGGACAGCGTTCTCGCCGCCGCCAAGGGACAAACCGTCAACTGGTATATCTGGGGCGGCTCAGACAGCATCAACGCCTTTGTGGATAATTTCTACGGCAAGGCGCTCAAAGGACGCTATGGCATTATATTGAATCGCGTTCCGATTGCAGATACTGCCGACGCGGTCAATCAGGTGCTGAGCGAGAAGCAGGCAGGCAAAGACCCTGGCGCAGTAGACATGATCTGGATCAACGGCGAAAACTTCTTCACGCTCAAACAGGCAGACATGCTTTACAAGGATTGGGCGCAGCAAATCCCCAACAGCGCCTTGGTCAATTGGGATAACCCCGCCATCAATTTGGATTTCGGCAATCCTGTGGACAATCAAGAAAGCCCGTGGTCATCGGCGCAATTCCAATTCATTTACGATTCAGCGCGTACCAACACAGATGAACTTCCACGTTCATACGCCGAACTCAAAGAATGGGCATGCGCGCATCCTGGTCGCTTTACTTATGTTGACCCGACGGGATCTGGTGGTTTCCTTGGCACACGCTTCGTGAAAGGCGCGCTGTATGAACTCAGCGGCGGCGCAGAACAATGGCAGAAACTCGATCAGGCGCTTTGGGATCAATACTCCCCTGCGCTGTGGGCTTACCTCAACGAACTCGAACCCTGCCTGTGGCGCAGTGGCGAGACTTATCCCAAGGATGAATCCGAACTCGTCAATCTCTTCGCCAACAACGAAGTCGACCTCAGCATGACCAACGACATCACAGGCGCAGGTCGCTGGATCAACGATGGACGCATGCCCGAAACTGCGCGTGCCTTCGTCTTCAACAATTACATGATCGGCGATTTCAACTACGTCGCAATTCCGCTCAACGCGCCCAACAAAGCCGCCGCGCTTGTGCTGGCGAACCTTCTGCTCGAACCTGAATTCCAAGCCGCGCAGATTGTGCCCGAAAACGGATTCGGACTCGGCTACGCCATTGACGTGACACGCGTAACTGACTCAGCGGCTCTTTCCGCCCTGCAATCTGCCGCTTCCAAATTGGGCGGCGCCGCAACCCCAGCCTCCGACCTCGCCAAATCTCTCGTCGGTGACTCCGCCGCTGAATATCAAAATCTTTTGGAACAAGGCTGGCTGGAAAACGTGTTGCAGAAATAGGTATCAGTGACCAGTAATCAGTTATCAGTTCCGCCAATCTGAACACTGGTAACAGATTACTTAATAACTGGCTCTCTCCATGCGCGATAAACTCATCTTCACCCCCTGGCTTTCTCTCGCCCCAGCAGTAACCATTATCCTTGTCTTGCTGGGCGCGAGTCTTTTGTATGCTGTGGCAGAAAGCGTGGGGATTATCAGCATCATTGGTCAAAGCCAAATCAGCCTCGACGCATATCGCAATACGCTTGATCTCAATTCGGAGTTTTGGACATCCCTGCGATTCTCATTATGGATCAGTATTGTTTCGACATTGATTTCGTCCGCCATTGCATTACTGTTGGCGGTCTGGCTTTCCGAACGCCGCGGTAACACGGACACGCTCGCGCTTAATTGGAATTTGGCTTTCCCGCATTTGGTCTGGTCGGTGGCTCTTTTATTATTCCTCTCCCAAAGCGGATTGTTCGCGCGCTGGGCGGCGTCGCTGGGTCTTATTTCAACCCCCGCAGATTTTCCCGTCCTTGTCCGTGACCGTTTCGGCATTGGCATTATTCTCAGTTACATTGGCAAAGAGATTCCGTTTCTTACAATCACCATCCTTTCCGTTCTGCGTTCGCAGTCCGTTGGCTATGATGTCGTTGCGGAAAATCTCGGCGCGAGTCGCTGGCAGCGTTTGCGCTTCGTCACCATCCCGCAGGTTATACCAGCATTGATCGCGGGTGCATTATTGGTCTTTGGATTTATTTTCAGCAGTTACGAAGTGCCCGCTTTGTTGGGAGTTAGCTACCCGCGAGCATTGCCTGTTCTCGCGCTGCGCTTCTTTCTTGACCCTGACTTGCGTGCCCGCTCCGAAGGCATGGTCATCAGCCTGATCATTACTTTGATCGTCATCATCGTTGCAGTCATCAGTTTACGGATTGGAGAGCGGCAGGAATGAAATACACTGCAAACTATGCTCTCCGCGTGATCTTGTATCTTATTCTTGTTGCGCCTTTATTGCTGTTTATCGCATACGCCTTTTCCACGCGCTGGTTCTTCCCTCAACCTTTTCCCCTTGAATGGACGACTGTCACCTTCCAACGCGCCATCAACGACGCGCGGACAATATCCAGCATGGCGCAGGGGATCTGGATTGCAATGCTTGTCAGCGTTCTTTCCCTCATGCTTGCATTACCCGCCGCGCGAGTCCTGGGGTTGCGTAAATTTCGCGGGCGTCAACTCGCGTGGCTACTTCTCTTTTTGCCCACCATTATTCCGCCGCTGGCAATTGGCATGGGACTCAATATTTTATTTCTGCGAATCGGTCTGGCAGGCACAATCGCAGGTGTAATTCTGGCGCACATCATCCCAACCCTGCCTTACACCATCTTCACCTTATCCAGCGCCTTCGCCCGCTTTGACGAAAACTACGAATTTCAGGCGCTGGCATTGGGAGCCAG
>JACRBH010000133.1 GCA_016234535.1 Chloroflexota bacterium
CGATGATCACGCCCAGTGTCGTCAGAAAAGAGCGGACTTTGTTGAGCATTAAGCCTTCCCAGGCTGTGCGAAATATTTTTCTGAGTTTCATGGTTGTCCTTTTTATATTCGCTGAGCCAGGCAGGGACTGGCGCCATTGCGCCCGTCGGAAAGAATGAGTCCGTCTTTGACGCAGATGATCCGTTCTGCATGAGATGCAATATCTGGCTCGTGTGTGACCATGACAATCGTCGCACCGTTCTTGTGCAAGCCGTGCAGGATATCCATGATCTCCACGCTGGCTTTTGAGTCAAGATTACCCGTGGGTTCATCCGCCAGAATTAGTGGCGGTTGATTGACCAGCGCACGTGCGATGGCGACCCGCTGCTGCTGTCCACCTGAAAGTTGATTGGGGCGATGATGCAGGCGTCCGCCTAAGCCAACTGCTTCAAGCGAGGCAATCGCGCGGGCTTCTGCTTCCACATCGCTCAGGTCGTCGCTGTTGTAAAGCATGGGCAGCATTACATTGGATAATGCGCTCAAACGCGGGAGTAAATTGAATGACTGAAAAATAAATCCCAGTTTCTCATTGCGGATCTCTGCCAGTTCATCCCTGCTCATCTGCCCAACGTCGCGCCCGTCGAGAATATACTGACCCGACGTTGGACGATCCAAACAGCCGACAATATTCATCAGCGTGGATTTGCCCGAACCTGAATGTCCCATGATGGCGACAAACTCACCGCGTGAGACATCCACGTTGACACCTGCCAGCGCAGACACAGCCGCTTCGTCCATGCCGTAGACTTTGGTCATGCCTGTAATTTCAATTAGTGGTTGGTTCATTTAGAATTCCTTTTCCATTTACTGGAGATTGCTTCGACGGAAGAGCGCCGTCTCGCAATGACATGGAACTTTATTTCGTTTCCACTGTGCCCGTGCTGACCACGTCGCCAACTTTTACGCCGCTTAAAATTTCGGCGTTGGCAAAATCGCGCAGACCCACGGTAACGGGAGTCATCACCAATTGTTCGTTTTCGCCAACCAAAAAGATGGCGTATGAACCTGGGGCTAATTCACGCAAAGCCTGCACGGGGACGATGAGAGTCTTGAGCGATTCACCCGCGATGACTTCCGCATCAACGGTCATACCCGATATGAGATTGAATCCTGTTTCAGTGGGCAGGGATGCCCAAACGATGATTACGGGCGTGCCATCTACAACTTGCAGGGTCGGTTCCACGATAACCACTTCACCATCTACGGGTTGGTTTTGGTAAGCGTCAAATGTGAAGGTGACACGATTGCCGACTGCTACTTTGTCCAAATCGGTTTCATCGAGATAAAAACGTACCAATAATTTTTCGGTTGTGGCGATGGTCATGATCGGGGTCGTGCCAACTGTTTGCCCAGCGACTGCATTCAGGGAAGTCACAGCGCCGTCGAAGGGAGCGGTTAGTCGGGTGCTTTCCACCAACAGCCGAGCCTGCTCCAGTTTCGCCATCTCAGTTCCCAGCGCGGCGATGGGCGCGTTCAAGGCATCAGGTCCCGCTTTGACAATATTGAGTGCGGCTTGTGCATCCAGTAAATTCACTCGCGCAGATTCAAGTTCAGCGCGGGCGAGAGCCATATCTGACGCATCGATGTAGATTAAACTTAGGAAATAATCCATTTTGGTTTGCGCCAGATCTTTTTCAGCCTGTGTAGCATCGGGCTTTGCCAATTCCTGTTCCCAATACCATGCATCCAAACCGGTCAAATACATGACATGGTTTTCAGCCAGCACCAATGCATCCTGCGCATTTACTAAAGCCAGTTCAGCCTCAGCAATTCCTTGTGAGGTGAACAGTGCCTGAAAATCTGTCTCGGCTTGAATGTTCTCTTCCAATCGCGCCAGCACCTGGGAGGTCTTTACTGAATCCCCAAGTTTCACATTCAATTCAGTCAACACACCCGGCGAACGAAAACCCAGATCGATTTCTGCAGAAGGGACAACAGCACCCGCTCCATTGGCGGTTACCACCAGATCACCCACACGGACTTTAGCGGTTTGCAAGGCAGGTGCCTCGGCGGCCTCGCTCGCGGTGGGACGCGCAAAAAATATAATGGCGGCAATCGCAGCAAGCGCCACAAAGAGCGTGATGAAAATTGTTTTAGTGCGTTTAGTCTTTTGCATAATGGACTCCTTGACTGTCTAAGATAGTTATTGTGCTGTCAAATTTAATTGACAGCCATAAAGATAATATGACGCTATTGTGAAGAACTTGTAAAGAAAGAAAAAACTTCGAGCCTTTGCAAAATGTGCGGATTGAATTTCGTTATAGACCCCAAGGTTTGCGTAGATACTGACTACCCTTCAAGAAGTCTCACTGAAAAACGAATTATCCTCACTTGGTTAGGCCGTAAACATTTGCGCTCTGAAGGACTGGGAAGCAAAAGTTGTCGAATTTCTAGCCGATCTGAAAGCCGGGGTTGATGAATTAATAACTCACCTTACGCAGTCCAGCCTGTAGCGCGACATTTATGTCGCCTATTTTGCGAGATAAATGTCGCGTTACCGCGTAAGGTGAGTTAATAACAGTTGCTCCTCAGACGCCTGAGGAGCAACATGAGTTCTTTCTGGTTATGAAACGGGCTATAGATACTTTGGTTGACCGGATTCAGATTAATCGAGAGCGAAATCAACTTATTGGAACTTCGTCGTAATATCTTGTCTGGTATTGCTAAAATTCGCAGGTCACAAGTTCGCCTTCAATATTGTTTGTCCGCTTCCGCTCTGTCTTGGAAATATTGCGGAAATTATTTATTCAAAACCCAGTAGCTAATCGTTTCCTTAATAACTGATGTTACGCAGCCCAGCCTGTAGCGCGACATTTATGTCGCGCATTTTGCGAGATAAACCTCGCGTTACCGCGTAAGGTCAGTTAATAAGTTAAATTCAAGCACCTTCAATGATACTTTCCTGGAATGCTACGGTTACACAGCTATTCGTCCGATGTTTATTTGACTTGTCTATCAGATCCTTAAGATATGGCGGATGAAGCAAGTAGCAAGACAGACTATTCTCAGTGAGGGCTGTTTTATCGCCTAAACAAACAGTATAATTTTGTCATCACTAACTAGTCAAAAGATACACTAAATCAGTGTGTTTTTGTCTAATTTTATCCTAGAATGTAATCATGTTTACATCCATTAAAATCATATGAAATGACATATTTTCAATGATAACTTTTACCACTCGCCAGCGAGAAATTCTCAAGATCATTCTTGATGTCAACCGGCCCATCGGTTCTGTTGAACTGGCGAAGCTCCTTCATATTACACCGCGGCAGGTGAACTACAGCATGAAGGGTGTAAAAGTCTGGCTCAAGGAGAATGACCAGGATTTATGTGCTTTGCCCGGTGTGGGTTTTACCTTGAACCTGACAACCGACCAGATCCAATCACTGTTTCAAAAAATAAATGTTCGTTCCGGTGTTCAAATCATACTTTCTGTGAGTCAACGTCAGCAATTACTGGCGTTGTTTTTATTAACCCAGACCGAGCCGTTCATTCTGGCTCAAATGGAAGGGCTTTCGCAGGTCTCGCGGATGACGATTCTAAAGGATTTGAATGAGATCGAGAAATGGCTTTCGGACCAAAATGTCACTTTGATTCGAAAGCCGCATTTTGGGATTCAGGTCAGCGGGTTGGAACACAACTGTCAGCAGGCGTTGGCTAAACTGTTGTGGGGGGAGACACCTTTTAGCAATGACACCATTACCGAGATATCCCATTCCGAAGGTCTGAGATTCAAGTTACAAAGCGATACCCAGCTTTTGTCTTTGGTCAAATATGTTGGCAATTATTTTTCCCGCCTGCATTTACAGCGCACCATCGGACTTGTCGCCAAGGCCGAGGAACAATTGGGTGGTCGTTTTACCGATGATGCCGTGTTGCACCTTGCTCTTGTTTTTGCGATCATGTCCAACCGCGTGCAAAGCGGAAATCACCTCGAAGTGGATCAGAAGTTGGTTGCCTCCCTCGAACCCGCAAAGATGTGGTCTGTCGCATCCTACGTTGCCCGCAGATTAAGCAGTGACTCGAATTCCATTTGGAAGCCCGATGATGTGGCAGGCATCGCAATGGAAATGATGGCGGCTCCGCGTAATGAGATCCTTCCCGGGGAACTGGAGCGGGAAAGCGACTTCTCCGCCCTCAGTGAGCGATTGATGGACCACATCAGCCAGACCTTTGGGATTTCGAAGATCAAGCATGACCGCACCCTGCAAAGTGGCTTGTTGAACAATATTGTCCCGGCTTGTTTTCGCCAGCGTTTTAATCTTTGGTTCCCTGTAGCTTTGAATAACGCCGGCCTGCCGGAGAAGTACGAGAAGGAACACATTGTGGCGCATGAAGTCTCCCGTCTGGTATATGAATACACTGGGGTGGATCTTCCACAAAGTGAGATCGATAATCTTGCTGTCTTACTGCGGGCGGCTTTCATTCGTAACCGATCTTATCGTTTCGATAAAGTCATTATCATTTGCCCCAGCGGAATGGCGACCGCCCAACTTTTGGTAGCGCGCCTGCACGCACGTTTCCCCAATCTTAGCAATCTTGAAGTTGTTTCCTTACGTGACCTCACCCCAAGTCTTATTTCTTCATCTGATTTGATTCTCACGACGGTTCCGTTGCCCCGACAGTATGTAGGTTCGCCAAAGGTGATTCAGGTGCATCCCCTGCTTATGCCTGAGGATATAGAAGCCATTACCCAATTTTTAAGTTGACCCATCCCTTCAAAGGTTATCCGGAAGTGTTCCGACCGCTGCCGGTAATTTGGAAGGCTTGCCCAAAGCCTCCCGGTTTTTAGAAAGGCCTGAAAATTCAGGTAAAACAAAAATCTTATAAAGGAGATATGTTATGCGAGAAAAATTGCAACAGTTCGGAGGCTTTTTAGCCGGCATGGTCATCCCCAATATCGGCGCGTTCCTTGCCTGGGGTTTGATCACAGCTTTCTTCATCCCAACAGGCTGGATCCCGAATGAAACATTTGCCAAGCTGGTTGGACCAATGATCATCTATTTGCTGCCCCTGCTCATTGGTTACACAGGCGGCAAGATGGTTCATGGAGTACGTGGTGGTGTGGTCGGTGCGGCTGCAACCATGGGTGTCATTGTCGGAGCTGACATTCCCATGATGCTCGGTGCCATGATAGTGGGACCGCTCGGCGGCTGGTGTATCAAGAAAATTGACGAGGCTTTGGAAGAAAAAATTCCGGTCGGTTTCGAGATGCTCTACAACACTTTCTCGGCTGGTATTCTCGGCGTTGTCCTTATTCTGATCGCCAATGTCACCATTGGTCCCGTTGTTGTAAGCCTCAGCAATGCCGCCGGCGCCGCTGTGGATGCATTGGTGAAAGCCCGCCTTTTGCCCCTGGCTGCCATTATCATCGAACCTGCCAAGATTCTGTTCCTTAACAATGCTCTCAATCACGGCGTGTTATCTCCGCTGGGCGTGGTCGCTGCACAGACAAATGGTCGTGCCATTCACTTCCTGCTTGAGACCAACCCTGGCCCGGGACTTGGCTTACTTCTTGCATTCTATTTTGTTGGCAAGAAAGGCAGCATGTTGAAAGACTCTGCCCCTGGATCGATGATCATCCACTTCCTCGGCGGTATTCATGAGATCTACTTCCCCTACGTGCTCGCTCACCCCATTATGGTTCTCGCTATGATCGCTGGCGGTTTTGCGGCTGACTTGTGGTTCGTGATCTCCGGCGCTGGGCTTGTCGCCACCCCCTCGCCTGGTTCCATCTTTGCTTATCTCGCGGTCATCCCGCCCGGACAGCACTTCCAGGTTTTGACTGGTGTGGTGATTGGCGCAGCTGTTTCCTTCTTCGTTGGCGCTTTCATCCTGCGTGTCAATCCTGTTAAGGAAGAGGAAGATGAGACTTCCACAGTTGTCGGTGCCGTTCCCGGGTTAGGCTAAAACCATCGCCCATCACATAATTACTAAACTTTTATGTAAAATTACGAGTGGAAGTCGTGATTTCGGTTTAGCGAGTTATGCGATACGATGTAAACCAGGTTGACTTGAATTGACAGGTGCGGCAGCCTCATCTTCGCACACAATTATACCTGCTGCCGTACCTGCCATAATTTTTGCAAGGAGAGTAACATGTCACAGTCAATTTCTGCCACGGAAATCAAATCCATTATTTTCGCCTGTGAAGCCGGGATGGGGTCGAGCTTGATGAGCGTAAACTCTCTGAAGAAAAAACTGAAAGCCGCTCAAATTTTGGATATTGTTGTTGTGCATAAGCCGGCGCGTGAGATCCCGGCTGATGCGCAGGTGGTCATCGTCCACAAGGGGCTGGCAAAGACTGCACACGCCAAAGCGCCCAATGCAGTCATTCTGGCTTTCAACCATTTTTTGAATGACCCGATTTTCGATAAACTCATCAAGTCGCTTGTCGAAAAAACTGAAGTTGTTTCAACGGAAGCGTAACACGAATCGAAATTTTATTTCAACTTGTGTTCACTGAAGATGTCACAGGTATAAAAAATAACCGTCCCTCGTTGTCGGTGATGGGAACCACACTATAAAAGAAATTCTTGAGTGTGTGATTTCCCGTCTCAAGCGGGGTGCAGACCAACAGGTGATGAAACATGGCTATTCTCTCCAAAGAACGAATATCACTTCAAGCAAGCGCCGCGGATAAGGCGGATGCCATCCGCAGGGCCGGGGAATTGCTGGTGAAATCCGGCAGCGTCCTGCCTGAGTATGTTGATGGAATGCTGTCCCGTGAACAATCCATGTCCACCAGTTTGGGGAACGGGGTCGCCATCCCGCATGGAATGGACGACAGCCGCGCCCATATCCTAAAAACTGGAATCTCCATCCTGCAATTAAAAGATGGTGTGGAATGGGATGAAGGTGAAAAAGTATATATGGTGATCGGTATTGCCGCCTCGTCGGACGAACACGTCGGAGTGCTCTCCAACCTGGCGGATGTAATCGACAATGAAGAAAATCTGATTGAGTTACTGAATACAACCGACCCGGATGTTGTCCTGAAATATCTGGGCGAAAAACAATCCACCTGAAATTTGCTTTCTCCGCATGTACGGATAAAGCCCATGCCGAATTGACAGAGTCCGCCATGAAACAAATCGAGATCGTCATCCAAAATCGAACTGGCTTGCACGCGCGTCCCGCCAAGGTGCTGGTCAATCTGGCAAAGCAATTCAAATCTGATATCAAACTTTTCCATGGAGAGAAGCGGGCAAATGCCAAATCCATGGTCTCTGTGTTGACGCTTGGCGCGGTGAACGGCAGTGAGATCAGTGTCCAAGCCGATGGCGTGGATGAGGAAAAAGCGATTGCTGAATTGGAATCAGCTATTCGTTCGGGGCTTGGGGACAATGACTCCGTTGTCGAAGCAGAATCAGCTCCCGTTACCCACAGGGGGCTGCGCCAGAAAGATGCGCCTGTAAAAAATCCGCTGATAGTTGAAGCGACAGACCAAGGTGTCATCAAGGGAGTCGGAGCCGCGCCTGGGATTGCAGTCGGTCCCATTTTCCATTTTCAACAGGTTGAGTTTGACCTTGATAAGGCAGGCAGCGGTCAGATCGATCTGGCTGAGGCATTGACCTATGCAAAAACCCAGTTGACTGAATTGCATCAGCAAATGACTGAAAATAAACTGGGAGTTGAAGCTGCGATTTTTGAAGCGCACAGGGAACTGCTGGATGACCCCGAACTTGCTGACGCCGTTCAAGCGCATGTGAATAAGGGGCAAAGTCCGATCAAAGCCTGGAAGGCTGCGATTGACGAACAGGCTGCTGCGATTGCGGCGATCAACGACCCTCTGCTTGCAGCGCGCGCCGATGACTTGCGTGATGTGGGGAAGCGGGTTTTGCGTTTGATGCTGGGTATCGGTGACGATGGCGCGTCCATGCCGACCACGCCTGTGGTTATCGTTGCGCGCGAGTTATCTCCATCGGACACTGCATCATTTGACCCGCAGCGTGTGCTTGGGTTCGGCATTGTGGAAGGCGGACCGACTTCGCACATCGCCATCCTTGCGCGGGCGTTGGGTATTCCCGCCATCGTCGGCGTGGATGAATCCATGCTGGCGCTTGAAGAAAATACGCCTGTCATTTTGAACGGCAATGATGGTACGTTGACGGTCAACCCTGCTTCAGATGTTTTGGAGCGCGCGCAACAATCACAGAAACGCTGGTTGGAATATCGCCGCTTTGCGCAGGAACAGGCTTCTTTGCCTGCCATCTCACAGGATGGTAAACGTGTGGATGTCACTGCCAACGCGGGTTCTATTGCAGACGCAGCCGAAGCCTTGCGCATGGGCGCGGACGGTATCGGTCTTCTGCGCACGGAATTCCTTTTCCTTGAACGTACCACCGCACCAACCGAAGATGAACAGTTCAGCGTATACAATGCGATAGCCGAGACAATGAAATCCCTGCCTGTGATCGTCCGCACGCTGGACATCGGCGGCGATAAACCTGTGGCTTATATTCAAATGAAGCCTGAGTTGAATCCATTTCTCGGGGAGCGCGGAATTCGTCTTTGTTTGAATCGACCCGAATTATTCCGCGAACAATTGCGCGCCATCCTGCGCGCCGCGCCCTCTGGAAACTTACGCATCATGTTCCCGATGATCAGCGATATTTCCGAGATTAGACAGGCGCGCGCTTTGATTGAGGAACTAAGCCGTGAGTTGAACGCGCCTCCCGTGCCGTTTGGAATCATGGTTGAAGTCCCATCTGCCGCGTTGATGGCGGATGTGCTTGCTCCTGAAATTGATTTCTTCTCCATCGGCACCAATGACCTGACTCAATACACGCTTGCCATGGATCGCGGCAACTCTGCGCTGGCTTCGAAGCATGATGGACTGCATCCCGCTGTTTTGCGTTTGATCGCCCAGACGATTGACGCCGCTCACAAATACGGCAAGCGCGCCGACATTTGCGGCGAGCTTGGCTCTGACTCTGCGGCAGTTCCGATTTTATTAGGTCTCGGTATGGATGAATTAAGCGTCAGCATTCCTTCCGTTCCCACAGTGAAAGCGCAAGTCCGCTCGCTTAATATTTCAGACTTGCAACCCCTTGCCCGTGAGGCATTGAATTGCTCCACCGCGCAGGAAGTGCGCGAACTTGTCAAGAAACAACTTGGTTAAAGATAGTGTCATTCTGCGTAAAACCACGGCGAACAAAACGCCGTTCAAAGCCAAAGAAACAAAAGCGACTTTCGTAGCGCGACATTTATATCGCCTGCAACCCAAACGAAATAAAAGTCGCGCAACACAATCATGTTTA
>JACRBH010000134.1 GCA_016234535.1 Chloroflexota bacterium
CATCACCGGTGGCTGTACAGCAGTCCCGTTGAATTACTGTCCCACCAACTCTGTCACCCGCGCACAGATGGCAGTCTTCCTCGTGCGCGCCATGCACGGCGTTGCATTCGTACCTCCCACAGCAACGGGAGTCTTTTCTGATGTCCCAGTTGGTTCCTTCGGCGCGGACTTCATCGAACAACTGGCAGCTGACAGCATCACCAGCGGATGCGGCGGCGGCAACTTCTGCCCGGGCGCATCCGTTACCCGCGCACAGATGGCGATCTTCCTCGTGCGCGCCATGCACGGTATCGCATTCGTTCCTCCCACAGCAACGGGTGTCTTTAGTGATGTGCCTGTCGGCTCCTTCGGCGCGGACTTCATCGAGCAGTTGGCCGCCGACTCGATCACCAGTGGATGCGATGCCGGGATTTATTGTCCCAGCACCACGGTCAAGCGGGATTCGATGGCCGTCTTCCTCGTGAGAGCATTCAATCTGCCATAGGAAAAAGATAGTGAGAGCCTCTGAAATTTTCAGAGGCTCTTTTGTAATCGAAGGCCTTGAGAACAAATCTTAATTTGACTTGCTATTCTTTTCGTTTTACAAAAAAAAAATGACATTTATCCCTTGCTCTCATATTTTATAAGGTATACAATAAATCCAAGTTGTCAACCTTAAACAAATTTAGTCAAATCAAATTAACCAAAAAAGGAGAGGTTATCATGGTTGCTAGAAAATCAATTTCCCGAATGTTCTCGATTTTATTCATCCTTACAATGCTGATATGGGGTGTAAGCTTTCCCCGGCCCCGTGCATGCGGCAGGAGTTCGCTATGCAGCGCCAGCCTCAAGTGGCGCTGGCGATTGTTCCAGTTGGAGTAACGCCTGTACTTTGCAAACCGCGCTGACCGGCTCAACAGCCAGTGATGAGATATGGGTCATGGCTGGGACTCACAAACCGACCACGGTGGGAACAGATCGCGCCGCCACCTTCCAGCTCAAAAGCGGCGTGGCGATTTATGGCGGCTTTGCCGGGACAGAGACGGCGCGCACTGAACGCGACCCTGCAATTAATGTCACCGTTCTAAGTGGCGATATCGACAATAACGACAGCCAAACGCCGATCATTACCAACATCAATACTGTGACTGGCAATTCTACTAACACTGCAACCGTGGTCACCGGCAGTGGGACAGATAACACCGCTATTTTGGATGGCTTTACGGTTACGGGCGGGAATGCTAACATCTATCCCTATGAACGGGGCGGTGGAATGTTTAATGCTAGCGGTCATCCAATTCTGATGAATATTACCTTCAGTGGCAACTCTGCGGTCAGTAGTGGAGGCGGAGTATATAACTATAACAGCAACATACAATTAACGAACGTTACCATTGGTAACAATAGAGCTTATGATGGCGGGGGGATGTATAACAACACATATCAAAGTAACAGCTACCCTCTGTTGACAAACGTTACTTTCAATGGCAATATTGCTGGTAACAGCGGCGGGGGAATTTATAACGATAATTATGGGGGCAGCAGCCCGGTATTTATGAGCACGAGCTTCAGCGGTAACACCGCTGGTAATAGCGGCGGTGCGATGCTTAATGTAGGGAGCAGCCCAACGTTGACTACTGTTATCTTCAGCGGCAACTCAGCACCTCATGGCGGCGGGATGCACAATAGATATGGGAGTAATCCACTCCTGACAGATGTGACCTTTAGCGCTAACACATCTTTCCTTTATGGCGGTGGAATGTATAACGATCAAAGCAGCCCCGTATTGACGAATGTTTCTTTCAACAACAACTCTGCTGCTAACCTGTACGGTGGTGGAATGTACAACCAGTATAGCAGTAATCCAACGTTGACAAATGTAATTTTCAACGGTAACTCAGCATACATGGGCGGCGGAATGTATAACCATTCTGACTGCAATCCACAGTTAACGAGTGTGACTTTTAGTGGTAACCACGCAGATGTAGATGGCGGTGGGATATACAATGCCTTTAGTAATTTGACAATTACGAACAGCATATTTGATCAGAATTACACCATTAATGGGGATGGAGGCGGCATTTATGCGGTAGGTGGCACCACAACTGTTACGAACAGTATGCTCTCCGGAAATGATGCTTCCAATGAGGGCGGAGCTATCTTCATCGGCGCATCCACTCCATCTGGAGAAATGACCGTAACAAATAGTACGATCCAAGGCAATAATGCTGCCAACAATGGCGGCGGCATTACAAATAACGACGGCCTAACAATTACGAATAGTACATTGTTTGGAAATACAGCAGGATTCAATGGCGGCGGTCTTTATAATTCCTGGCAGACTGTTACTATTATAAACAGCACACTTTCCGGAAATAGCGCAAATGGAGTTGGCGGTGGTATTCGAAATGAAGATACTATGTTGTATTCAAACACGATCGTAGCCAATTCCATCTCTGGCGGGGATTGTTCCAATCTTTGGACAATATCAACAAATACCAACAACCTCGTAGAGGATGGGAGTTGCGGTGCAACACTCAGCAGTGACCCAAATCTTGGTTCACTCGCAAGTAATGGAGGCGGCACACAGACCATGGCACTACTCCCTGGCTCTCCTGCCATTGATGCAGGGGATGACGCCACTTGTGCGGTCACCGACCAACGCGGTATCACCCGCCCGCAAGGAGCGCATTGTGATATTGGCGCCTATGAACTTGACGTGAATCCTGCAGTGAAAACAATCATACGCGCCAGCGCAAATCCCACCAACCTTGCCAGCGTGGACTTCATGGTGACTTTTTCCGAACCTGTCACAGGTGTAGATACAGGTGATTTCAGCTTGATGACAACTGCCGGCGTTTCAGGCGCGGCTGTGAGCGGAGTCAGCGGCTCAGGAAGTATCTACACTGTCACAGTCAACACTGGGAGCGGAGATGGCACGATCCGCTTGGATGTGGTGGACGACAATTCAATTGTCGATGCAGCTAGTAATCAACTGGGTGGGGTGGCTTTGGGCGATGGCAATTTCATAACAGGCGAAGTTTATACAATAAACAAGTCGTCCATCTTTGCCGATGTTCCCTTATCCTATTGGTCACACAGTTTCATCGAACGCCTATACAACGCCGGCATTACTGGTGGATGTTCAACGATCCCGTTGAACTACTGCCCCACCAACTCAGTCACGCGCGCACAGATGGCGGTCTTCCTGGTGCGTGGCATGCACGGTGTTGCATTTGTACCTCCAACAGCAACTGGAGTCTTTTCTGATGTGCCCGTCGGTTCCTTTGGCGCGGACTTCATCGAACAACTGGCAGCTGACAGCATCACCAGCGGATGCGGCGGCGGCAACTTCTGCCCGGGCGCATCCGTTACCCGCGCGCAAATGGCAATCTTCCTCGTGCGCGCCATGCATGGTATCGCATTCGTTCCTCCCACAGCAACGGGTGTCTTCACCGATGTGCCTGTCGGCTCCTTCGGCGCGGACTTCATCGAGCAGTTGGCCGCAGACTCCATCACCAGCGGATGTGGTGCCGGGATTTATTGTCCCAGCACCACGGTCAAGCGGGATTCGATGGCCGTCTTCCTCGTAAGAGCGTTCAATCTGCCATAATCAGGTAAAAAGCTATGAAAAAAAAGAGAGTCTCTGTGAAGGAGACTCTCTTTTACTTTTCCTCAGTCTGTTTGTTTTGTCATTTATCATGTGTTTACAAAACTGTAAATACAATGACAATGGTTCATAATTCTTAATATCAGGAATAAATTAGAATCGAAAACATGAAAAATAAAGGTCTTCGCCATCCTATTTTTCTTAATTTAATCATGGCCGCAATCCTGTTGACCTCCGTCAACGCCAGCCACATGACGATGGTTGCTGGAAATCTGTTGCATCGTTCCCGCAGCAACGCTCCAACAATCGGCAACTGCCCGATCTTCCCGCAAAATAATTACTGGAATATGCCTGTTGACAATTTACCGCTTCATTCCTTATCCTCTGCATGGATAACCACTATTGGGCCAACAACCGGCTTCCATATGGATTTCGGCTCCGGCACCTGGGATGGGGGACCGATCGGCATCCCGTTCAACATTGTCTCAGGCGCGCAGACAACAAAATACACTGTTGATTTTTATTATCCCGGCGAATCGGATCCCGGGCCGTATCCCATTCCACAAAATCCAAAAATCGAATACGGTTCAGATCATCATATTCTGACAGTTGATACAGATGACTGCAAGCTTTATGAGATCTACGACGCGCAACAGGTAAATGGACAATGGTCTGCCGGTTCCGGCGCGATCTGGGATTTGAACTCGAACGCGCTTCGTCCCGACGGCTGGACATCCGCCGACGCAGCCGGTCTCCCCATTTTGGCCGGACTCGCAAGATACGATGAGGTTGCGGCCGGGAAAATAGACCACGCCTTGCGCTTTACAACGAACTGCACCGCTGATTATTATATTTGGCCCGCCCGCCATGTTGCGCAACATGGAAGCTGCACAACAACGCGAGTCCCATTTGGCGCGCGCTTTCGCTTGAAAGCCAGTTACGATATCACTAATTTTTCGCCACATGCGCAAATAATTTTGCAGGCGATGAAAACCTATGGAATCGTGCTGGCCGACAACGGCTCCCCCTGGTATGTAAGCGGAGAACCGAACGAAAGCTGGGATAACGATGTGCTTCATGAATTGGATGTTGTTACCGGAAATAATTTTGAAGCCGTCGACACATCCCAGCTAACCCCGTGGATATTCAGCGATGTACCCGACTCCCACTGGGCCTGGCAATTTATCGAGCGCCTATACAATGCCGGTATCACTGGCGGATGCGCCACATTGCCAACTCTGCGATATTGTCCGGTCACATCGGTGACCCGTGCTCAAATGGCAATCTTTTTATTACGCGGCATTCACGGGAGGAACTATATCCCTCCAGCGGCAACAGGGACAATCTTCAATGATGTTCCTGCCAGTTCCTTCGCAGCCGCATGGATTGAGCGGTTATCCGCTGAAGGAATCACCAGCGGATGCGGGAATGGCAGCTATTGCCCCAACGCACCCGTTACACGCTCCCAGATGGCAGTCTTCCTGTTGCGCGGTGAGCATGGCAGTTCCTACACTCCCCCGCCAGTGACCGTCACCCGTTTCAGCGATGTTCCCGGCAGTTATCCCACCGCCGCATGGATCGAACAGTTAGCCGCTGAAAATATTAGCAGCGGATGCGGAGGCGCGAACTTCTGCCCCGCTTCCGCAGTCACGCGGGACCAGATGGCAGTCTTCCTCGTAAGGACGTTTAACCTGCCATAAGGGAGTTCAACATTCTGTGAAAAGGATTGAACGAGAAGGGGATGTTCATTCATTTATATCACCCATCTCACTCAAGACAGTATAATAATTTTATCCAAGCGCGCTCCTTCTCCCTTACGCAGTCCAGCTTGTAACGCGATACATTGTCCCCGTATGGGGGTTTATGTCGCCCATTTTGCAAGACTGCGAAGCGTCTTGCGTTACCGCGTAAGGTGAGTTATTAAATCAAATCCAAGAGGTCCGCATGAATCGACACGCAAATTTTTTACTGGTAATACTACTGCCCGCTCTTTTAGCAGCAACGGCTCCCGCACACGCCCTTCCACCAGCCAAAATTCCATTTGAGCAAAATATATCCAATCCATCTTCAATTCGCTTTGCAGTGATCGGAGATTATGGTCTCTCCGGACAGGCGGAATTGGATGTTGCCAATCAGGTCAAAAGCTGGAACCCCGATTTCATCGTTACCCTTGGCGATAACAACTACAACGCCGGAGGGGCCGGCACCATTGATGCCAATATCGGTCAGTACTATCACGATTATATCTTCCCCTACACCGGCTCATATGGGGCAGGCGCGGCAACAAATAAATTTTTCCCCATCCTTGGAAATCACGATTGGATCGCAGCGAACGCCCAGCCATACCTGAATTATTTTTCACTGCCCGGCAATGAACGTTATTATGATTTCGTTCAAGGCCCTGTGCATTTCTTCATGCTGGATAGCGACCCGCATGAACCCGATGGCAACGCAGTTGTAGACGCTCAAGCCGCATGGCTGGAAAACGCCCTGGCGGCCTCTTCGTCTTCATGGAATATCGTTCTTCTACATCACGCGCCGTTTTCATCCGCGCTGCATGGCTCGAACGCAACATTGCAATGGCCTTATGAAGCATGGGGCGCAGATGCAGTGCTGGCCGGCCACGATCATACTTACGAACGCATCATCAACGGCACGATTCCTTTTTTCGTAAACGGGCTTGGCGGCGCTTCCATCTACAACTTTGGCGCGCCCATCGCGGGCAGTCAATTGCGCTTCAATGCCGATTACGGCGCAATGCTCGTGGACGCAGACGCCGCTTATGTCAATTTCAAATTCATCACCCGCAGCGGCGCATTGATAGATTCCTATGCGCTTGGCACACTCCCGATCCCATCCGTTAATTCGATCACGCGGACAGATGTCAACCCCAGCAGTGCGGCGAATATAGACTTCACAGTCACATTCTCTGAAAATGTGACAGGTGTGGACTCGAGTGATTTTTCCCTGACGACGAGCGGCGTTCTGGGCGCAGCCATGAGCGGACTCAGCGGCTCGGGCAGTATCTACACTGTCACAGTCAACACCGGCAGCGGCTCGGGCACGATCAAATTAAACGTAACAGATAACGATTCAATCGTTAATACATTTACCAATCCGCTTGGCGGTTCCGGCGCAGGCAATGGAAATTTCACCAGCGGTGAAACCTATACCGTCACAAAAACATGGATATTCGGCGATGTGCCAAATACTTATTGGTCATGGAGTTTTATTGAACGCCTTTATAATGCCGGCATCACCGGCGGCTGTTCGGCAATCCCATTGAACTACTGCCCCACCAACCAGGTGACCCGCGCACAGATGGCGATCTTCCTGGTGCGCGCCATGCATGGTGTTGCCTTTGTGCCACCGGCAGCAACGGGAGTCTTTTCTGATGTGCCCGTCGGTTCCTTCGGCGCGAACTTCATCGAGCAGTTGGCCGCAGACTCTATCACCAGCGGATGCGGCGGCGGAAACTTCTGTCCAAACTCAGCGGCGACTCGCGCGCAGATGGCAGTCTTCCTGGTGCGCGCCAAACACGGAATTGCCTTTGTCCCGCCAACGGCAACGGGTATCTTTAGTGATGTCCCTGTTGGCTCCTTCGGCGCGGACTTTATCGAGCAGTTGGCCGCAGACTCCATCACCAGCGGATGTGGTGCCGGGATTTATTGTCCCAGCACCACGGTCAAGCGGGATTCGATGGCGGTGTTCCTGGTAAGAACATTCAATCTACCGTAAAGAAAGATATTGAGAGCCTCTGAAAATTTCAGAGGCTCTTTTGTAATGGGAGGGGGCAAGAACCAGTCATCATTTGAAAAGATAACAGCACGAGAGTGGGGAAAAGTCCGAGTGCCAGTCCTGTAAAATATTCCTCCCCATGAACCAATTTAAGGGTTAACCCTTTTTCGAAAAATATCATTAAAAGATGATACTTTTCTTATCCGAAGGCTTAATCATAGAATGTGGATAAAAGAGGTGAAAAATATTATATTATATGCGTGCTCTCTTAATCCGGATAAAAGAAAAGGAAAAACCATGGCTACTAATAAATCAATTTTCCGAATGTTCTCTATTTTTCTGATTGTAATGATAACTGTCAGCGCTGTCGGGGTTACACCTGCGCGCGCGGCAGGAACCCTCTATGCCGCGCCGAGCGCTGCCGGCGCAGGGAATTGCTCTGATTGGGCAAATGTCTGCACCTTGCAAACTGCGCTAACCACTGCAGTTTTCGGTGATGAGATCTGGGTTATGGCCGGGACACACAAGCCGACCACAGGTACCAACCGCAGCGTCACCTTCCAACTCCAGAATGGTGTGGCGCTTTATGGTGGTTTTGCGGGCAGCGAGACAGCGCGGAACGAGCGCAACCCTGCTGTAAACATCACCATCCTAAGCGGTGACTTAAATGGAAACGACAACAGCAACATAGATTTCAGCGAACCAACCCGCTCCGATAATTCATACAATGTGGTTACCGGCGCTACCGGCGGGATACTGGATGGCTTTACCATCACAGCCGGTAATGCGTTTGATGGCAGCGGCTGTCCTCTGGATTGCGGCGGTGGGATGTTTAACTCTTTCAGCAGCCCGGCGTTGGAGAATATCACGTTCAGCAACAACTCAGCTGCAGAAAACGGCGGCGGTCTGTACAACGAGTTTAGCGATCCATCGTTAACAAATGTTGCTTTTAGCGGCAACACCGCAGGCTCTTACGGTGGCGGGTTGTACAACTCGGAAAGCCATCCCGCGTTGACGGATGTTACCTTCACCAACAACTCAGCAGGCAATTATGGCGGCGGGATGTTCGACACGCTAAGCAATCCGACATTGGCGAATATCACTTTTACCGATAACACGGCCCTTATCTACGGCGGCGGGATGTATAACGAAAGCAGCAGCCCATCGTTGACAGATGTCACCTTCAGCGGCAACTCGGCAGACCAGGGCGGCGGGATGTATAACGAGAGCAACAGCCCCACGCTTACAAACGTTACTTTCAGCGGCAACTCGGCGGGTTCGTATGGCGGCGGGGTGCATAGCAATGGCGGCAGCCCTACAATGACGAACGTTACCTTTAGTAGTAACACCGCAATTTTTGGCGGTGGTGGTTTGTTTAACCAGCTCAACAATATAACGATGACGAACGTCACATTCAGCGGCAACTCGGCAGCTTTGGGTGGCGGCCTGTACAATTTTCAAGGCAGCCCTCAGATCCGCAATACGATTTTCTGGGGTAATACGGCTGGCACTGACGGAAACCAGATATATGATGTGGATGAAACCAGTACTCCTGTAGTAAGTTACAGCGTTGTCCAGGCCGGGTATGCAAGTGGCACAAATATAATTACCGCCAATCCCCAGCTTGGCCCGCTTGGCAACTATGGCGGTTTCACCCAGACGATCCCACTCCTGGTGGAAGCTGGTTCCTCAGCCATAGATGCCGGGAACGACGCCACCTGCGCCGCCACCGATCAGCGCGGCATTACCCGCCCCCAGGGCGCGCATTGCGATATCGGCGCGTTCGAATATAAAGATATTACTCCACCAACAGTAAACACCTTCACGGCCACTTCACCATCCAGCACGCTCAATATCCCCATTACAGCCTTCACCGCTTCGGATGATTCAGCCGTGACCGGTTACCTGATTACAACCTCCGCCACCCCGCCCGCCGCCGCAGCCGTTGGTTGGACTGGCTCCGCCCCGGCAGCATATACAGTTGCAGGCGCAGGTTCTTACACACTGTACCCCTGGGCAAAGGATGCCGCAGGCAATGTCTCGGCGGTCTTCGGCACACCAGCAAACGTCATTGTGGATATCGCTGCCCCGACTGTGAATACCTTCACCGCCACTTCACCGACTAACAGCTTGAACATCCCGATCACGGCCTTCACAGCATCTGACGATGCCGGCGTTACCGGCTACCTGATCACCACATCCGCAACCCCACCCGCAGCCGGTGCTGTCGGTTGGACCGGCTCGGCACCGTCAACTTACGCTGTTGCTGGTGCGGGGACTTACACGTTATATCCGTGGGCGAAGGATGCAGTCGATCATGTTTCCGCTGTATTTGCTTCACCTCCTACCGTTATTGTGGATACAAGCTCGCCGGTGGTAAACACCTTCACAGCCACCTCGCCAATCAACAACTTGAACATCCCGATCACAGCCTTCACTGCTTCAGATGATGCGACAGTTACTGGCTACCTGATTACCACATCCGCAACCCCGCCCGCAGCCGGCGCGGTAGGCTGGACCGGCGTGGCCCCTTCAACTTACACAGTAGCCAGTGCAGGCACATATACACTCTATCCCTGGGCAAAGGATGCGGCTGGTAACGTCTCAGCAGAATTCGCATCTCCACGAACAGTCATAGTGGATATCACCGCACCTACAGTTACCTCCATTACCCGCGTGGACCCCAGCCCAACATTCCTCAACAGCGTAGGATTCACCCTGACTTTCTCCGAACCTGTCACTGGAGTGGATACTGCTGCGCCATTCAACGATTTTGCTCTGACGACAACCGGCGTTTCAGGCGCAGCCGTGAGCGGGGTCAGCGGCACGGGCAGTGTCTACACTGTTACAGTTGACACCGGCACCGGCAATGGCACGATCCGTTTGGATGTGGTGGATAACGACACGGTCCTGGACGCTTCAAGCAATCCGCTCAATGGTGGTTACACCAGTGGCGAGACTTATACCATTACAAAGGATCTAACACTAACCATCACTTCAGCTCATGGCACAGTTGCCAGGAACCCGGATCAAGCCACCTATCTCGAAGGCGATGTAGTTCAGCTCACCGCCACACCCGATACCGGCTGGAGTTTCACAAACTGGACTGGCGACCTGACCAGCAGCCTCAACCCTGCCTCTGTCACCATTCACGGCAACACCTCGGTCACTGCCAACTATACTCAGAACGAGTACACATTGACCGTCACATCCGCACATGGGACAGTTGTCAAGAATCCGAATCAAGCCACTTATCACGAAGGAGATGTAGTTCAACTCACAGCCACACCTGATGCCGGCTGGAGTTTCGCAAATTGGACTGGTGATCTCACCAGCAGCCTCAACCCTGCCTCTGTCACCATTCATGGCAACACCTCGGTCACAGCCAACTACACGTTGGATAATCAAGCGCCAACCGACGTTAGCATCTCGAACAATACTGTGGCTGAAAATCAGGCAGCGGGAACAACAGTTGGCACATTCAGTTCCACTGACCCAGATGCGGGCAATACCTTCACCTATTCATTGGTCAGCGGTACAGGCAGTACCGACAACGCCGCATTCACAATTTCAGGCAATCTGCTCAAGACGGCCTATCCGTTCAATTTCATGACAAAGAATAGTTATTCCATCCGCGTGCGGACGACCGATCAGGGCGGGTTGAATTTCGAAAAAGCCTTCACCATCAACGTAACCGATCTACCCGCGATCTTTGTGGACGTGCCAGACACCTATTGGGCAAACAGCTTTATCGAGCGCCTGTACAACGCCAGCATCACTGGTGGATGTACGATGAGCCCATTGAACTACTGCCCCACCAACTCGGTCACCCGTGCTCAAATGGCAATCTTCCTGGTCCGCGGTTTGCACGGTGCCGCTTTCGTACCTCCAACGGCGACTGGCGTATTCGCTGATGTACCTGTTAATTCCTTTGGAGCAAGCTATATCGAACAGCTATTTGCAGATGGTATTACCAGCGGATGCGGCGGCGGCAACTTCTGTCCAAACTCAGCAGTGACACGCGCCTCAATGGCAGTCTTCCTGGTGCGCGCCAAACATGGGATTGCTTTTGTCCCACCCACAGCAACCGGCATCTTTTCGGATGTGCCAGTTGGCTCCTTCGGCGCAGACTTTATCGAGCAATTGGCCGCAGACTCCATCACCAGCGGATGCGGTCCCGGTATTTACTGTCCCAGCACCTCGGTCAAGAGGGACTCGATGGCGGTCTTCCTGGTGAGAACATTCAGCCTGCCATAGAAAAATCAACAACTAATGTAATCAAAAGAGCCTTTGCTTTAGCAAGGGCTCTTTTTTATAATTCTTATTGGAAACGAATGCGGGCAGGGCCGATGGAAGCGAAAACTATAACTCAAAAGAAGACAAACACTGTCCTAAATTGTTGGTATAATGCCTTTACCATTTTGACCTTCAACTAAACAAGGAAATTTGACTCCCTTTGGAGCAAATAAAGGAGAAAAATGCGAAGACAAAAACAAAACAGTGTGCGGGGGGAAAAGCTTAGACTGGCTTTTATCCTGGTCGGAACACTTTGTCTGCCCATCGCCATAATTTTTTTCTCCAAAATGGAAACGGCTCAGGCTCAACAGCAGGATTTAAACAGCGCGGTAGCGAAATACCCCAATATCTCCAACACCAACCTTGATTCATGTGACCTTTGTCATGACGGCGACCCCCCAGCATTAAATCCGTATGGTCAGGCCTACCTGGACAACGGTAGAAATACCGCAGCTTTTGGCATAATCGAAAACACAGATTCAGATGGCGATGGATATACCAATATCCAGGAAATTCGCGATTTTCTTACTTTCCCTGGAGATCCGGCAAGTTTTCCCTTCAACGCAACGTCAACCCCTACCCTAACCAAGACTCCAACCTCCACTCGAACACCAACCTCGACCGGAACTTCAACCCCGACCCGGACACCAACTCGAACACCAACCACTACAACCACAGCGGGTGTTTCCACCTCAACCCGAACTTCGACCTCAACATCCACATCACTACCAGCAACTCCAACCCGTACCCCAACTTCCACATCCACATCGGTTCCCTCAAACAACACCTCAACCCCATCCCGAACACCAACCCAGACACGTACCCCAACAGCTACATTCACATCAGGGCCAGTGACCTTAACTCCATCCCGAACGCCAACAAGCACAATTTCAGCGGCAACGCCCATCTTCGCCGATGTGCCACTTACATATTGGGCCAGAAGCTATATCGAGCGCCTGTATAACTCAGGTATCACAGGCGGATGCGGAGCTTCTCCGCTGGTCTATTGCCCCACGGCTCCAGTTACGCGTGCTCAGATGGCGATTTTCCTCGTGCATGCCATGCATGGCGTTGCTTACGTACCTCCCACAGCAACTGATATCTTTGCCGATGTTCCAAATGATTCTTTTGGAGCTGATTATATTGAACAGTTATATAACGACGGCATTACTGCCGGATGCGGCGGCGGCAACTTCTGTCCAGGCCAGGTTGTGACGCGCGCTCAAATGGCAATTTTCCTGGTGCGAGCCAGGCACGGCCCGGCTTTCGTGCCCCCCACTGCAACTGGCATCTTTACCGATGTTCCAGTTGGCTCCTTCGGCGCGGACTTTATCGAACAGTTAGCCGCCGACTTCATCACCAGTGGATGCGGTGCCGGGGTTTATTGTCCCAGCACCACGGTCAAGCGTGACTCGATGGCGGTGTTCTTGGTGAAGACATTCAATCTGCCGTAAGCGCTTGAAACAAAAAAGAGCCTCCTGTTTCTTTCACAGGAGGCTCTTTTTTGTTTATGACTGCTTTTATCAGTTCAAATCGAAGTTGGACGGGGTTCGACCTAATTTTCAACTTTTTCAGACATGCTTGTAGATAGGTTCGAGGCTTTGCCTGTCCCGTTTCGCATTTGCTCTTCCTGTACCATGCGAATGCCGTTGCTGACCTGATTATTAATCTTGGTGATCTGCTCCTGCAATTGCATGAGCGTGTCAACCACGTAGTTATCTGCATCGGCGCGGGTGGCCTCAGCCTCGGCCCGCCCCTGGCTGATAATCTGATCGGCGCGGCGTTGGGCCTCCTGCACCACCATATCCTTCTGCGTCATTTGGTCGGCTTTATCGCGGGCAAGTTGCAGCGTGCGGTTGGCCTCTTCCTGCGCCTGCGCCATGACACGGTCACGCTGGGCCATCACCTGCTGAGCCTTCTTCACCTCTTCAGGGATGGCAATGCGCATCTGGTCAATTAATTCCAACATGCGGTCTTCATCCACAACAACATTATGGGTAAAGGGCAAAGCCTTTGCATCGTTGAAGAGTTCTTCCAATCGGTCAATGAGTTGAAGTATGTCCATTTTGTTACTCCGTAACGCGACATTTATGTCGCCCTGCCATCAGCGACATCGCAAAGCGTGTCGCGGTACAGATATGCAATTCTAGCACAAATTAATCGCGAAGTGAATTTGGCGGGGAATGCCCGCCCATATCCACAACCTTGGCCTGTAAAGCCTTTTTCACGTGCAGAGGCACCATGCTGGAGACATCTCCATTCAACATGGCAATCTCGCGGACCGTGCTGGAGGATAAAAACGTATGCTGTTCGGCAGTGATCAACGCGACCGTTTCAATATCGTTTGCAAGGCGCTGATTCGCCAGCGCCATGCGGAACTCAAATTCAAAATCAGAAAACACTCTCAAACCGCGCACAATAACCTGGGCGTCTATCTGACGGGCAAAGTCGATTGTCAGGCCGCTATAGCCTGTGACTTTGATCTTGGGATTATCCTGAAAGGCCTCATGCACAAGCGAAATACGTTCCTCGGGTGAGAACATTAAACTCTTGAGCGGCTTGTCGTACACAGCCATTACCACTTCATCGAAGAGACGCGCCGCGCGCGAGGCAATGTCCATGTGGCCGAGGTGGATCGGGTCGAACGTACCGGGGAATATTGCTCTAACCATAATTAGTCTTGTAGTCGGATGGTCTGATAGTCACCTAATCTGCTGGTCAAATAGTCGAGGACAAACCGACTACGCGACCAAACGACTAGCCGACCAAATGACTAACTGACGTCTCCTTTTCCTGCGCCCCAGAATCTTTCAAAGGCTTCGGCAAGCAGGGCATGTTCAGGTTGTTGTAGATAAGGATCACGCTCAAATAATAACTGCGCCTGTGTGCGCGCCTTTTCGATCAAGACCACATCGGTAATGCTCGCCATCTTCAACGTGGAAGCAAAACCCGCCTGCCGCGTACCCAAAAATTCACCGGGACCGCGCGTCTTCAGATCGAGATCAGCCAGTTCAAACCCACTGTTGGTTTGTGACATGGCTTGCAGGCGTTCATTCTCGGTCGCATCTTCATGCGTGGGGATAAGCAGACAATACGATTGCGCCCCGCCTCGTCCCACACGCCCGCGGAGTTGATGCAATTGCGCGAGCCCAAAACGATCCGCGCCTTCGATCAACATGACGGTGGAGTTCGGCACATCCACGCCCACTTCAACAACGGTGGTTGAAACGAGAATGTCATATTGCCTGTCACGGAATTTCATCATCACTTCGTCTTTTTCGCTGGGCTTCATGCGCCCATGCAAAAGACCAAGTTTGAGATCGGGGAAAATTTCCTTCGACAAGGTTTCAAAATCATCCACAGCCGCGCGGGCTTCGATCTTCTCGCTTTCATCGATCAGCGGATACACAATGAAAGCCTGCCTGCCCTCTTTGATCTGTCCACGGATCAAGGTAAACGCGCGTTCGCGTTCCTGCGGGCGAAGCACATAAGTATTAATGGGTTGTCGTCCCTCAGGCATTTGGTCGATGACCGAAATATCGAGGTCGCCAAACACGGTCAACGCCAGCGAGCGCGGAATGGGCGTAGCCGTCATCACCAGCAAGTGCGGGTTCGTGCCTTTGCTGCGAAGTTCCTTGCGCTGTTCAACGCCAAAGCGGTGTTGTTCGTCAATCACAATGAATTGCAAATCTTTGAACAGGATGTCTGGTTCGATGACCGCGTGCGTGCCGATGACCATTTTCACTGAACCGTCTTGCAGACCCTGACGGATCGCTTCCTTCTCCGCCTCGGGCGTGCTCCCCACCAACAAGCGGATCTCACTCTCTTGCATCATTCCGCCATCTCGCGCAAGCATGTTCGTGAAGTTGCGATAATGCTGTTCTGCAAGGATTGATGTTGGCGCCATGATCGCAGCTTGAGCGCCTGAGTTGATCACGATTGCAGCGGCTAAAGCCGCTACTACTGTTTTACCAGAACCGACATCACCTTGAATGAGTCTGTTCATCGGCTGACCAGAGTCCAGGTCGGCGCGAATGTCTTCGAGCGATTTTTGCTGGGCATCTGTCAAAGTGAAGGGCAGGCTGCTTAACCGGTCACCCAGCCACTCGGTCGGGACGAGGAAGCGGCGGCCTTCCACAGATTTCCAATCCCGCTTCTGGCGCAGCACTCCCATTTGCAGATAAAAAATTTCATCGAAGCC
>JACRBH010000141.1 GCA_016234535.1 Chloroflexota bacterium
AACCTTTGGTTGGCTGGGTCGTTATCGTCGTCTCTCGCGTGATTTTGAACATACCGTTTCGTCTAGCGAGTCAGTAGTTTATATCGCCAGCATTCGCCGCATGTTGAAATTAGCCACAAATTGACTTAAGAAACACTCTCTTAGCCATAACAAATATCAAATTTTGGTAATAGGAGGGGCCGAAGGAGGTTATTCTACAGCAGAGATAAGTCCAATTCTGGAGCTATGATCCAAAAATACTCAACACAACGTAAAGCAACTGTGTTAAACCGCTCATCTAAATTGTATTTACAATCATCAAATAAAACAGGGATTGGCTTTTGCCAGTCTCTGTTTTATTTTGGAGTATGATAGCCCAAACATTCATTACATTGAAAGGCAACCAGGCAAGGCATGACAAGAAAGATCGTCTCACACGCGAGGTTATGTCAATGGATGATAAGCGAGGATGAGATTGGGACAGTGGAAGGTTCGTAAGGGAAGCTCGATGAATGAATTTCTCGAAAAATGGAAACGACAAGTAAGAGAACTTAAAACTGAAGTCTATGCTTTATATCTGGCATATAAAGATCCCAGAGTCCCCTGGTATGCGAGAGCATTTACCGCCTGCATTGTCGGATATGCATTAAGTCCGATAGATTTAATTCCAGACTTTATCCCTGTCATTGGGTATCTGGATGATCTGGTTTTAATCCCTTTGGGAATTAAGTTGGCATTGTCTATGATCCCTGAAAATGTGATGAACGAAAGCAGGGAAAAAGCTCAGGAAATCATTCGTCAAGGAAAGCCTGTAAATCGAACGGCTGCGATCCTCTTTATTTTAATTTGGCTATGTCTTGTGGTACTAGGATTTGCTTATGTTTTGCAAGTGTTCCAAAGGTAATTACCTGAAAAGATGGGTAAATAGGGGAATTAAATCTGTATAAATCTCACTTCCAAACAATCTCCCAGGGTAGTATTTTGATTTCCCGAACATTCAGGGTTTGTTATTGCATAAGCAATTCGGATGTGCTACTATGTTTTTAGTGAAGACATTCACAAATCAGCATATTTCCACCACCAAGTTCCTCCCCATCAAAGAAACTCCCATAAGATAAAGCGCTGGAACGATGGTTTCCTTTTATGAGAAGAGGCCAGGATGAAAAGGAAAACCCCGATCGCTCTTACCATTTGCCTGTTTCTGGCATTCGGATGCAGTTCCCCAACTGAAAGACCGGCATCCGCGCCTCCTGTAATCACCCCAACCGCAATCACAATCGCAACGACAGAACCTGTAATAACTGAGGAACCAATTTCATATCCACTCTCGGAAGCCGGGCCTTATGATTTTGGCACACGCCAGAATTATAAGTTTACAGACCCGGGCCGGAGTGACCGCGAGATAAGCATTACTGTCTGGTATCCGGCAGTCCTGGCGGATGGGGCGACACCCAGCTCCTATAATTTCGATACTGCTCCAAATAGCAGCGGCGCGCCTTACCCTTTGATCCTGTCATCAGCCAAGGTCGGAAGTATCTTTGGCCCGCACCTTGCCTCTCATGGATTTATCGTTGTAGGTGTTAATGCATTAGATTCGTCACCTAACTGGGGAAAGTGGTTGATCAATCATCCCCTGGATATCCTTTTTGCATTAGATCAGGTGGCTGCTACTCCATTGACCGGCCTTGAGGGGATGATCGACGCAGAACATGCCGGGGCAATGGGGTATTCATTCGATGGCTACAACTCACTGGCATTAAGCGGAGCGCGCGTTGACCCTGAATTCTATTTGGCACAATGCGCCGGGGCAGGCGCGATGAATCCCCCTCCGCCTGAGTGGTGGATTAAATACAATTGCGAAATGAATGTAACCTGGGATGAATTTACCGCCCTGGCAGGGCCTGCCATCACCACCAGCGAGGATGGGTTATGGCAGCCGATGACAGATGACCGCATTCTGGCGGTCATGCCGATGGCACCGGAAGGCGCATGGTTATTCGGCGAGCGCGGACTTGCGGCAGTGGATCGTCCCACTTTAATTATCGGCGCGACAGCTGACGATATCAACCCTTATGATCTGGAAGCTTCGTACATTTTCGAACACCTCGGCACACCCGACAAAATCATGATTTCATTTATTGGCGAGGATCACATGATGGTGGAAAGCGACGAACCAGCAGCGCGCATGAAGCATTTTGCAGCAGCCTTTTTTGGCTATTATCTCCAGGGGCAGGAAGATTACACCGAATATTTTTCGGAGGAATTCGTTTCACAGCGCGATGGTCTGGCCTGGGAAGTGTATCAAGGCGAATGATGTTTGTTGAACAATCACAGCGAACATGGGTCAAATCCGTCTCATATACATAGGAGAATGACCGTGAAAAATATCGTCTATCTGATACTTATTTTGCTCTTCGCCATTATCCTGGATTCATGCGCAAAAGCAACATCCCTGCCTGTTGAGCCGGCATCACAACGTATTGAGGAGATGATCAACCCTGGGGATATAGTCGGCAACTTTCTGATAACAACGGGGGCGGACGGAGATGTTACCTATGGATTTGACCTGAATTTCTATAACAATAAACAAGGGGATGTGGAAAGTTTTGACTGCAAATCAACTGTGGGAACGAAGGTCAATATCACATCTGGTATCTATGACGACACTGTTGGCAGCGCCTCCACCACTGCCACTCCAAAGTTGAATGAGCATTGGACCAATTTCAAATACGAATTATTCATTGAAGATCGACCTGTCAACCTGCAAGCCTTTGGTTACATTGATACCCTCCATCCTATGGTTGGTGCAATACGATTCTGGAACGTGGTGATCATTGCCAGCACGCCAGGCAAAATAACCATCCGCGAATCAGGAGTAATGGACGGCGATCCCATAAAAAGAACAACTACTTATATATTTTGTGCATCGTAATTGAAACAATCGTCTGTTACCCAACCTATCGAATTCTAAAATCTGTCGTTTGACAGAGCAATCACAGCAATCATTGGGAAAATCTGTCTTATATACAAAGGAGATTAACCATGAAGAAACTTGCTTACGTGCTATTGATCGTTCTGCTTGCCAGTTCTTTGGCATCGTGTGTTTTCCCCGGATACAAACTCAAGCCGGGCGATAAAATCGGAGATATGACGATAACAAATGAATGGGAACCCGGGGTTCTAAATTTCAACGAAATTTGCAGTTTTGAGGAACTCACACTTGATGACACCTGTGAAATTCCCGCTTCGATCACGAAATTTGGAATTTCAAGAGCTTGGGCTGAAGACACTCAGGAAGCCTTGGATTTGGCATGGTCGAGCTCCAAGTGGGAAATGACCTTTGACGGATACAAAGTTGACCTGGAACCCTTTGGAACATTCGATATGGAGTTGGGAGGGCAGAAAGTTCGCGCTTGGAATGTTTACATTGTCAACCCTGCACCGGGCAAACATGAAGTTCGTTATGACTTCAATATTGAAAATACAATAGAACGAGGAAACCATAATACAACCTTCATCTTCACAGTCATGGCACCGGATCAGGTGGGAGATTCCTCCCCTTCAACAACTACTCCAACGCTAATTCCGTTTTCTGACGAGTTCATGGTTGAACCTGGAGATAATATCGGCGACTTTCTGATAACAACAGGTGGAGGAAAGGATATTACCTACGTATGGAACTTGCATTCGGAGTGCGTAAAACAGGGTGGTGTGGAGAACTATTCCTGTAAGGTGAATACTGACACAAAGATGAATGTTTCCTGGGGTGTATATGCCAGCCTCAATACGGATTTGGATACGATGTGGTCGGAGCATACCTATAAGATGTTCATCAACGATCGCCCGGTTAACTTGGAAGCTTTTGGCTCAATTGATGTTCGTCACCCCACGGTTGGTCCAATGCGCCACTGGAATGTGGTGATTGTTGCCTCCAGGCCGGGTGAAATTATGGTCCGCACCGAAGCAGTAGTGGATGGTGAATCGTCCGAGGATGCTAAGACGTTCATATTCAGCGCACCGTAAACAAAAGAAACACGTTGACATCATTTTCAAAATGGAAAGGATGCAATCATGTCAATCAGAATCGATAACCAAATCAAGCTGGGTGATGGTTGTTCTCTGGGATACGCCGAATATGGTGACCCGCAAGGCAACCCCATCCTTTACTTCCACGGCTGCCCTGGCTCGCGGCTGGACAATAACCGCCCGGCCTTGGACGAGTCCGCCACCCGGTTACACGTTCGCATCATTGCCCCAGATCGCCCCGGTATTGGGCTTTCCGATTTCAGGCCTTACACGATTGTCAGTTGGCCCGACATTGTGACCGAATTTTCTGACAAACTGGGACTTGATCGCTTTGCCGTGCTGGGTGTTTCCAGTGGAGGCAAATACGCAGCGGCCTGTGCATGGAAGATTCCCAAGCGCTTGACCGCAGCAGTCATCATGAGCGGCAATTGTCCTTATGATCTGCCCGGTGCGAAAGAGACATTAAGCAAACAGGATCGGCAATTGTACATGCTCGCCGACAAAGCCCCCTGGTTATTCCGCTTGGTGTTCGGGAAATACGCCCGCGACATGCTTAAAGACTCCACTATCATCCTTTCATACTTTAATGAATCAGAGCCGGACAAAATGACGGTCGCCCGGCCGGATGTGAGACAAATGTTTGAACAAATGCCGGTCGAGGCGTTTCGTCAGGGCGTACGCGGTGCGGCCCTGGACCTGATGCTTGAAGCGCGTCCATGGGGCTTTTCATTGCAGGAAATTTCCATGCCTGTCCATGTTTGGCACGGTGAGCAGGATAGGATTGTCTCTGTTGAGCAGGGGCGCATTCAGGCGAAAGTAATACCGAATGCCCATGCCAGATACTTTCCCAACGAGGGACATACGCTGGGCGTGAACCAACTTGAAGAGCTGCTCGACACGTTGCTGGTTGATAAATAGTACATCTCACCAAAACTCAGCATAAGGAGCGAAAATGAAAGAGCTTCGCACAGAAATCGAGATTCAAGCACAGCCTGAAAAAGTTTGGAAAATCCTGACAAACCTGGATGCGTACCCGCAGTGGAATCCGTTTATTCACCATGCGATTGGAACAGCAAAGGTGGGTGAAAAAGTGGACATCACTTTTCGCACAGGATCAAAAGAGATGACTTTACACTGCACTGTCGTCAAGGCGGAGCCGAACAGGGAATTACGCTGGAAATACCACATCCTCCTCCCGGCCCTGTTCAGCGGCGAACATAGCTTTGTGATCGAACAAATTGAAAATAACAGGGTTCGCTTTATAGACAGGGAAATATTCAACGGCTTGCTTGTCTCTTCGCAAGCCAAAGATATTGATACCAATTCGCGGCGCGGCTTTGAGGAAATGGATAAGGCGCTCAAGGCAACGGCAGAAGCAACACAATAGCTGCCCGGCCCTTGTTTGCAGTGACTGCGCTGAAAGATTAAACCCATCCCATAAAGCAGAGATTGGCAAACGCCTATCTCTGCTTTTATTTTGGGGTATGATAGCCAGACCTTACCCCATCCAGGCTTTACTCTAAAAGGATTCAATGTCACGTAACCGGATCATTCTCGTCACAATAGGAATCATGCTCAGTCTGTTCCTCGCTTCGATGGAATCGACTGTCGTTGCAACCGCCATGCCGACCATCGTTGGTCAACTGGGCGGGCTGGAGCATTACTCGTGGGTCTTTTCAGCCTTCATGCTGGCATCCACCACGTCTGTTCCGCTCTACGGAAAGCTCTCGGATATTTATGGCCGCCGCCGAATCTATGTCATTGCGATGACGCTCTTTCTCAGCGGCTCCGTGATGAGCGGGCTGGCAAACAGCATGACACAATTGATTTTCGCGCGCGCCTTGCAGGGACTCGGCGCGGGTGGAATCATGCCGCTGGCATTCATCCTGATCGGCGAGATGTTCAACTTGCAGCAGCGCGCCAGAATGCAGGGCTTCTTCTCCGGCGTGTGGGGCTTCTCATCCATTGTTGGCCCGCTTCTTGGCGGATTCATTGTGGATAAATTTACATGGCGCTGGGTCTTCTACATCAACATTTTTCCGGGGCTGCTCGCAGCGGCGCTGGTCGCTTTCGCATGGCAGGAGCAGGCTCAAGGTCACGAAAGACCGAAGGTGGATTATCTCGGCGCGATCCTGCTGACATTCAGCGTTGTCTCGTTACTGCTTGGCTTGATGGAATTCGGTTCCTTCAATAGTTGGTCACTAATCGCGTTCGCAGTCATATTGTTCATCGCTTTGATCGTCGTTGAACGACGCGCCGCCGATCCTATCCTGCCGATCCAGCTTTTCCGTGACCGCCTGTTTGCCACAGCCGTTACGCACGGCATCTTCACAGGCTGGGCCATGTTCGGGAGCATCTCGTTCATCCCGCTCTTCGTTCAATCGGTGATGGGAACCAGCGCAACGCAGGCCGGACTTACGATCACGCCGATGCTGTTGGGTTGGGTGACCGCGAGCGTCATCGGCATGAGGCTGATCATGACCGTGGGCCATCGCAAGCTGGGAGTGATCGGCACATCTGTATTCGTAACAGGCGCATTCCTGATGACGTTGATCGGCGCGGAGTCGAGCCAGATCATCATGATGGTCTTCGTAACCATGATGGGCGTGGGCATGGGGCTTTCGATCCCGTCATTTTTGGTGGCAGTGCAGACGACCGTGGAGCGGCGCAATCTTGGCACGGCCACTTCGATGCTTCAATTCAGCCGTTCGATGGGCGGGACTCTCGGCGTAAGCGTGATGGGCGCCGCCTTGAGCATTCGCCTCGCATCGAACTTGAGCGCATCTGGTCTGGACCCGAAGCTGGTGACTGCTTTACTCGATCCTTTACCTGGCGTTGAGGTTGTTGTCGATGCCGGTGTGCGCCTTGCAATGGCGAACGCGATTCATCTGGTGTTTGTCATCGCCTTCGTCTCCGCCGCGCTTGGGCTGGCGGCCGTCTTCTTCACCCCGCATCAGGAGTTGAAGGAGAAATCAACTGAAAGCGAACCGCCAGTGATGAGTATGGATTGAGTAACTCGCCTTACGCAGTCCAGCCTGTAGCGCGACACATTGTCCCCGTATGGGGGTTTATGTCGCCCATTTTGCGAGATAAACGTCGCGTTACGGATTCTTGTTTCTTAGTAGCGGAGCAAAGAACCTCAACGATTATCTCAGAGACCCCACTCCTTTGTGGCTTGGTGTTAAGAATTCCGACCCCCAACGCTCCAGCCGCTGTCCCCGGCGCGCTGGCAAGGTAATCACTGCGCAGGGAGCGCCTGCGACAGACTGGTTTACACCAGTCTGTTTTATTTTCCGTCTCGTGCAAAAAAATCGAATCTACCTTACAATGGGTGTGACAAATTCCACAAACATACCCGGGAGGTTTTGTATGAAAAGCACACTCGATAACCTAAAGGAAGCATTTGCCGGTGAAAGCCAGGCAAACCAAAAGTATCGCGCCTTCGCTAAAAAGGCCGAGCAGGACGGCTTTGCAAATATTGCGCGTCTGTTCCGTACCACTGCCGAGGCGGAAAAGATTCACGCTGAAGGTCATCTCAAGGCGATGGAAGGCATCGGCACCACAGCCGAAAACCTGCAAGCCGCCATCGCCGGCGAGACTCACGAAACCGAGGAAATGTATCCGCCCATGTTCGAACTCGCCGAGCTGGAGGGGCACAAAGCCAAGCGCATGTTCGGCTACGCATTGGAGGCGGAAGCTGTCCATGCGAAACTGTATCAACTGGCTTTGGATGCCGTACAGCAAGGCAAAGACCTCACCGAGGTTGATTTCTACCTCTGCCCCGTCTGCGGTTATATCGAATTCGGCAAGCCGACAGAAGATTGCCCGGTCTGCAAAACAAAGGCCGACAAGTTCGTTCAGGTCTAGCGAACACTCAGGCTTCGGAAGTCACTAATTTACATGTCGCTGCGAGGCGCTCTTGGTTTTAGCCGAAGCAGTCTCCTAAATAGTAGTGGATTGCTTTGTCGGGAAGAGCACGATCCCTCCTCGCAACGACACACGAAGTTCAGCGTGAGAATTGCTGATCAAGCCTTGACATCCCCTCGATTCCGCAGATAATTACGATAATTAAATCAAAGGCTGTGACAGAGGAAAGTAAACTGGCAGAAGCCGCCAGAGATGTGCAAGGCAGTTGTTGAGATTGCACTCGTCCGAAATCAGTTGAAGTTCCCTCTTGAGCCGTTCGCGTGAACGTACCGCAAGATTAATCTTGCGATGCCAGGTAGTGCGAAACGCAATCCCTGCGTTATTGGGAAGCCGATGATTGTCGGCGCAAAGTGCATCGCCTTTGTATGCGATGAATTTGGGTGGTACCGCGAGAACTCCCTCTCGTCCCATTATTTGTGGACGGGAGGTTTTTATTTTATATTTATGTTATTGCGAGGAGCGTTCTTGCTCTTAGCGACGAAGCAATCTCCAACAAGTCATGAGATTGCTCACCGCACTGGCGTACGGCGCAAGTGTCGGGCGAAATACATCGCCCTCGCAATGACGAAATTAATATGAGGTGTATATGTTGGATAAATTAAACGAGATCGAAAAAGCTGCGCTGGAGAGTCTGGCATCCATTAATGACCAGTCCGCGCTGGATGCGTGGCGCGTGGCAAATGTTGGACGCAGTTCGCCGCTGATGCAGGTCTTTGCCGGGTTTGGGAAACTCTCAAAGGAAGAGAGACCCGTTGTCGGCGCGGCCGCGAACCGTGTCAAAGTAGCGTTGGAATCTGCTTTGGAGGAACGCGCTCAGGCGGTGAAAAATGCCGCGCTGGCGAAATCCCTCGAAGAAGAAAAATTAGATGTGACGTTGCCCGGGCGCGAAGTCAAGATCGGACGATTGCATCCGTCTACGCAGCAGTTGCGGCGCGTGCTGGCAATTCTCGCTGAGATGGGTTTTCAGGTCTACACCTCGCGCGAGGTTGAGACGGATGACATTAATTTCCAGATGCTCAACTTCCCGCCCGATCATCCCGCGCGCGATATGCAGGATACGTTTTTCATCGAAGCGGGTGACCGCGGTGATAATCCCATTTTGATGCGGACGCACACATCGCCGGGACAGATCCGCGCGATGCGCGAGGCTGTTGCGACAAACCCAAACGACCCGCCTCCGATTCGAATTGCGCTGCCGGGCATGTGTTTTCGATACGAGCAAATTACCGCCCGCTCTGAAATTCAATTCAACCAGGTGGAAGGACTCGCGGTTGGCAAAGGAATCACTTTTGCCGATCTAAAAGGCACGCTGACGGATTTTGTGCGCCGCATGTTCGGGCAGGACGCGCGTGTGAGATTCCGCGCTTCGTACTTTCCGTTCACAGAACCGTCCGCCGAAATGGATGTGGAATGTTTTGTATGCGGCGGCAAGGGATGTCAGGTCTGCAAGAATTCAGGCTGGCTTGAGATTCTCGGCTGCGGCATGGTGCATCCGAATGTTTTGCAAAACGGCGGTTATGACCCAAAGATATATTCCGGCTTTGCCTGGGGCATGGGACCTGAACGCCAGTTGATGCTGCGAAACAAGATCACCGACATTCGTTATTTCTGGGGCAACGATGTGCGGTTTTTGGAGCAATTCTAAAAGCTATTTACCGCGAAGAGCGCAAAGGTCGCTAAGAAAAGAAAGAATCTTTGCGTTCTTCGCGTGCTTGGCGGTTGATAAAAGAGGAAGTGAATTATGAAGTTACCTATTTCATGGCTAAAAGATTTCATTGATCTCAATGGATTATCTATCGAAGATATTGCTCGTAAATTAACCCTCGCAGGTCTAGAAGTTGATGAAATTTTATACGCGGGTTTGCCCATGCCAACTTATGGCACAGGCGAAAAGCACGAATTCAAAACCAACGGCATCGCATGGGACAGGGAAAAAATTGTCGTGGCTGAGATTCGTGAAGTGAAGGCGCATCCCAACGCGGACAAGCTCACACTGCTCAACCTGTTCGACGGTCAGCAGGAACAGGTTGTGCTGACGGGCGCGCCGAATATCTTCCATTTGAAAGGCGCGGGAAAACTCGAAAAGCCGATCAAAGTTGCATACGCAAAAGAAGGCTCCACACTGTATGACGGTCACGCCGATGGGCAGGTTTTGATAACCCTCAAGCGCGCCAAAATCCGCGGCGTGGATTCGTACTCGATGGTCTGCTCCGAAAAGGAACTCGGCATCACAGACGAAAGCGACGGCATCATCATCCTCGATGACGATGCGCCCGTAGGCATGCCTCTCGCGGATTATATCGGCGATGCGGTTTTGGATATTTCCATTTTGCCGAATATGGCACGCAACGCTAATGTGATCGGTATTGCGCGTGAACTCGCCGCACTGACCGGGCGTGAGCTCAAGCAGCCAAATCTTGAGATCAAGACTTCGGGTGATTCGGTTGAGAATTCAGTTACGATTGAAATCACCAACTCCGAACTAAATCCGCGCTTCGTGGCGGGATTAATTCGCAACGTGGAAATTAAACCCAGCCCGTATCAAATCCAGCGCAGACTCAAACTCGCTGGCGTGCGCGCCATTAACAACATCGTGGACGCGACCAACTACGCCATGATCGAACTTGGCGAGCCGTTACATGCCTTTGATTACGACATTCTCAAAGAACGCGCTGGCGAAAAGAAGATCAAGATCATCACCCGTGCGGCAAGCGAAGGCGAAGAGCTCGTCACTCTTGATGGAACAAAACGTAAACTCACAGCCATAAACGTTCTCGTCTGCGACGAAAAAGGATCGCTCTCTCTTGCGGGTGTGATGGGCGGCTCTGAATCCGAGGTGTACGATGCATCCAAAGAAGTGCTGGACGCGATAGGCGTTGAAACCAAGCCTGGTGAAATGCCACAAGGTAAGATCACCTCACGCGGCAAGAGCACGGTCAATGTTTTGCTCGAAGGCGCGGCGTGGAATTTCATCAACATTCGCCGCACAGCGAAACAGCACAACCTTCCCTCCGAAGCCTCGTTCCGTTTTTCGCGCGGCGTACACCCTGCGCTCGCGGAAACTGGCGTGAAGCGCGGATTGCAATACATGGCCGCCTGGGCAAACGGACAAATCGCGCCCGGCCTCGTGGATACATATCCGCTCAAGCCGAAAGACTCAGTTGTTGATGTGACATCACAAGATGTGAAGCGTTTGCTTGGCATTGACCTCTCACTCGAAGAAATTTCCGCGCTCCTTACCCGCCTTGAATTCAAATGCGAAATTACCGATAATAAATTACAAGTCACCGCCCCCAACCATCGCATGGACATTGATGAAGGCGTTGTCGGTCTCGCGGATGTGCTCGAAGAAGTTGCGCGTTCCTACGGCTTCGACAAAATCCCAACCACCACCATGGCCGATGCGCTGCCCCCGCAAGTTGGCAACCCCGTGCATGAATGGGAAGAGCATCTCCGCGACTTGCTCGTGGCAATCGGTTTGCAGGAAGTCGTCACCTACCGCATGACCTCGCCCGAACGCGAAAGCCGCGTTGTGACGCACGCTGAATATGTCCGCATTGCGAATCCGATTGCGCCTGAAAGAAGTGTGCTGCGTCAAAGTCTGCTCGCGTCGGTGCTGGAGGTCGTCGAGAAAAACGCCAAGGCCGAATCCGTTGCGATGTTTGAAGTCGGTTCGATCTTCGAGCCTGTCAAAAATGACCTACCCAACGAACCGCGCAGACTTGCCATCGTGATGACAGGAGCGAGGATCGCATCCGCATGGGATGTGAAGGACTCGCCCAAGTTTGACTTCTACGACATGAAGGGACGCATCGAACTCCTTTTGGCTGGCCTCCGTTTCACAGACATTGTCTACGCTGAGGCAGCGTCCACCTACACTTTGCACCCCGGCAAATCTGCTGAAATAAAAGTGAACGGACAGGTTGTGGGCGTGTTCGGTGAACTGCATCCGCTGGCGAAGGAGAAATACGCCTTCGGTGACGCACCCGTCATCGTGGCAGAATTCGACCTCGAAAAACTGCGCGGACTGAATCCGTCGTATGGCATTAAACCTGTCTCCGAGTTCCCGCCCATGTATGAAGACATCGCCATCATCCTCGATGAATCAGTCGCCGCATCTGCTGTCGAAGCGTTGATCAGGCAAACGGGCGGAAAGACCGTGACCGACGTCCGCCTGTTCGATGTCTATCGCGATGAAAAGATCGGGGCTGGCAAAAAGTCGCTGGCGTACAGTCTCACTTATCAAGCCGAGAAAACGCTGACCGACGCCGATGCCGCCGCGATCAGAAATAAAATCGTGAAGCGATTGGAGAATACAGTCGGCGCGAAATTAAGAAGTTGACGGTTGAGTTTATCGAAACCAATAAAAACGGGATGCAAAAAACTTGCGTCCCGTTTTTATTGCATGTATACTGAATCAAATCTAATTTATACAAGGAGAAAGAGTATGGATACAAAAACCAAGGGAATTGTTGCAACGATTGCCGCTGTTGTATTATGTGGTTGTCCGGGTTTATTTATGTGCTTCTTCGGGGCAATGTCAACCTTTGTCAGTTTTGTACCAGGGGCGGATATTGACGTGGGCGGCAGCAGTGACCCGGCCGCCGCAACCGCAATGGGAATCGGGGCCTTGTGTGTGTCCCTGATCTTTATCGCCATCCCCATTGCGGTTGGATACTTCACGCTTCGCAAGAAGCCGCAGGCCGACACAATCAACGAACCGCTTCCGCCGGCTGCTTAAATTAATTGGAAACCCTGAAGGTTTCTTCTGCAAATCCAGGAACCGATTTATCGGAAAACCTTTAGGGTTTGTTTTCAAGCCTGCAAAAAAAGAACCTGTTCCCATTTCGAGAGCAGGTTCTTTTTTTGCAGGATGTGGTTACTTGATCGAATAGGTGATGCTGACGTTGACAGAGATCGTCAACTGCCCCGGCTGGATCGGCACAGATGCATCCGCAGCCATGGCGCCGCCGCCACCTTTGCCGGAAAGCATGGGCACAGGGCTGTTCTCGTAGAAGCTGAGGTTCTGGATGCCATCCAGCGTCACGCCGGCGGCGTCGGCCATTTCCTGAGCCTGAAGTTTCGCATCTTCCACGGCCTTGGCGCGGGCTTCCTTCACAGCGGCGGTCTTATCAGCCACATCGAACTGAATGCTGTTGACGCTGTTCGCGCCCGCAGTAATTGCATCATCGAGCAGGTCACCCAGGCTGTCCAGGTCGCGCACAGTGACATACACGGAATTATCCACCATATAGATCGTACCGTTCACAGTGCCGTCCGGGCCGTATTGCTGGGAAGGCCAAATACTGAAGTTGGAAGTACGCAGATCCTTCTCGTCCACACCGGCGCTCTTGAGCGCGGCGATTACCGCGGAAGTATGCGCCTTGTTGGCTTCGACAGCTTCAGAGGCGGTTGAGGCTTCATCATGAACACCGATATAAATATAAGCAATATCAGGGACGAGGTTGACATTTCCAACACCATTCACGTTCAATGTGCGCAGGGTATCCGGCGCGGCTTGATTAATGGTGGTCGGTCCGCAGGCGCTCAGGATGAGCGCAAAAGCCAATACAGTAAAAATTAAAAATTTGGTACGCATTTTTTTCTCCTTGTGTCGCGTTGTAAAGTTGCCTCAGTGACGTCTCCACTTCAAAAAAAGTTCCCTTGTATTTTAAACTAATAACAGCTAAAATCTTGCACAAATGTTCTATTACGTCATTGCGAGGGCGCCAGCCCGAAGCAATCTCCTACACAAGCTTGAAGATTGCTTCGTCGGGGAGAGCGCCCTCCTCGCAATGACGAGGAATTATGAATGCCCATAGACTATCAACAAATCTTTGTACAAATAAAAGAGATCGGCAAAAACGCGAAAGAAAGACAAAAGAAGAAGGAAGAGGCGCAAGCCCTTGCGCGTGAGTTGCTGAATTTTTATGATTCTAAATTGGATGAATTGCGCTCCAAAGTGGACTCGGCCAAAGCCGCGGATGCCAACATCCGCTGCGCTGTGCCGCTGGAAGAACCTCTCGCCTCTCACTACCCGACGCCTGTTTCGGTTATTCAATCGACTTTGATTGCCGCTGACGGTTCGCAGAGCATCGCAGACAGGCACAGCCCGGTCCAGTTTTGCGTCATCAACGTTGGCGCCATCTCCATGAGACCTGATTCAGGCGAAACTCCATCTGTGGAAGTGGACAGCGAATTGTTCTTCGGCGATGCCATCGAAGAAAATGGGCTGACCACCGATGGCGGCGTCGCTCTGCGGCGCGATCTCGCCGAGCGAACAGTCATCGAAAAATTGAGCAAAGACCTGCCCGCTCCGGTTGTATCCTTCACCGATGGCACGCTTGAAATCTTCCGCGCAAAAGACATCGACAACCCAAGCATGTATCGCGACACCGTGGAGAGGTATATTTCCGTACTCTCGCGCTTGCAGAGTCGCGGCATCATCTCAGCAGGATATATTGACAAACCATCATCCAGCCTTGTTGTGAAATTGCTGGAACTGACTCAGATTGCCATCCCCGAAGAGATGGAAAAACTCCGCAGCGCGCCGCCGCTCAAATACGTCACAGATCGGTGGCTGTTCGGATACAACAACAAATTATTCCAAACGCTCCCGCCGGGCCATCGCTCGGCGGTATTCAAGATTCAATCGAGCGCCGAGAAGAGTTATAAAGGCGTTTTGGAATTGCATTTCTTTTACTTGAATGTGGGAACGGAAGGACATCCCTGGCCTGTGCGTGTGGAAATTCCGCGCTGGGTGGTGGATGACCGCAAACAGTTGGATTTGCTCCATGCCGTGCTGGTCAGTCAATGCAGAATGATGGGAAGCAGACCTTATCCATATTTATTGCACCGCGCGCATGAGACAGCGGTTGTGAAGAATGAAGAGAAGCAGCAGATCGAAAATATGCTGGCAATGGAATTGCGTAATCAGGGCGAAGAACCTGATGAAGGGTCTTATAAGCAATCAGCAAAAGATCGTGCTGGCAGAACAAGAATGTAATGTCGTTGCGAGGAGCGCCCTTGTTCTTTGCGACGAAGCAATCTCTAGTTAATCGGGGGTTGCTTCGTCGGGAAGAACACCTTCCTCGCAACGACATGAGGAGAATATATGACTCAACAAATCGAGATCGGACGTTTGCTGCGGGCGGGGACAACGGGCTTCATTGCAGGTTGCCGCGTGTCGCAATTGACCGTGCCTGCCTTTGGCGCTTTGGTGCGCGCGCCGTTGGGCGAGGGCTATCAAGTCTACGGACTTATCCACGATATTCACATTGACGATGACGGGCTGGTGCGTCAACTGGTGACAGCGGATCATGTCAGCGAGGAAGTGATGAAGGACAACCGCGAGCGGCGCATTGTGCCTGTAGAGATGTCCGTGCTGGCGGTGGGATATGAACAGGATGGCAAGGTGCATCACCTCCTGCCGCCGCGTCCGCCATTGAGTTTGGATGTGATCTATTTGTGCGATGACAAGGATTTGGTCAGGTTCACAGAAAAGTTCGGATATTTCCGTCATATCTTGAACGCAAAGGATGCTCCGATCGGGGAAGTGCTGGCAGCACATATTCAACAGGCAGGGAAGGCACGCGGCGTGGAAAGTGGAATGTGGAAAGAAAAAGCTGTCGCGGAATTGATTGCATTGTTGAGAGATGATTATCCGACGTTGATGAGTGCATTGGGTGCGCTGGCAGATATTTCGTAAAAAGGCGTTAACCACAAAGTGTCACGAAGGTACACAAAGGAAGTCCAAAAGATTCTAAACCTTTGTGATACTTCGTTTCCTTTGTGGTAAAGAATAGGAGGAGAGATGGAAAAGAAATTTTATTTACCCGTTCCGCCGAATGTGGAGCGAGTTGGGAAGGCGGTTTTGGATGCTTCGTTCAAAGTCCATACTGCGCTTGGACCTGGGTTGTTAGAATCGGTTTACGAGACTTGCACAAAATACGAATTGACCGAGAGCGGTTTGAATGCGCCGACTCAGGTTGGTTTACCTGTGACATATCGCGGAATCAAAATGGATGCGGGTCTCAAACCAGATATGATCGTGGAAGATTGTGTGATTGTGGAATTTAAGTCTGTCGAGACGATGCATCCTATTTTCGATGCGCAATTGATAACATATTTGAAGTTGACGGGAATCCGTTTGGGATTTCTGATCAATTTCAATGTGGTTCATTTGAAAGATGGGATTAAGCGAATTGTAGTTTAAGAACATTTACCACGAAGGGTCACTAAGGTACACAAAGGTTAAGAACTTCTTCTTGCTCTCCTTTGTGACCCTTCGTCCCCTTTGTGGTAAAAGCTTCAACTACGAAGTGTCACAAAGGTACACAAAGGTTTAAGAACTTCTTTTTGCTCTCCTTTGTGACACTTCGTTCCCTTTGTGGTTAATGGTTTTCCTTGTGGTAAAAAGGAGTCAAAATGGAAAATAAAATTATTGGCTATGTAGTTGGCGGCGGACTTAAGGAGTCTTTCCGTGTGCGGTTGACCGTGGACCCGCTGACGGTGCAGGAGGGAGCGTTTGTGGTGATCGAGAGCGGGGATTATCATTTCTATGGTCTGGTGACCGACATGCAGCTTGGCGCGACGGATGACCGCTTTGCGGATGAGAAGTCTGATCGATTGCCTGCGGCGTTGGCGAAGGCTTTGCATGGGCAGACTCTGTATACCAATCTCGAAGTGCTGCCCGCGTTGATGCTTGAGCGCGGACCTGACCCCGCTTCGCCTGAGTATGATATTTGGGTGAAGAAGATCGGCGATTCAGTCCCGCACCCGATACCAGTGAAGACGGTGCCGCCGCATCATTCGCAGGTGCGGATGGCAAACGAAGGTGACATTGCTGAGATTTTCGGTGACCCGAACGTGGACGGTAAACTTATCATCGGCTACACCCGCGAGCAGGGACATCCCGTCTGCATTGATATGGAGAAGTTCGTGCAGAGGTCGTCTGGTGTGTTTGGGGCGACGGGCACGGGCAAGTCGTTCCTTACGCGGCTGGTGCTGGCGGGTCTGATGCACTACAACAAGGCGTCGGTGCTGGTGCTGGATATGCACAACGAGTACGGGTTTGACGATGTGGCGTCAGACACGAAAAAAGCCGTGACGGGACTCAAGACCAAGTTCAAGTCGAAGATTCGAGTCGTCGGCTTGGGAGCAGGAGCAACCATCAGAGGGCAAGTCCCCGACTTTAATTTGGAAATCTCAACAGGCGACATTTCCACAGCCGATATCGAAACGTTGAGCCGTGAATTAAATCTGAAAGAGACCACGCCCACCACGTTGAATGCCTTGTTCGGGTCGTTCAAGAATGAGTGGTTCGCGCGCTTCAAGGCGATGAACCGCGAAGAGGTGGAAGTGGAGGACGAGAAGGGCAAGATGAAGCGCGTGCCGCATCCCGATAGTGTGGCGGCGTGGGCGGACAACAACGGCGTGAACATTATGGCGGCGGAGGCTCTGCACGATAAACTGCGGCGCTTGTTTGGCAAGCCGTATATCGTCGAGAAGCCCGCCGCGGATAGCGTTAAGAATATCATCGACGCGCTGGAGAATGGTCAGCATGTGGTGCTGTCGTATGGCGAACATGAAAGCGACCTGGATTATCTGCTCGTGTCGAATTTGCTGACGCGCAAGATCCGCGCGGCGTGGGAGAAGAAGACCAATGAATTCCGCACGCACGGGAAGAGCGAGCCGCGTCCGCTGGTGATCGTGGTGGAGGAGGCGCATAAACTGCTCAACCGTGAGATGGCGGCGCAGACCACCTTTGCGACCATCGCGCGCGAACTGCGCAAATATTACGTGACCCTGTTGATCGTGGACCAGCGCCCGTCGCAAATCTATGATGAGGTGATGAGCCAGTTGGGGACGCGCATCAGCGGCTGGCTCGGCGATGACCTGGATATTCAAGCCGTATTATCAGGTTTATCTGGACGGGACGCCCTGCGCGGTATGCTGGCGCGACTCCAACCGAAAGAGGAAGTTCTGCTCCTGGGCTGGGGTGTGCCGATGCCGCTGCCTGTGAAGTCACGCAGGTATGATGATGCGTTTTGGAAGGAGTTGTTGGGTGGAAATGGGAAGAAGTCCGAGGCGCAGAATTTGAAGGAGTTGGGGTTTTGATAATATACTCACTAAAAGTATATTATCAATGATAAATTGCGGTATGATAGTGTTATGTATGTTCATCACCTTTATCCAGGAGGAAATTAATGAGTCTTTTGTCAGAATACCCCAGACTTGGAGTAGGCGTCATAATTTTGAGAGACAGAAAGGTTTTACTGGGTAAGCGAAAAGGGCCACGAGGTGCTGGATATTACGGCCTACCAGGTGGATTCTTAGAAAAGCACGAGTCCTTTGAAGAATGTGCTAAAAGAGAAGTTTGGGAGGAAACAGGGTTGGAAGGTATATTGTTATATCCGATATATTTCATTAGTGGAATGAGCGAAAATCTTCATTATGCCGATTTAATTTTTTATACAAATTGCAGAGATGGAGAGCCAATTGTTAGAGAAATGGATCGTGTTGAAAAGTGGAACTGGTTTGATATCTATGATCTGCCATCCCCTCTATATCAGCCAACAGAACTTACACTAAATCGTTTCATTTCTAATTACCCGTTTCATAGGATAGACTTGTTCTTACAAAGATGGACCCGAAGAAAAAATAAAACAATCATTTATGTTGATTCAAAAAATATTCATGAGAATATAAATTAGGTAGGGGAAATTGTATAGTAAACCTCAATTTTAGTTTTAATATCCTGTTCGCCCTCAGAAGGATCCCATTTTAGATGCCATAAATTTTCTCGCTTATTTTGGATATTGATAGGAATTTCCTTAAACCAGATGTTATCCGAGGACCAAATTAAAGGTCTGTAAACATGACAAAATATCAGCTTGTCATCTATCCCAAGTTTATCTGCGACAATAGTTTCAATTGTTTTTTTAGTGTCTTTATAATTATAAGATTTGTTCTGTTTCTTTGTCTTAGCAAGGTAATCTATGACCAATTTGTATAAATTTGGGTTCTTTTCTGATAAAGGATAAAAAGTTTTACCTTTGATTATTCGGTTATATAACATATTACTAGTTGCGTTTTTTTTGATCTTTTTTATGACGCTCTTATCCTCTTTTTGGCTGAATTCAAATTTCTCTGCATCTTCATAAGCGATCTCTAAAACCCTCGCAAACATAACCATAGCAGAAGACTGCCAATGTGAATAAATCACATCGTTGTATAACACTCTTATTAGTTTATGAAATCTTAAAATAAGATTCGATTCAGTCGGGGGATGTGGTGACCTATACACCAAAGGACGATTTGTAGTAGAAGATATAAAGCGTACAAGCGCCATTGGATCCAAGGCTTCGAGATAGGTAAATTTGTGAACCCCTAACCGATTCTTTACTTCTTCGGTATTGAGGGCATGCCAAGCACGATTTATCCCATCGAATGTGTCTGGACAAAAAGGGGTATCAAACATATCTCCGATATTTTTATTATATTTCTCTCTTTCTTTTCTATTGAATAAACTATAGAGTGTCGTTGCTAGCCCATCCAGCCCATTTTTTTGCAGAAGACTCGGGAGCGAATCGTAACTTTCTTTTAATACCTTTGTTATTTTGCTTTTAGTCAAAGCTGACGTATGCTGTGTTCCAACGCCAGATCTTATTTTTAGATAAATTTCTGTAGAGTGAGAAAAAGGCGGATGGCTAATATCATGAATAAGCGCTAATAATGTTGCTGTCAAAGAAATCTCTTTGGGAAGTTTCAAATATTGACAATAATGCCAAGCAAGATAAGCCACGCTTATACTGTGATCGTAACGAGTAAACTGTTGTTCTTCTGGAATTCCTGCAACGACATTAAGTACCCCCAAAAATGATACTCCGCGAAGCCGTTGCATCGATTCGCTTACTAATATCTCTTTTCCTAAGAGAAGTGATATATCTTTTTCTCGCTCTTTTGTTTGGTTTTGGGAAAAATAGTTCAACATGGTATTTTTGTTAATGATTTGGTGTATTTGCTTTTGTCGCTTCCCGAACCGTTTCCCATTCATCCTTAGACGTTTTCAGCAACGAATACCAATTTTTCATTTCATTCTCATACTTTTTTTGAGCTTTTGAAAGTGATCTTTTTGGCCATTCTTCAAGAATCAGATTTAGAAGTAAGGATGATAATTTTTCGTTCGTATTATGAAGTGATATTAGTTCAGATTTAGTATTTGCAAGCGTATATTGGACAAGATGTGGGCCTACATTCATAACTTCTATAATAAGGGAATAATATAGTTCCAAAATTTGTTGCGATTCATTTTTATTACCTATAAGCATCAATTTTGCTCTCCACAAATCTGCTTTTATATGCTGTGCAGTGAAGCCAAACTCTTGTGCTAAATGGTTTGTAATCTCTAGGCATTGAAGACTTTTGTCATATCTTCCTTCTATATATTCAAGCTCAGCACGGTTAAGAGATAATAATGACAAATAATATGGATTGCACATCTGGTCGGTCCCAATCTTTGTCAGGCCAGATTTTTTGAAATAAGCTTCAGCTTTGTTAAAGTTTGTCCGAGCACTTTCAGTACTGCCCTCTACTAATTCAAACTCTCCAAGTCTATTGAAACACAATCCGCACGCAGCTGCGTCGCCCAGGGCTAAGGCAATTTCAAGGCTTTCTCCAAGATAGCTACGGACTAATCTCTTCTTCTCTAACTTTTTAAGATAGACTCCTCCGAGTCCATATAAAACCATCACTCGAATCAGCTTTTCTTTTTCCTCTCCAACTTCCCTCATATTTTTTCTTGTCTCTTCTACATAATCTAACGCAAGCTTGTAGAAATGCTCTGCTTCCTCTAACATGCCTAATCCAAGGTAAAAATCACCTATGTATCTACAACTCTTTGCCATTTCTTTTGGGTGAAGATCTAACTCTTTAGCTATTTGATAAGCCTGTAATTGTAAATTCAATCCTTCATCTAAGTGGCCTAACATCGAGAGTCCCCATGCTTTATGTTCTAGGGCTTTGCGTTCAGTATTGCGATCTCCACGAAATTCTGCATACTTTAAGCTTTCTTCACAAAGTGGTAAAGCCTCTAATGGAAGTCCTGCAAACAAGTTTATGCTGGCAATTCTGATTTCTGTAGTCGCTTTTGCGCGATCACCCTCCTTGGCCTTTAACATATTTCTTGCCTCAAGGTAACACGCTTTTGCATCTGACCATTTATTTGAATCCAAGCGACGATAGAAATCGCCCAATTCTAGCAAAGCCGCTGCATAAAATCGGGGATCTTCTTCTCCGATTTGTTTAGCTATATCCTTAGCTTCGAGCAAGTCGCTCTCCGAACCATTTGTATTACCCATATAGCGACGTTGGATACCCCGATTAAGTCTTAAGCGACCTTCCAAGTGTATACCTAATTTTTCTCTTTTCTTTTCTAAAAGTCTCCCATATTCGCTTTCAGCAGCCCTAAAAGAAATTGCGCTTTCAATAAATGCTTTCCTGTTTTGTTCAAACCCACGCCAAAGAACCAAAAGCATTTCTAGATCTTTTTGCATAGCAATACGATCGGAATCCTCGAGACCCTCGAGTGTTTTGAGAATAAGTTGTATCAAAGAATCTTCAATACTCAGATAAGTGCGCCCAGTTGCAGTCGCGATTCTCCAAGATTCACGGAGAGATTCCAATTTCTCCTCGGAAACCCCTCTTCCGCGAAACTCTGAAAGGAGCAAGTTTATATCTGCTGAATCTGGAATTGCAGCTTGATGGCCTTTTTCTAGCTTACTTATTAGGGTGTGGTGCTTTCCTAATATGTCACCGATTTCTTTTTGGGTCATCCCTGCAACAGAGCGGCATTCGCTTAGTAATTCACCAAAACTTTTCATGATCACCTTCTATCAATTATTTGTCGATAATTTGTGCTATTAATATTATAGCACGTTTGGTGAAAAAAGCAAGTTTCAAATAAATGTATTTTAATTAACTTCAAGTATTTTTATTGAAATTTTCCGCAAATATGCTATAATGATTTTGTAGTTAGTTGCTCACCCAACCCTGTTCATTGGAGGTAGCCATGCGAAACGGAAAATCGTTTTCAGAAACAATCGGAATAACCCTCGGGATTGCGACATTCACATTGCTTTCGATAGGGTACTGGATCCTGTTTTGGCTTCCTAGTCCGATGGGTATAGTTGTAAGTATTGCTTTGAGTCTGGTTGCTTTAACAACAGGATATTTAATGATAATCTCACTGAAAAAGTAAGGAATTCAGGAAGAGATAAAGATTTGCAATAGTAGCGAGTAATAAATAGAAAGCAGAGGTGAACTATGAACGAAAAAATTCAACGAGCTAGTAAATTGAAGGATCGAGTATTTCCGGTCTTACTAACCAATTTGTCGATAAAGTGGGCAGATATGTTGATCCACCTTATCAAGACGTTTGTGGGAGGCTTGGTAGGATTGACTCTCACTACATTGTTCGTCATTGTGACACTAGCATCAATTGGTACAGCAATGACTGCTCATCAACCAGAAGGCATCCAGCTCCTGAGCACCACACTAACCGCAGTCGGCTCTGTGCTTGGAACATTTCTAGGATATTATCTGGGCCGCAAAACAAAGACTCGGGTAATGCAAATCGAGTTTTGATTCTAAGAAAGGAGAAATATCATGGGTATCGAATGGTTATTAATTGTATTTCTCGTAGGAATCATCATCGGACTTATCATTGGTATCTCCTTATCACGTCCGTCGATTCGCTACACATAACTATTGGCGATACGATATTCGCTAAAGTGGACTAATCGGCTTCAGTCGATATGATACATGTAGCCCATACGTTTACGTTGTCAGGGCGGTGATTGGGCGTGGATAAGTCTCGTTCGCGAGGGGCTGATTGATGGTGAGTCATGTCCGCGTGAGGTTGTCAACGGATTTGAAGCGGACAAGCGGATGGGAACGGATTGTGGTTGCGCGAGAGGCTGATTGGTGGTGAGTCATGTCCGCGTGAGGTTGGTCAACGGACTCTGTCACAGACTCACGGACTGGAACGGATTTGGGTGCGAGAGGGGCTGATTGATGGTGAGTCATGTCCACGTGAGATTGGTCAACGGACTCTGTCACGGACTCACGGACGGAAACGGATTTGGGTGTGCGAAGGGGTGATTGATGGGGAGTCATGTCCGCGTGAGGTTAGTCAACGGACTTTGAAGCGGACAAGCGGATAGGAACGGATTGTGGGTGTGCGAGGGGGTGATTGATGGCGAGCCATGTCCGCGTGAGGTTGATCAACGGACTTTGTCACGGATTCACGGACGGAAACGGATTGTGGGTGGGCGAGGGGCTGGTTGATGGTGAGGTATGTCCGCGTGAGGGGGAGGGTCAACGGCGATGATCACCGCACGGGGGT
>JACRBH010000137.1 GCA_016234535.1 Chloroflexota bacterium
CGTGTGGAAGAATTGAACAAAGCCTACAATACACTTGAAAAGCACGACAAAAATAAATCCGCGTTCATTCAAGTGGCCGCGCATGAATTACGCACACCGCTGACTGTCATCAAAGGCTATATCGGTATGCTGAAAGGGGATTCCGTAATTCAAAACAACCTCATGCTTTCGCAGGCGATTGACGGCGTTTTGCAGGGGACGAATCGTTTACATCAGGTCGTGAACAGCATGTTGGATGTGGCCCGCCTCGACAGTCAGGTGGTGAGTCCGCAGGTCGAACCGGTAAACCTGGGCCTGATCCTGCGACTCATCCACAAGGATTACACAAACGATCTTTCGGCTCGCAATCTGACCTTTGGCCTGGATGAGGCCATCCGGGATATTCCCCCGCTGTTGGCTGATTCTGAACTGCTGAAGAAGGCATTGGACCACGTCATTGTCAACGCCATCAAATTCACACCCGACGGCGGCTCCATCACTGTCTCTGCGAATGTTGTGGACGATACCCGTTTGGGCAAATGTGCCGAGATCCGCGTGAAAGATACCGGCATAGGCATCAACGCGGAGCATCACAAGATTATCTTTGAAAAGTTATATCAATTGGGAAAGGTGGAATTGCATTCATCCAGCCGCACCAGCTACAAGGGTGGAGGAGCCGGTCTTGGGCTGGCCATCGCGTCTGGTATTGTGAAGGCAATGCAGGGAAGCATCTGGGTGGAGAGTGAAGGACTGGATGAAGAGAAATTACCGGGCAGCACGTTTTTCATCCGCCTGCCGCTGGTGAAGAGTTAATTAGTCGCCTTACACAGTTTATTCTGTGGCGCGACATTTATGTCGCCTGTTTTGCGAGATAAATCTCGCGCTACCGCGTAAGGTCACTTACTCGGCTTCAGTCTCATTCTTTTTCATGAACATCCCATTGATCCAGTAACGCAGGGGCGAAAGAATGCCGATGTGCCTTAGCATCAATGCCGAGATCGAGATCATCATAATGAAAACCGTGAAATCGCAAAGTACCAGCATCCCATTGGCGTCGGAGGTAAAGACGTAACGATAGATAATCACAAACAAATGCAATACGCCGATGATCAACAGGGGAATGGCAAAGGGACGCAGATCGTGGTCCTCTACAAGTAAATGCAGCCAGATCAGGACGAAGAGTCCGCCAAGCAGCATGATCAAATAAGCCCAGAAGTGAAGCCCATCGTAGCGCTGGTCGAAAAGTTTCTTCATCACTTTCATGTAAAGAATGCTGACTGCGATCAAACAGGCCCACGCATAAATATTGATGATGATGGGATAGATCAAATTCCCAAAGCCGCGAATGCTTGCCAGCCCCACTCCCCACCCGAAGAAGAAGGCGAATCCCAGCACGATCACTTTGACAAATAATCCGTCAAGATTGTTTACAAGGCCTTCGCCAAAGATATCGAGCATAAGTTTCGCCGCGCCGCCCATGGATAATGTCAACGCGGCAAGGCTGACCAGCATGGTGGCCAGGCTCAACATTCCGCGCATGTCCACGCCATTTTTGTGCGGGGGTTCGGGTTTCAGAAACGGGGGGACTTTTGGCAGGGCGTCCTTGGGGTCAGTCATCAATTCCTTCTCCATCCCTTCAGGGACGAATCTATTTCATCCGTTCGCGGAAATCATAAATGCCATCGCGTACCGCCCAATTCGATTCACAGACCGGACAATGCAAATGATCCATCATGTTTTCCAGTTTCTCGCCTTCGCAGTCGGGGCATTTGAAAAGGTCGGGCACATTTGCATGGATCTGCCCCATCCCCTCATCATGAAGATTGCCCACACGCGCCTTCACAAACACACTGGGCGTATATTGCCAAAACCTGCCGGTCGGCTGGAACAACCCATCCAGCGCGGCAAGCAGCCTGGCAGGGACGATGCGTTTCAGCAGGCCAAGACGGAAATGCGAAACTGTAAGCGTCTTTTCAATCGAAAAGCCCAACTCTCCCAGCCAGTTGCGAATTGCTTTTGGGTGAAAATCAAAGTTCAATTTTACGAATTCGACAGGCTCAAGAGTGAAAGGACTCCATTTTTGTCTGCCCAGCAGGTAGCGCAGCATGGATTTGAAGTTAAGCTTGTTCGCAAATTCAAGGATGAAGACGGCGTTCGGCTCCAAAACGTTCCGGATTTGTTTGAGGGCTTTGGGAGCATCCGCCATGTGATGCAGGGCACGGATCATCGTGGCCGCATCAAACTGACGGTCACGGAACGGGAGGCGGTAAATATCCGCAGCCACATAAACGTATTTGCTTGAGTGCCCAAGTTTTTCCTGGGCCTGAATCAATTGCGTGGTGGAATAATCCAGAAGAACAATGCGCTCAAAGCCAGCATAGCGCGGTGTGTTGCGGCCCGCGCCCGCGCCAAGTTCGAGCATAAGTTTCCCGCTTATAGGGAGCATTCTCTTTAGTGCAATGGCTTCGGCGCGGTCTTCATATTCGCGCCCGCCTTGTTCCCAAAAGGATTGTTGATAATCGGAGCCTTCGTAATCGCAAACTGGAGGGGTGGTCATATGGTCTTTTAGTCGCTTGTCTTATAGTCTTGTAGTCAAAAAGGAAAAGCCGGACAGTCGAGAATTGTACCCGACTATCCGACCTGAAAATTAATTGATTAAATCGGCTAGGATCGCCCGATGGCGCGATAAGTGAAGCCCATTTCCTTCATCAATTTGGGATCGTAAATATTACGTCCATCGTAAATGACCGGGGACTTGAGCAAGCCTTTTACTTTTTCAAGATCGAGCTGCTTGAACTCGTTCCATTCAGTCACCACCATGAGCGCATCGCAATCCTTGGCCATCTTGTAGGGCTCATCGAACATTTCCACTGCTGGCAGGATCGGGCGGGCAACTTCCATCGCAACCGGGTCATAAGCGCGGACTTTCGCACCAGCCTTGATCAATCCCTCGGAAATATCGATGGAGGGCGCATCGCGCATGTCATCCGTATTCGGCTTGAACGCCAAACCAAGCAGGCCAATGGTCTTGCCTTTCAAACTGCCGCCCACCATTTTTTCAACATGTGCCACAGCAACTGTGCGGCGGTCATAGTTCACTTCCATCACATCATTCAAAATACGCGGATTCAATCCCTTTTCCTTTGCCATGAAGGCCAGCGCTTCCACATCCTTGGGGAAGCACGAACCGCCCCAGCCGAGACCGGCATCCAAAAAGTGACGGCCGATGCGCGCGTCATAGCCCATGCCGGCAGCCACTTCCTTCACATCCGCGCCGACCATTTCACACAGGTCAGCCAGTTCGTTCATAAAGGAGATCTTGGTGGCGAGGAAGGCGTTGCTCGCGTACTTGATCATTTCGGCTGTACGCAAATCTGTGATCACGATAGGCGCGCGCAATGGCAAATGCAGATGAGCCACTTTGTTCGCGGCATCCTTATCCAATGAACCGATCACTGTACGATGAGGATTCATGAAGTCGCCAATGGCTGAACCCTCACGCAAAAATTCGGGGCATGAGACTACAGCAAATTCAATCTGCCTGGGCTGGGCACCCTTCACAATGTCAGCGACCCAGTCACCGGTCCCGATCGGAACCGTGGACTTATTGATGATGATCAACGGCGCAGTCATTTCCTTTGCAATCGAAGTCGCCGCAGCGGCAACGTACTGCAAATCCGCAGCGCCATCAGCGTCAGACGGAGTCCCAACTGCAATGAAAGCATATTCAGCATCCTTCAACGCTTCTTTATAGGAAGTCGTGAATGTGATGCGCCCGCCATTGACATTGCGTTTTACAAGTTCATCGAGGCCGGGCTCGTAGATGGGCATGATGCCCTTTTTGAGATTCTCAACGCGCTGTTCGTTTACATCCAGCGCAGTCACGCGGTTGCCAAGATCGGCAAAACAAGCCGCGGTTACAAGGCCGACGTATCCCACGCCGACGACACAAATTTGTTTCATATTTTTTCCTTTTTGAAAAAGATTTTTATAAACTCTTTCCGTCACCGCGGGCAGGGTGTTCTCCCTGTATCGCCCGCAATGATGAGTTTTAGTGTTTGCTCGCCCAAAGGTCCACGGTGTCTACAAGATCAAGCAGATCCATTGGCTTGGTTACATATTCATCGCAGCCCGCGTCCATTGCCCGTTGACGGTCGCCGGGCAGAGCATGGGCGGTCAGCGCAATCAGCGGAATGAAGGAAACCTGCGGGTCTTTTTTGATTATGCCGGTTGCAGTCCAGCCATCCATCTCCGGCATGGACATATCCATGATGATCAGGTCCGGCACTTGTTTTTTCGCGGCGTTCACTCCATCGCGCCCGTTCATGGCTAGAAAAGTTTCATATCCATTCTTTTCCAGGATGAACCGCACAAGCTCATAAGTATCCATGTTATCTTCAACGACCAGGACACGTTTTCTGCTCATGGCGCTAATATACTACGTCTCGCCTTTACGGGCAATGAGTATAATCACCCCATGAGATTACTTTTTGTGGCCGACGGCCGTTCCCCAATCGCCCAAAACTGGATTCGTTACTTCGCAGAACGCGGTGACGACATCTTTCTAGCATCCACGTTTCACTGTACTGTGGATTTCCCCATTAAGCGGCTGGAGTTTACACCTGTTGCCTTTAGCGCGGTTAAGAAGCAGACATCCCGCCCCGGCAGCGCATCTGCGCGGACCCTTGGCCCGCGCACCCTTATCAGACAGTGGCTCGGCCCTTTGACCATTTCCCGCTCCGCGCAAAAATTATATTCCTTCATTCAAGAAGTTCAACCTGACCTTGTCCATGCGCTGCGAGTTCCTTATGAAGGTATGCTCGCCGCTGACGCTTATGCCGGTACACCATTGATCATGTCCATTTGGGGCAATGACTTCACCCTGCACGCCCCGTCCACCCCATTGATGAAACACTACACACGCAAGGCAATGACCGTAACGCACGCACTTCACGCCGATTGCGAGCGTGACATCCGCCTCGCGCGCGAATGGGGTCTCAGCCAGGATAAACCCACTTTGGTCACCCCCGGCAACGGCGGAGTCCGAAGCGATGTTTTTTATCCGCTCAAAGAACCTGTGAAAGACCCGATCATCATCAATCCGCGCGGATTCCGGGCTTATGTAAATAACGCGGCCTTCTTCAAAGCCATTCCGCTGGTGCTCGCAAAACGCGCGGATGCAAAATTTATCTGCGCTTCAATGGCTGGAGAATCACAGGCTTTGGGATGGATGAAGGAATTAAACATCGAACACGCCGTTCAATTGAATCCCCCACTTTCACACGCGCAAATGGCTGAGACGTTTCGCGGTGCGCAAATTGTAGTCTCGCCAGCCATTCACGATGGCACGCCAAATTCGCTGCTCGAAGGCATGGCTTGCGGATGTTTCCCCATTGCGGGTGATCTCGAATCCATCCGCGAGTGGATCACGCACGGACAGAACGGCCTGCTCGTGAATCCCAACGACCCTCAATCCATTGCGGATGGAATCCTGCTTGCCACACAAAGAGAAGACCTGCGCCGTGAAGCTGCAGGTCTGAATGCAAATATTATTTCCGCGCGCGCGGAATATGGATTGAATATGCAGAAGGCGGGGGAGTTTTATAAAACCGTAATTGGTAAATGGTAATTGGTAAATTACCATTTACCAATTACTTTCTAGAATTCCCTCGGCGCTCTCAAGGATTCCAGCCGCCCGCGCAATTCGATCTTGCGTGAATCTGCCGCGTGCTGGACATCGTGCATAAAACCCTGTCCGCGCTCGCGTAACTCGCCGCGCAGTTTCTCGCCTGACTCGGGCGCCAGAAGTAGCGCCACCGTGGAACCGACCAATGCGCCGACAAAAATCCCAATTAGAAAACCAAACATTCTTCGCATGTGAATTTCTCCGTTTTACATAGTGTCGCATAATTTGGTAAACAAAAGTTGCAATTTCTACTCGCAATTTTGAACAAAAAGTTTACTTATTTATGAGACAAGCGATATATGTCATTGCGATGACATGTGATGTTAGATAAAAATATTATACTGCCTAAATGTCGTTGCGAGGGCGTTCTTGTTCTTCGCCCGACACTTGCGCCGCGCGCCAGTGCGGTGAGCAACCTCCAATTTTTAAGGAGATTGCTTCGTCGGGAAGAGCACCCTCCTCGCAACGACATAAAAGAATTGCGCTCGTAAGAAACGCTATTCCCTCACAGTCAAATAATAAGAAACGCAATAGCCAAAACCATCGTTTTGTGGAATAATGTCCACACCGCACGTATCCTTGGGAACGTGACGGAGTTAACAACATCAACCAAGTCAGCAAGTAATTCGGACTCTACCTATATCGGAGGGTACCATGTCAACCACAACAATTTCCCCCAGCACGTCACAACAACGCAAAAAAGTGACCACGCTTATGTTCCGCCAGAAGAAGGAACACGGCGAACCGATCACCATGCTCACAGCCTATGACTATCCCACCGCAATGGCGATAGACAAGGCTGGTATTGATTCCATCCTCGTCGGCGATTCGCTCGGGATGGTTGTCCTCGGCTATGAAAACACATTGCCCGTCACCATGGAAGATATGCTGCATCACGCGCGCGCAGTTTCACGCGGAGCAAAGTCCGCGCTGTTGGTGGGCGATATGCCGTTCATGTCGTATCAAGTTTCCGTTGAAGAAGCAGTCCGCAATGCGGGGCGATTTTTGCAGCAAGCTGGCATGGACGCAGTCAAACTCGAAGGCGGACGTGAACGCGCAGATGTAGTCCGCGCGATTGTGGGAACGGGCATTCCTGTCATGGGTCATCTTGGGCTCACGCCGCAGTCTGTCCATCAACTTGGCGGATTCCGCGCGCAGGGCAAAACTGCATCCGCGGCAAAACGCCTGCTTGAAGACGCGCACATTCTTGAAGAAGCTGGCGTGTTCAGCCTCGTGCTTGAATCTGTCCCTGCGCGGCTGGCGGAGTACATCTCGAAACAAATTTCCATTCCCACCATTGGCATTGGCGCGGGCGCGGGCTGTGACGGTCAGGTGCTTGTCACGCACGATCTGCTCGGTCTCTTTGAGCGCTTCACGCCGAAGTTCGTCAAGCAGTATGCAAATTTCCACGCCGAGATGAACAAGGCTTTCACTGAGTATCTCGACGATGTGGAAACAAAGCGATTCCCTGCGGTTGAGCATACGGTTGAGATGAGCGATGATGAGTGGGATATGTTTCAGAAGGAAATAAAATAATTTGATGTCGTTGCAAGCCGCGCTCTTGTTCTTAGCGACGAAGCAATCCCCAACCATTTAGGAGATTGCTTCGGGCGAAAAGCACCGCCCTCGCAATGACGAATATAGGTAAACAAAATGAAAAACGATATTCTTCTGGTTGGTACTGGCGCATTGGCAACTTTATTCGCGGCGCGATTGAGCGAAGCGGGTCATTCCGTGTCCATGCTTGGGACGTGGAAGCATGGGCTGCGTGCCTTGCAGGAAAACGGCGCGCGCATTGTGGATGCAAATGGAAACGAACGCGCGTTCAAAGTCCACGCGACGGATGATCCCTTTGAAGTGAGCGGCGCGAAGTTTGCGCTGGTGCTGGTCAAATCCTGGCAGACGGAACGTGTGGCAGGTCAACTTAAGGGAGCGCTCGCAAGCGATGGACTTGCTTTGACTCTTCAAAATGGATTGGGCAACCGCGAAACGCTCGCACGCGACCTGGGAGCTGCCCGGGTTGCATTGGGCATTACCACCACTGGAGCGACTCTGCTCGGCCCGGGCTTGGTGCGGGCAGGCGGAGATGGAGTCATCTCCATTGAACAGAATCAGGCCCTCGGTCCGCTTGAAGCGATTCTTCGATCCTCCAACTTTAATTTGCACATTGTTGACGATGCCAAGTCACTCATCTGGGGCAAACTGGTCATCAATTCCGCCATCAACCCGTTGACCGCTTTGCTGCGAATCCCAAACGGCGAATTGTTATCCCATCCAAACGCGCGCAAAGTGATGGCATCGCTGGCGCGCGAAACCGCGGAAGTGGCAATGGCCGAAAATGTAAATTTACCGTTCAGCAATCCCGTCAGCGCGGCGGAGGATGTGGCGCGGCAGACTGCCACGAATCATTCCTCGATGTTTCAGGATGTGCGGCGCGGCGCGCCTACTGAAATTGACGCCATCTGTGGCGCAGTGACAAAGCGGGCTGAATATCACGGAATCTCCACGCCATATAACCGGGCCTGCTGGCAGTTGGTACGCGCTACAGCCGGGCACGCTTGAGAAACAGACCCAAAGGTTTCCAAAACCTTTAGGGTCTTCTCTTATAAAAGGGTGACATTCTTCCGCCATGATTATGCAGTTAAGGGATGTCCGCTGCTTTCCGGGCATGGTAAGATACAGGGTGTCGCATGGTTACCTAAACTGAAATTACATTTTTAAGATTGGTAATTTATGCAGCAAAGGTAAAACAGGGCTTTCGCTCAATCTCGCTTTTTCGTGTCGCCCTGAGCGATAGCGAAGGGTCTCCCCCCGAAATTCGAGATTCTTCGCTCCGCTCAGAATGACAAGCGAAAGTCCTATAAAAGAAACTCTTAATGTTCGGAGGTATTTCGATGCGCAAGTGGTTCTTAATAATAGCAATGGGGATGTTATTGGTATTTCCTGCTCTGGTATCGGCGCAAGGCAGTGTGACACTGGCCAGCGTGAATGTGCAGTTATGGCCTGAATACGATCAACCCAGCATGTTGGTTCTGGCGGATATCGAACTGCCCGCCACCACACTCTTCCCAGTCAAACTCACTTTTCAAATTCCACAGGATGCCAACCTGGTGGCTGTGGCAACTTATTCAGCAGACGGAAGCCTGGTAAACGCAATGTATGAAGGGCCGGCCAAAAGCGGCGACTTGCAAGCCTTTACAGTGACATTGGACGCAGCCAAGGCCCGTTTTGAATATTATCAGCCGATTGAGATCAAGGTACATGAACGCACGTTTTCCTACCTGTGGAATGGCGACTACGCAATCGACGCGTTTGGCATCCGCGTGCTCGAGCCATTAGATACCACCGCCCTTACGACAACCCCCAAACTTGGGCCGGCCGTGGTGGAAAGCGGACTCACTTATTATGAGAGCAATGCCATTAAACTCAAGAGCGGCCAGCAATTCACCCTGGATCTGAAATATACAAAGACAACCGATGCCCTGGTCTCATCGCAACAGGATGTTCAACCAGCCGCCCCCGTGGACGAGAACACTCCGGGCCGCGTGTCATTGAATAACTCCCTGCCCTACATCATCGGCGGGCTTGGGGTGGTGATGATCGCAGGCGGACTTGTGTATTACTGGCAGGCAGGACGCAGCAAGTCAACCAAACAACGACCTCGCCGCAGAGTCCGCGCTGTGCAGGAAAATGAAGAGAACGGTGAGGAAGAAGTGTATTGCGCTCAATGTGGAACACGTGCAAAACCAAATGACCGCTTCTGCCGCGTGTGCGGCGGACGCATAAGACGTCCGGAAGAATAAGAAAAAAGGAAATCAGACCCTAATGGTTATAGAACCATTAGGGTCTATTAAGATAACGCATGAACCTGCCGCCTCTCGTCATCATCTACTTTTTTTATGGCCTTGCATTCTTTAGCATGGGCATGTTGGTGGCAATGGAAGGCGGTCGTTCCACAGATGCGCGCTTGCGCATGGCGCTGCGTCCGCTGGCCGGGTTTGGCCTGGTCCATGCGGCGCATGAATGGCTTGAAATGCTCAAGCTGATGGGGCATTTTGATGCGGTCTTTTCAGCGCTCATTTCAGTGATCGGATTTGTGCTTTTAGCTTTTTCCTTTCTTTCACTGGCCGCGTTCGGCTCATATCTGGTATTGGGAAGCGAATCAACCTGGCGGGTCAGCCTTATCATCCCGCTTGCATTGGATGCGATCTGGGCATTTGGCCTGGCTTCATTCAGGAGCCGCTACATTCAAACCGACCTTATCGCCATCTCCGACGTCTGGACTCGTTACGCAATCGCCATTCCGGCGGGGCTGCTGGCAGCGGCCGGACTTATCGTGCAGCAACGCGCTTTTCGCCGCGCGGGTCTTGTCACTTTTGGGCGCGATAGTTTGTGGGCCTCGGTCTCGTTTGGCTGGTATAGCATTGTCGGCCAGATCTTTACCACGCCGAGCCTGCTGCCTCCATCCACATTCCTTAACTCGGAACTGTTTTTAAATACGTTTGGTTTCCCGATCCAATTATTGCGCGCAATCACGGCGATCTTCGCCTCGGTTTTTGTGATCCGTTTCCTGCGCGCCTTCCAGGTGGAAAGCGACCATAAGATCGCAGAACTGCAGGAGGCGCGTTTAAACGAGTCGTATCAACGTGAAGAACTGCGCGCGGAGTTATTCCGGCGGGTCGTTGCCGCGCAGGAAGCGGAACGTCAGCGCATTGCGCGCGACCTGCATGATGAAACCGGTCAGTCACTGACCGCCATCGGCATGGGCTTGCGCGGGCTTGCGGGTGAGATCAGTCCGCGAAACCAAACACAACGCGACATCCTTGGGCAATTACAGACGCTTGCGTCGGATTCGCTGCGGGAATTACAACGCATCATTTCCGACCTGCGGCCTGCGCACCTCGACGATCTGGGTTTGTCTGCCACTTTGAGATGGTACACCAACCGCCTGCAAGAGATGTCTCACCTGAATATCAAAGTGGATATTTCCGGAGAGGAGCATCTGCTCGATGAAGCGGTAAAGATCGCCATCTTCCGCATCATTCAGGAAGCTTTGAATAACATCATCAAACATTCGCGCGCCAGTGCAGTGACCGTGAATTTGGAATATACCGAAAATTCCGCGCGCATTCTCGTGCGGGATAACGGGGTGGGCTTTGATATGGACGCAGTGAAGAACCGCGTCGGGCGGATCTCGCTCGGGCTGTCGGGCATGTCGGAACGCGCCGCGCTCCTGGGTGGGACTGTGGAAGTCCATTCGCGGCCGGATTACGGCACCGAAGTGGAAGCCGTAATCCCTTATAAGGCAGTGGAGGTTTAAATGACGATACGCTTGCTGTTAGTGGACGATCACGCCGTTGTGCGTTCGGGTTTGAAAATGCTTCTCAGCGGCCAAAAGGAAATGGAAATCGTCGGGGAGGCTGGTTCGGCGCATGAGGCATTGTTGGAGACCGCGCGCGTGCAACCCAATGTCATTTTGATGGATATCGGCCTGCCGGATAAGACAGGCATTGAAGCTACACGTGAGATCAAGGCAAAATTTCCCGATGTGAAGATCGTAGCTCTGACCATCCACGAAGATGAGGAATATTTCTTTCAAATGCTGGCGGCTGGCGCATCGGGGTATGTACCCAAACGCGCCGCGCCTGATGAGCTGATTACTGCCATCAACGCTGCCGCAGAAGGAGAGGTGTATTTATACCCATCCCTGGCCAAGTTATTGGTACGCGATTATTTAAGCGCGGAACGGCCCGCCGAGGAAAAAGCCAACCTCGACGGCCTGACAGACCGCGAACACGAAGTGCTGACACACCTTGCGGAAGGTGTAAGCAATGACGAGATCGCCGCGGCGCTGGTGATCAGCCCGAAAACGGTGGAGCGTCACCGCGAGAATATTATGCGGAAGCTGAATCTACATTCGCGCTCCGAATTGGTGAGATACGCGATACGCAAGGGGATTATCAAAGCGTAGCGTGTTTCCATAAATTGATGAATATCAGGCCCCTTGCTGAATCAGTGAGGGGCTTTTGCTTGGAATCTCCCGGGGGCGGCATGGGGCAATATCCCCATCAGCCTGGGAAATGTGTGGGGCAAAATCCGCAGGCCCGGGCGGGGAAAGATGCGTCTGTCCTTTATCCAAGATGGGGGACGAGCCGAATTTACTTCCTTTTAAGGAAGTCGTATATTGTAGGCAAGATAAAGAAAGGAGATAGCCATGAACGCATCCGTAATCGTACTTCTGCTCTTTCTGGTCCGTCTGGTTGTCCCATTCATTTTACTAATCCTTGTCGGTGAGTGGTTTAGCCGGCATGATCCCAGCTCCTGGCTGAAAATGTGAGGAAAAAATGGAAGATCTAAACTCCACTCTTGTGATCCTGATTGGTTTGGCGTTACGCGTGCTCGTGCCTGTGGCTTTGACTGCGTTGATCGTTTACCTGCTCCGCAAGCTGGATGCGCGCTGGCAGGAGGAAGCCCGGACTGAAGAGAAAGTTTTGGCAATTGACGAGATGTCCTGCCTGGAAACCCAGGGTCTTTCCGATGAACAATTGAATTCGCGTTTATCTTTGAATGCCCAGCCTTGCTGGCAGATCCATCGTTTACCCAACGGTTATTTGAAGGAAGCCTGTCTGGACTGCGAAATTTTCCTCAAAGCAAGCGCGGCTTCCCCCCGCTCACGCGCGCACATCTAAATCATTTAAGGAGAAGCAAATATGTCCTCTTGGAAGCGAGTTTTAGCTGCACTGGTGTTTGCCTTGATATTTGCGGGCGTGACGCTCATTGCTGTTTCGGCACAGGAAGTGACCCCTCCCCCAACTGCGGAAGATAAGGATGATTGCGCTTCCTGCCATACTGATTTTCAGATGACATGGGAGATCGGCGCTCACGGACATGCCACCAACGACCCGATCTTTGTGGATGAATGGACCAGGCAGGGTACGCCCACAGCCTGTCTCTCCTGCCATGTGACTGGATACGACCCGGCGACTGCAACCTGGAAAGCCGAGGGTGTTTCCTGCGAGGCATGTCATAAAGATGAAGGGGGTGACCATCCCAACACTCCTTTGAGCGTGGATAAATCCGAGGCGCTGTGCGGGGGCTGTCACACAGATACGCGCTTTGGTTGGATGGAATGGGAAGGCAGCACTCATTATAAGAATGGCATGGCCTGCACCAATTGCCACGATCCGCACAGCGCTTCGGTGAAGATCGCATCGGGCCATGACGCATCGCAATTATGCATCACCTGTCACAAGGAAATGAGCGTAGACAGTTCACACGGCGCGCATGCTCAAAATGGAGTCACTTGTGTGGATTGCCATATCAGCCAGTTGGATACAGAACTGGAAACACATACCATCCCTGACCACTCTTTCAAGGCCAGCCTGGATCGCTGTACCGAATGTCATAAGGAACAGATGCATACCTCCGGCGAAGCTTTGGGCGCGGAGCCAACCACCGCTTCACACCCAACCCCGGAAGTAAACGAGGCTTCCCTATTGCCTGAACCTACCCCGGTCAATCCGCTTGGTTATGCCGGTCTGGCAGTTCTCATCGGTTTGGCGGCCGGTATGTTACTGGCTCCATGGCTCGAACGCTGGTATCGGTTTGCAATGCAAAAAGAAACTGAGGTGAAACATGACGGAAAATAATTTCAACCGCCGCGATTTTCTAAAGCTGACCGCAGTCGGTCTTGCAGTTGCCGCAGGGACGCGCGCCATTACACAAGCAGACGCCTCTGAAGCAAAGAAAGGCGAACATCAGTGGGCGATGGTGATTGACCAATCCAAATGCACTGGCTGTGGATATTGCACGCTGGCGTGCCAGGCGCATAATGATGTCAACCCTGATATTGAGTGGAATAAAGTCCTGGAGGCAGGCGAGGTCAATGGAAAAAAGGTATATCTCGCGCGGCCTTGTATGCAGTGCGAACACGCTCCATGCGTGGAAGTCTGCCCCGTGGGAGCTTCATACTATCGCGATGACGGCATTGTCATGATGGATTACAACAAATGCATTGGCTGTCGTTATTGCGAAGTTGCCTGTCCGTTCCAGGCGCGCTCCTTCAATTGGGCGGCGTTCGATGGTGAAAACCCCGCCGTGCCGGAATGGGGCACTCCGGAAGTGGAGCGACGTCCGCGCGGTGTACCGGAAAAATGCGCGTTCTGTTATCAACGCATTGACCGCGGCCTCGAACTGGGTCTCACTCCCGGTATCGATGCTGATGCAACACCCGCGTGCGTTGTAGCCTGCCCGACCAGGGCCCGCATGTTCGGCGACTTGAACGACCCGAACTCGAATGTCAGCCGAATTTTACGCGAGCACGTCTCCTATCGTCTGCGTGAAAACCTTGGCACGGGTTCGCGTGTTTATTATCTCCCCGCTGATGCGCAAGAGATGGAGGACTAGTATGAAAAAGTTCATGACGCCAATCTTAAAAACCATTCGTGAGAATATCTTTACTCCGTGGGGCTTGTGGCTTAGCTTTCTCGCTGTAATACTGCTCAGTGCGCTGATTGCAGGTATAGCAGTGTTCTGGAAGGGATTGGTCATTACCAACCTGACGGACCTCGTCCCCTGGGGCTTGTGGATCACAATTGATCTCTCATCCATCGCGGTAAGCGCAGGCGCATTCAGTTTGTGTGCGGGCGTGTATCTCTTCGGTCTCAAACGCTACGCACCGATTGCACGCACAGCGACTTTTATTGGTCTTATTGGCTACACAATGGCCATGCTCGCCCTCGTCCTCGATATTGGCCGCCCGGACCGCTTCTACAAAGCCTTGATGTTTTGGAACGTCCACTCCCTGATGTGGGAAGTGACCATGTGCGTTATGCTTTATCTAACAGTGCTGATCTTCGAATCCATGCCGATCTTCGCCTCGCTCGAATGGCTGCGAAATAAATATCCGCTCATTGCGAAAAAGATGGAAAGTATGCATCACTATGCTCCCTTCCTCGCGATCATCGGGCTTGGACTTTCGAGCCTGCATCAATCATCACTTGGCGCGATGTATGGTGTGATCAAGGCCCGCCCGTATTTATATAAACCTGAAATGGCCGTGCTCTTCATGTTCTCCGCCATCGTGGGAGGCATCGCGCTGACATTGTTTGCCTCCATGCTTTCGGGAAGATTAACTCCCAAGGCCAAAGTCAACGATATTTTGATCGAACGCGTTGCGCAATTCCTTGGCTATTTGATGATCGGTTATCTGTACTTCCGATTTTGGGATTGGATGGCAACTAGATATATGCATGAACCCGGACGCACCGAAGCCTATCACCTGCTCACCACAGGACCGCTCTCCTTCAACTTCTGGTTTGGTGAATTGCTGATTGGAACGCTCATCCCGACCGTTATCCTGCTCTATCGTCCCGCGCGTTTGCTGCCCTTCTGGCGGATGCTGGCCCTCGCCATGATCGTGGGCGGCGTAGTTGCCTTCCGCTATGACATCAATATCGTTGGGCAGCTTGCGGTGATTTCCTATCTCCCGGGCGAATCAGTTGTATCCTATACAACCTACACGCCATCCCTCGTGGAATGGGCATCGGGGCTGGGCATCATCGCTTATGGTATGCTGTTCTTCTCGCTCGGTGTGAAATACTTGAGAGTCGTGGATCATCGTTTGACAGAGGGAGAACACGAAGTTGTGACTGTCGAATCCACAGAAGCAGTGCATGCGTAGTGAATGTAAAAAGATAAAAGTAAAAAGAGTCGCCCTAATGAGGCGACTCTTTTATATTTGTTGACGACTTTGGAAATCAGAGGTTAAACGCTCCCGATCTTAACTGATGCCTGCGACCGCAACGACTCCACTACTGCAAATGTGGCTTTGGACACACCTATCAATTGCTCGTACGGAATCGGAGGCTGACCGCCTTCGTGGATGGACTTGGCAAACGTGTTCATTTCGTTCTTCCAACCTTTATCCTGCGCATGGCTTTCTGTTTTCCGCTTTCCATTTTCAATGGTTTCCAGTTTTACATAATCATCAAGGATGGCTATTTTCCCTTCACAAAACACTTCAAGCCGCTCCTTTGGGAAGGATTTATCGCCATTGGCAAGATAATCCACCACGCCGATGGAACCATTCGGAAAGGTAAAAGTCATGGAGACATTGTCTTCGCGATATTTGCCGTTATCGGTCAATGCATGTGCGCTGACCGAGACAGGGGCCGCGCCAACAAGGAAGGTGATCAAATCAATAAAGTGACAGGCTTCGCCGATGATCCGTCCGCCGCCGAGAATGGGGTCTTGAGTCCAGTGGTTGAGTGGGATGTAGCCAGCGTTGACTCTGTAATGGGCATGGAGGGGTTCATTGCAATGAAAGAGGAAAGAGGAAAGAGATTGAGCAAGCGGGGAGAAACGGCGGTTAAAGCCAGTGAGCAGTAGGCAGTGGTCAGTGGTCAGTAACTGTTTATTGATGACTGATAACTGCTTACTATTAATTGCCAGTGGTTTTTCAACAAAGACGTTTTTACCAGCTTTCAGTGCTTTGATGACCAAGTCTGCGTGGGTGTCGTGACGGGTGAGGATTGCAACGGTGTTGATGTTTGGATCGTTGATGATTTCATCTTCGGAAGATGTGGCATATTGAAAGCCATATTTCTTTCCCGAATGCTGGGCATGAAGTCCACCGGAAGACGCGATGCCGACAAGTTGAAAGTCTTTGTTATTTTTGATAATGGGGAGAAGAGTGGAGTTGGCGTAAAGCCCTGAGCCGAGAACACCGAGATTGACAATTGACAATTGACGATTGACAACATTGTGCCCGAAGGGTATTGACGGAAATTCGATCTTCTTTCCTCTTTCTTCTTTCGTCTCATCATATTTCAACAACACACCAAGGAATGGCTCTTTCTTTTTGCCAGTGATCACTTCATAAGCCTGAATCCCCTCTTCGATTGGGAAACGATGGCTGATGAGCGGGGCCACTTTCAGTTTTCCGCTTGACATCAAATCCACCGCGGCCTGGAAGTTCCTTCCCTCTGTCCAGCGGATATAGCCAATTGGGTAATCGTTTCCGTTCTCTTCGTAACTTGCATCGTAGCGGCCGGGGCCATAGGAACGTGAATTGATGAAAGCAATTTCTTTTTCGTAATATATTTTTCTTGGAATGGTTAAGCCGACTGCGCCGGTGGCAACAACGCGCGCGCGGTCTCTGGCAATTGCGCCTGCAAGCTCGATCGGGTCATTGGAGGATGTGTCGGCGCAGATGATAACGGCGTCGAAGCCGCGATTGGCAGTGAATGCCACAGCCGCTGATTCAGCCTGTTTGCGGGAAACAGCTTCCAGTCCAAGAGAGGATGCGAGTTTGATTCTCTTTGGGTCAAGGTCAATGCCGAGGACGTTGCATCCTGCCGCAGACGCCAGTTGAATCGTCAATAGTCCCAAAAGACCCAGGCCGATAATGGCGATGTTTTCACCAAGCTGAGGTTCGGCCAAACGAAATCCATGCAACGCGATTGCACCAAGGGTGGTGAAGGCGGCGGATTCAAAATCGACATTCTTTGGAAGAGGTGTCAGCAAGTTGCGCGGCACAACATTGTATTCGGCATGGACAGCAAAGCCGCCGCCTGCACACGCCACACGTTGACCGATCCTGAAGCCTTGCATGTTTTTCCCAAGCGCAATGATCGTACCAGCGGAGGAATATCCAAGCGCCATCGGTTGATCGAGGCGGTTGAAAACTGCGTTTACAGTCGGCATAACGCCTTCACGTTTGGCTTTATCGAGAGTTTGCTTGACAAGATCAGGTCGAGAGCGTGCCTTGCCAAGGTAACCTTTTTCAGCAAACTCCACGACCATGCGTTCGGTTCCAGCAGAAACAAGGGATGCGGAAATTTTTACAAGCGCCATGCCTTCGCGTGGCGTGGGGATGGGAATATCTTCGACTACGGTCTTGCCATTTTTGATGTGTTGCAGAAGTTGTTTCATTTGATTTACGACCCTTCGACCAGCTCAGGGCAGGTTTCAGATTTTGGATTTTTGTTCGAGAAAGTATAACCCATATCAAAAGCAGAATAAAAATAAAGTGGCTCCAGGGTATAGCGCAAAAGTATCGGGGAAATGAAATCAGATTGAAACGGGTAGTCCAGATTGCCAAGCAATCAGAAAACGTCCGCTATGGAATTCGCTCAACGCCGCTAACATGGCTTGAGCGTTTTTTCGTTTCCAGCCACGA
>JACRBH010000135.1 GCA_016234535.1 Chloroflexota bacterium
CGCCGCTGTCTTCGATAAAAAGTATCTGGGGGAGTTTGCGTGGGTCGGTCATATAAAATCAAGAGTCAAAAGTCAAAGGTCAAAAATCGAAGATCACCTGTCTACGTGTTTCCTTATCTACCTGTCTACCTATTCACCTGTTTACCTGATTCCGATCTCTGATCTGCAACTCTTTTTTCTTCCAATCGTTTTTGCACGATCTTGCCGATTGCCTCAGCCGTAATCGGAGATTCGTTCATCACGCGGATAAAATCTGCGCGCGGAAGCGCCAGCACTTCCACAGGGCGGTCTCCTGCGCGCACATTCGCAATGGATTTGCCGCCGCGCAACAATTCGATTTCGCCAAAGAATTCGCCGGCCTGTAAACGCGACAGCACATATTCCTTTTTCTTCCTGTCCTGCAAAACCACATCCACTTCGCCATTGCGGATCATAAAGAAATAATCCACATTTCCGTTACGCGAGATGATGGTCTCATGCGGCTGGTAGTCATGCTCTTCCACGATCTTGGTGAACTCCAGCATGTGGCGGTGCCTTAACTGCGGCAGTGATCTTGAAATGGTCTCGTCTATCAACTCGCCGTCCGAGATGATGATGTTGCGATGCGTGCGCGATGTCAATGACGGATCATGCGTAACCATCACAATGGTCTTGCCCTGTGCTACAAATCCCTCAAATAGTTGAATGATCTTGTCTGCCGAGCGTGTATCGAGGTTGCCTGTGGGTTCATCCGCGACCAGCAATGGCGGGTCACAAGCCATGGCGCGTGCAATGGCAGCGAGTTGCTGCTGCCCAGTTGAAACCAAAACGGGTAATTTATTTGCGAATTTTTCCAGCCCCACGAGAGTCAATAATTCCATGGCGCGGGCGGGGCGTTCATCGAAATCATACATGTCTACATAATCCATCGGGAGCATCACATTTTCAAGCAGTGTGAGCATGGGCAGTAACTGGAAGAACTGAAAAACGATTCCCAAATTCTTGCCGCGCCATTTGGAACGCTGACTTTCGGTTACGCCCGTGTAAATATCCGTGCCATGCACAACCACGTTGCCTTCGGTGGGATGGTCGATGCCCGTGACCATATTCAAGAGCGTGGATTTTCCGCTGCCCGATTTGCCCACGATGGAAACGAACTCGCCGCTCCTGATGGTCAAGTCCACGCCTTTGAGGACGGTGAAGACACCCGCAGCATTGCTGAATTGCTTGACGAGGCCGTGTAGTTCGATCATCGGCCTGGGCGCTGACTCTGCCTTTTGGACAGAATCAACTATCGGCTTGGAATGACGCGCTGTCATTTCTTCCGCCTCTTATCTGACTTTGAATCTGGTTCGGCTTCCGAAAGCAGTTCCCCATCTGCGATAGTCAGGCTGCGCGAAAAGCGATTCATCAAGCTGACATCATGCGTAACCATGACGATGGTTTTGCCCTGGTCGTTGACAAGATGTTCGAAGACTTCAAAGATGTGATCGGCGGTGATGGAGTCAAGGCTGCCCGTGGGTTCATCAGCAACGAGAATGGGCGGGTCATTGGCAAGCGCGCGCGCGATTGCCACGCGTTGCTGCTGCCCGCCGGAGATAAAGGCGGGGAGTTTATTGGCGTGCTCTTCGAGTTCCATGAGTTGAAGCAATTGCATGGCGCGTTCTTTTGATTCACGCGGTTTGAAGTTATCGGAAAGGTCCATGGGCAGCGTGATGTTTTCAACAAGCGTGAGCATGGGCAGGAGTTGAAAAGATTGATAGACCACGCCCATTTTCCTGCCGCGCCAGAATGCGCGTTCATCCTCGCTCATCTTATGAATGGAGATATTTTCGTTGCCTGCATTGACGATTACTTCGCCGCTGGTAAGCTGGTCCACGCCGTTGATCATATTCAACAAAGTGGATTTCCCCGCGCCTGATTTTCCGACAACGCCGAGGAACTCCCCCGCGTTGATGGTCATGTTCACGTTGATTAACGCCGTGAAGTCACCCGCCGCAGTGGAGTAGGTTTTTGAAACGTTGCGTAATTCGATGATCGATGAGGACATATAAACACACAAAAGCGGCCGCCGGGGCAACCGCCATGAATAGACTTGCCAAACGACCATAATTTTACCCCCGAAACAGAAGGCCATTCATTTGCATCTGCCTTACAGAGCGCCACGGAGAGGGAACGGATTGCCCTGCAAGCGGATAAACGGATGAGCTTTTTGTTAACGCTGACGTTTTGCAATCAGAACGCCTGTTGGAATGCCTGCGCCGTATCCAAATGCGAAGAAACCGATCTTGGCTGCGGTGGACACATCCGCCCAGATGACTACTGACGAGACTGTTGCAAATAACAGGAATAATACTGCCATAATGATGAGGGTATTATTTGATTTCATTTTGGATTCTCCATGAAAAAATGTAACGTAGGGGCGACCCGCCCGGCGGAAGCCAGCTTGCTTGATTAATCATGAAGGGTCGCCCCTACTATAATTAATGCCTATCCCGTCTTATCCATAAACGACTGCATCTGCTGGCGATAAGCTACATAAGCCTTTTGCCCTTTTGCCGTTAATTTACAAACCGTCAGCGGAAGTTTGCCTTTAAAGGTTTTTTCGATCTTTACATAACCAGCCTCTTCCAATTTACTTAAATGTGCTGAAAGATTGCCCCTGGTCAGGCCTGCTTCGCGTTGAAGAAAGAGAAAGTCCGCGCTTGCGGCGGTGGATAGAATGGTAACGATCAACAACCGCGCAGGCTCGTGGATGAGTCTGTCCAGGTCATTAAGGCCGCGCAGGTCATCACTCATTCCCAGCCTCCGTGGGCAATGGATTTTCGCGCAGGTAACTCTTCAAAGTCAGGCCGCCTGAGATCACGAAAACAAGTCCCATCAGGCCATAGAATAAGCCAAGGTTATATCCGCGTGCGAATCCGCTCACAGAGAGAATGCCGCCTAGCGCCAGGGATAAAGCGCTTATGAAATAGAACCTCCCCACCCCGGAAGTTAATCCCTGCTTCACAGCAAAAATGAATGCCACCAACAATCCCGTCACTGCAACCATGGCATCGAGGCTGTCAAATTTACGAGCGACAAGGAGGGACACCGCCGCCACTATCATGGCCACAACGAATGTAAGCGCGCGCATCAAATTCAAATTTCTGTTATTGGTGCGATATTCAATATAACCGGTACGCGGATATGTCACACGAGTCTTCAGGAAATTAATCAAACGACGCGCAAGGAATATGCCGCCGATCAGGAGCAGAACAAACCCCGCCTGCAACATTTCGCCCATGAACGATTCATCGCCAAGATATTGCTGCAACGAAAAGTAAACTGCCAGCAGGAAGAACATTACGCCGCCTATCATTTCGCCGATCCCGTCGCTGTACCAGTAACGCTTTACGCGCTGTTCAATTTGAGTGGTTTCATCCTTCATTGGTTTCTCCTTACGCAATGCGGTTTGTATTGCAAACTAGTTTGCGACTATCTTACCCCCACAATTGATACATGTCAAGGGAATCAAAAACTATTACCACCAATGAGTCGGAATCAGGAGATTTTGCACTCCAGGTGAAAGCGCTAATTATTTCTGCAAACAGGAAATCAAATTCAAAACCGCCCCTTGTGGTTCTTCGTTTGTAATTGCCAACACAGGCACAGTCCCTGCTGAATATACATCACGCACGGTACCAGCCTTCCAATGCTTTGGGAGGATTCCAACCGCATCCTTTTCCGCGTTTAATAGATCTGACATTTGCTGCGGGGTGGCTGCCAACTTAGCGAAAGTGGTGACGCTTCTTCCTTTCATCACGAGCTGGTCAAACACAACTTGCACATCCGCACCTGACGCATACACCCACACCTGCGCGGACTCATTTCCCTGCGCGAACAAGTCCCGCACCTCTGCGAGAGTCAAATTCTGCACAGGGCTTTCGCGGTTTGTCACGATCAAAATTTCCTCTTCATCTATTTGATAACCAGGAGAAACAATGATCTCAGGCTCCCCCACTCGCAAGATAATATCCGGTTCATCTGCGGTGATGATCAACGTCACCGACAAGTTGTTGGCGCAGGTATAAAGTTCCGTCAACCACGGCCCGGCGGCTGATGTGGCATAAACGTTGACAACTTCTGTTTGGGGAATTTGCGTGGCAGGCACACAGGAAGCAATGAAAGATGAAAGAAGAAAGAGAATGAGCAGTTTTTTCATTTCACCAATTTTGAATTAATGACGCGAGTAATTTTGCGCGTTCTTCGAGACTCTTGGTAAAGATATATTCACGTTCGGAATGAAGTCCCTCGCCATAAGCGCCCATGCCGTCCAGTACGGGAATGCCCAACGGCGCGACAAAGTTTCCGTCTGAGCCGCCGCCTGAACCGCCTGCTTTGAGTTCCATGCCGAGTTTATCTTTCGCGATCTGATATGCTTTTTCAAACGCGCCTTTATTTGCTTCGTTATAAGGCATTGGCGGACGGTTTAACCTGCCAGTAATATTAAGTGATGTGCCATCCACAACAGGTTTGAGATTCTTCATCTCAGCTTCGACCCGCTCCCATTCAGCGGGCAACATCACGCGGACATCCACTTCGGCGAAGGCATCATCAGGGACGACATTCGAGACAGTGCCGCCATTGATCACGCCCACATTGAGCGTGGTCTGACGGGAGTAATCTGTCAACTTTTGGATCGCGATCACCTGATGCGCCATTTCTTCAATGGCATTGCGTCCCTCTGCATGGTCACCACCGGCATGAGCGGCGCGTCCTTTTACGCTGATGTCGAATCCGCCGACGCCTTTGCGCCATGTTTTTAGAGCGCCATCCACGAGTCCGGACTCCATGACGAAGACGATGGACGAGTCTCGCGCCAGGGATTCGATCAATGCGCGGGAGGTGTGGCTTCCGATCTCTTCGTCAGAGGTGAACAAGGCCGTGACGGGAAGTGTGGCAAGCCGGCCCGAAGAAAGAAACGAGGAGATGGCTTTCAAAGCGATGACAATGCCGCCTTTCATATCCAAAACACCAGGGCCGAAAATCTTCCCATCCTTCTGATAAAAAGGCATTTTCTTTAAAGTGCCGAGCGGAAAAACCGTATCCATGTGGCTGAGGATTAAGATGCCGCGCCCTTCAACAGTTCCGGGAAAGCGGGCGACAATATGGCCGCCAGTTTTGGTCTGCGGGTGAAGTTCAACCTGCGCGCCTAGTTTGCGGCATTCGTCTGCGACAATCGCGCCGACACGATCCACTGCGGATTTGTCGTGTGAGGGCGATTCGGTTTCGACAAGCTGTTTGAGTAAACTGATCATTGGAGAACTTGTATGACTAAAAGGATTGCGCCAACGATGGCGCAATAGATTGCAAAGATATAAAGCGAATGTTTGTTGAGGTAACCGATCAACCATTTTATGGCAAACCAACCAACGATACCGGCAGTAACCAAACCCGTGACGAGGATTGGCAGGAAATCAAGTGTGCCTGCCATGTTGATCACTTTTAAAGATTGGTAAGCGCCCGCCGCGAGCAGAATCGGCGCGGACATGAGAAAGGCAAAACGCGCCGCGGAGGGACGGTCAAACCCGCGCACCATGCCGCCAGCTATGGTTGTGCCGGAACGCGAGGCACCGGGGAAAATCGCCAACACTTGAAACAATCCCACTGTTAGCGCATCCTGCCAAGTAGCGGATTCAAGCGTCCGCACGCGGCGGTCAAAATATTCCACTGCGGCCAACAACATGGCTGTGATCAACAACCTGATTCCAGCCAGCGTAAACGGATCCTTGAACATGGTTTCGACAACATCCTTTAAAAAGAATCCCACAACCAGCGCGGGGAGGGTCGCCACGAGAACGAGCCAGCCCAAACGGGAGTTTAGGCTTTCAAAGGGTTTACGATCCTTGATCCCGCGAAAAAAGGCTTCTGTGATCAGCCAGATATCCTTCGAGAAAAAAAGGAGCAATGCGGCGACAGTTCCAAGTTGGATGATGACCGAGAATGCAAATGTCCTGTCGTCAGATGGAACTCCCAATAGTTTTTCTACAATGAGCAAGTGTGCCGTGGACGAGACAGGGATGAATTCGGTCAGTCCCTGTACGATGCCGAGAATGATAGCGTGAAGAATCGTCATATTTTCCAATCTTATTTCAAGGTTTGCCATCCAGTCAGATATTGGAACTTGCTTTCAAAATTTCGGGTTGTCCCAAATTGGCCGTCATGAATGACTGTATACATCAAACTCTCCCCGATAAATCCTTCCGGGATGATCTGACTCTTTGCACCCTCCACCTCCGCCACAATACATTCGCGTTTGGTAAGCAGGTCAAAGACCAGGAGCAGGTATGCCTTTGGTCCTGTAATTTTATCGTTTTCCTTCCATTCCTGTATGGAAAGAAAACGCGAATCATGAGACCACATACATTCTCTTCCAAAAACACGGTTCTCCAGTGAGACCGAAATTCCTTCAATCGACAGGGAGTAATAATCATGCCCGGATTGGGTTTTACCGAGAATGGTCAGGGCTGCCCTGCGTTTTTTGTCCGGGGACTGGATAATAATCGGCTTGTTCATACTTGCTCCTTGTTTTTGTTCATGTACTTCTAAAACTTTCTTTCTGCATTGCCGGTTCACAGGCAAGCTGGGGATAGTACGCGGATGGAAGATGGTGATAATAAAAAGTGGTTAATGATTTTGGGTGGTTTCTTCTGGGTTATCGGGAAGGTAAGGCTCAGGCTCTTCACGGAGAGTATAACCGGATGGGCTCTCTTTCGCTTTCCTTCGATCATTTTAGCAGCAATTCCAAATCTAAAATATCCGGCGCCCCCAGGAAGCGTGATTTTAGCGACACTGCATAAGGTGACTTATTAACTGACGTTATGCAAAAAAGTTGGACTGCGGACTTTAGTCCGCTTCTTGCCGAAAACGCGGACTAAAGTCCGCAGTCCGAATAAGAAAACTGTATCGCGACATTTATGTCGCCCATTTTGCGAGATAAATCTCGCGGTACTGCATAAGGTGAGTTATTAAGATGATTCAAGTACCAGCCAAACGTTTTGCATTATTCGCCCACTTGCTTAGCAGTTCAGGCACACGCGAATCAAGCGAACCGTCCGCAATATAACAGCGGATGGACTCCATTAATCGAATCAACGCTCGAAGATTGTGAATGGATAGCAAAGTCCCTGCCAGCAATTCTTTTGCGATAATCAAGTGGCGGATGTAGGCGCGGGTAAAAGTTTGGCATGTGTAGCAGTCACAAGTCTCATCGAGCGGACGTTCATCTCTGGCGAAGGAAGCGTTCATCATATTGAGGCGTCCCTCGGGAGAGAATGCGGAATGATGACGCGCCAAACGGGTGGGCAGGACGCAATCGAAAACGTCCACGCCGCGCGCGACGCCGTTGATGATGTCTTCGGGCGTGCCGACTCCCATCAGGTAGCGCGGTTTGTTTTCCGGCAGCAGCGGCAGGACAACATCCAGCGTGTTGTGCATTTCTTCCTTGGTCTCCCCCACCGAGAGTCCGCCGATGGCGATGCCGGGTGTATCGAGAGAAGATATAAATTGCGCTGATTCAACTCTCAGGTCCGGGTTGACGCCGCCCTGCACAATCCCGAATAATGCCTGATCATTTCGCTTCTTCGCATTGACGGAACGTTCCGCCCAGCGATGAGTCCGATCCATGGCGATCCTGGAATAGGCGAGATCATTCGGGTCGGAACATTCATCGAAGGCCATGATGATGTCTGCGCCGAGATTCTCCTGAATGGCAATCGACTTCTCAGGCGTGAAGCGATGCGTGGAACCGTCGATATGACTCTTGAAGGTCACGCCGTCATCGTCGATCTTGCGCGTGTTCGAAAGCGAGAAGACTTGAAAGCCGCCGGAGTCGGTCAGCATGGGATTCGGCCACTGCATGAACGCGTGCAGTCCGCCCATATCGCGCACGAGTTCGTCACCGGGGCGAAGATATAAATGATAGGTGTTGCTCAACACCAGCGAAGCGTTGATGCCTTTGAGATGTTCAGGTGTGAGAGTCTTGACCGTGGCTTGTGTTCCAACAGGTGCAAAGACTGGAGTCTGTAAATCGCCGTGCGGCGTGGTGAATATCCCTGTGCGGGCGCGGTTGGTTTTGGCTGTGATTTGAAAAGAGA
>JACRBH010000136.1 GCA_016234535.1 Chloroflexota bacterium
GGTCATGCCGTCTTTGGTATCAATGATCTCGAAGTTGGTGCCGGCGATCTTTGCCTGCTCTTTGGCCTGCTCCACGATCTCAGGCATGAGTGAAAACTCGGGCGGATACGCCAGTGTCACATCCATGCCGAAGCGCGGCATTTGAAGGATCAACGATTGCGGCACGGAAATCGGCTTGAGGTAGGAAGCGGCATACGCCCACGAGACAACGATCTTCTTCTTGCGCAGATCCTTGCCTTTCTTTTCCATGATGGTCATCAAGTCAGCGAGACATTGGAAGGGATGATATATGTCGCATTGCATATTCAAGACGGGCGTACGGCTGGATTTTGCAACTGCATTCAAATATTTATTGCCGTCGCCAAAGTCACAGTGGCGGATGGCAATGCCATCGAAATAACGGCCAAAGATTTCGCCGATCTCGACAGGTGTATCACCATGTGAAATTTGAGTGGTATTGCTGTCAATGAAAGCGCCGTGACCACCCAACTGCGCCATGCCCGCTTCGAATGATCCGCGGGTGCGGGTGGACGAAAAGAAGAACAACATCGCCAGCACTTTATCGCGCAGGTACGGATGGGGTTCGCCGAGTGCGCGCTTGCGCTTCAAATCCCAGGCCACTTCCAATACTGTTTCGACTTCCTCTTTGGTGAAATCCAGGTCGCCGATGAAATCGCGGCCTCTAAAATTGGTTTGCATAATTAGTCTCCTTGTTTTATTGTCTGCTAGTCGGCTAGTCCAGAAGAGTTAGCCGGATTTGCTTAGATATGAAATCATTCCATTGATTAGTTTCTTATCATCCACGGCCAGTTCATAGGCTTTCTTTAATTCCTCTTGAGTAATATATCCGGCATCCAAAGCCAGATAAAGTTCAGATTGAACCTCAGCGGCAGAACGCCGTGCCATTTTAAGAAATCTCGCAAATTCAGGGTCATACCCGGATTCAAATCCTTCGGCGATGTTATGCATCACAGAGCCCGCTGCTTCCTGAATTTGATTGCGTAATCCAAAGTCGCGCGAAATTTTTTCCTTGCGGGTCAGTGAATAAACATATCCAGCCAACTCCCGCGCTTTTTGCCAGGCATTCAAGTCTTCAAAGTTTTTAATTGTCGTCATTTATTCACCATCAACACTCCAAACTTGATTCCAAAAGACTAGTGGACCAGAGAACTAGCGACTAGCAGGCTACAAACTAACTCTCAACACTTCGCCATTCACAATCCTGCCACTTTCCCAAAACAATCTCGCACCTTCGCAGTAACCAACTGCGTCACCCCAGGCGGAAAAATCAAGATGGGGCAGGCAGGCGATAACACCCATTTCAACAACGCCGCCGTGGTTTATGACCAGTGTTGATCCGCCTTCGGAAATAACATCCATCATGTTTGCGTAGTATTGGGCCAGTTTCTGCGCATACACGGCAGTCGCGCCTTTTTGCTTAACGATCTCTGCATAATTCACAAAAGGCTGGGGCCACGGAGCCTCGCTTTCCACAGCGCGCCCGTAGGTACACATTAATTCGTTTTGTTCATCCACGGCAAAACCCATCGCGATGGCTGTTTCAAATGCCCGCGGAAGAGTGGATGTAACCACACGGTCAAACGGACCGATGGCCTGACCAACAAAACGAGCAAGCGTTACACCCTTTTGATTAAGGTGATCGCTCAATGGAGATCGGATGGAATGGCGTCTTATTTCTAAAATTTTCATCAGTCTCCAAACAAAAAGATATACAACCTTACATGACTGTATTGGGTAACTCAACAATCGCGGCACAACGGATTTTTACTCGATCCCGTGCTGTTCCTGTATCTTGGAGGTATCAAGGGTTAACGCGTCTAAAATCTGATGCAGGTCACGCGCTGCTTCCGTCAGCCAGGTGACAGTGTTCTTGAATTCCTCAGCGCTGACCTCCTCGGGCAGGCACTCGCAGATCCGGTCGCTTGCTGTCTGCAACAGGTGTGCTGACGATTCAACAGTGACAATCGGCCTCAATAATTCGTGGCGCAGAATGACCAATTTCTGTTCAGCGCTGGATGTGCCATACCGCTTGCGAAGATCATCGAATATTGTCATTTTGTCTCCTTGGGTTAGTCAATTAGTCTGGTAGTCAAATGGTCAAGTAGTCAGGTGGTCATGTAGTCGAGCGGCCAAACCACGGCTATCCGACTACGCGACCACGTGACCAATAGACTATCCTATTCCATTGCGCCCAACACCAGCGCCAGCAGAGTCATTCGCATCACCACACCGTTGAAGGCTTCCTGCCAGTAGCGCGACCAGCGTGTAATATCCACATCGGTGGGAATCTCATCCATGCGCGGGAGCGAGTGAAGCAGGATTGCGTCTGATTTGGCCTTCGTCTCCAACAACTCGCGTGTGATTTTGTAATTCGCAGGTGTCAGATTGAGTTCGCCGCTGCGTTCATCGCGTGACTTGGTGTAATCGGGCTGCACAACAGGCTCAACCAAAATCACATCCGCTTCGGCAATGGCTTTTTCAACATGATCGGCTTCCTTGAAATTCACGCTGTATTGCTTTAGCTCAGTCTTGAATTCTTCGGTGAGCCCCATATCCGGTGGAGCGACAAAGGTAATGGGACAATCAAATTGACTCAAAGCATAACCGAGGGAGTGCATCGTTCGCATGCGCATGTCGCCGACCGCCAGCCACTTAAGGCCATCGATGCGGCCCTTCTCACGCAGCACGGTGTACAAGTCAGTGAGAATCTGAGTCGGGTGCTCGCCCCAGCCGTCGCCGCCATTGATGATCGGCACACTCGCCCACTTCGCGGCTTCATGCGGCGCGCCCTGCTGAAAGTGGCGCATCACGATCACATCGCCATAAAACTCCAGCATCTTCACCGTATCCTTGATCGACTCCTGGTAGAAGTCTCCGGCGCGAGTCATCTTGGCGTCAGAGAATCCCGTGACGTGCCCGCCAAGGCGGTGCATGGCGGATTCATGAGCCAGACGAGTGCGCGTCGAGGGCTGATAAAAAGCTGTTACCAGCGTCTTCTCCTTGAGCATGTCCACGTTCTTTCTCGCGCGCGCGATCGGCTCCATTTTCTGAGCCACATCGAACACGTGGAAGAACTCATTGCGCTCAAACTCCTTGAGCGAGAGGATATCACGACCAGCGAAACTACGCATACGAACCTCCTATTCAATTGTGGATTGATTTGACGGGAACAAATTCTCCTTTGATAACTCCGAATGAATCCTTCTTTGGCTTTTTATGTATACAAGTAGACACGCAAACAGGTAAACACGTGTGTGCTTGTCTACTTGTTTACCTTCTCACTCAGCATGCCCGGGAACAACGCATAAAACTCTGTCGCAGCTACAACCTCATCCAGCGGAATTTGCTCGTGGCTGGTGTGGGCGTAAATCTCGTCGCCGGGCCCGAACCCAATGGATGGGATTCCAGCCTTGCCAGCCCAGTATGTGCCGTTTGTGGAGAAACTCCACTTACTTGCCACGCGCTTTTCATTCCATAATCGCTGAATGGTTTCCTGCCCCGCCTGCACAATGGGATGCGACTCATCCAATGCCCACGCCGGATAATATTTATCGACGGGGAACACAAAGCCCGTATAGGACGGCTCATCGTAGAACAATTCCTCGACCGTGATCTGGTCGCGCAGATAACCGGGGATCAAATCCTTCACTTGTTGCACAGCCTGTTCCTTTGACTCACCAAAGGTCAGGCGGCGATCAATGAAAACCGTGAAGCCGTCCGGCACAGCGTTGATGGAAGCGGTGCTGATGCGCGTGTCTGTGACCATGATCGTGCCCTTGCCGAGGAACGGGTCGGTATGCAAATGTGCATCAAGATCACGGATGCCTGAAATGACCGAAAGCATTTTGTAAAGCGCGCTGTCACCGAGATGATGTGAAGCCGCATGAGCGGACTTTCCTGTGGACATGACCTTCAACTCCACACGTCCCTTATGTCCGCGATAGACTTGCATCTTGGTCGGTTCGCCGATGACAACAAAATCGGGTTTGATCTTCGGGTCAACTTCCACAAATGTGTTCGGCGCGATGCCATCACACCATTCTTCCATGTTGCCGAAATACCATGCAGTGGTATCTTCCAGCAAGCCCATTTCTTTTGCAAACGACAGCCCATAGATCATGCCGGGTGTTGAGCCTTTTTCGTCACAGGTACCGCGCGCAAAAAGAATGCCGTTCTCAACTTTGCCTTTGAACGGGTCCCAGCCCCAACTGGCGGGGTCACCCACGCCGACGGTGTCGATATGCGAATCATAGACAATGACTCGCTTGCCGGAACCGATGCGCCCCATGATATTGCCCATCTTATCAAAGCGGACTTCTTCGAAGCCAAGCTTTGTCATTTCCGCGCCAATGCGTTCACCCACTTCTTTGAGTTGACCATCCATGCTCGGAATGGCAACAATATCACGCAAAAATTGAATAATATTTTCTCGATTGTCCTGCACTTTTTTCTTTATGTCGTTCACGATATTCATTCATACACCTCAAGAATTTAATATGGAAGATTGCAGTAATGCAACCCGTATAAACTAGGCAGATCCCACACGACGCACAATATAAAAATTGAAATATCCCGGAATAAAATAGCTCAACGAATAATCCACGATCCTGGCATTGGCATCGAACAATTGCGAATAGAAATGCAGCAGCACATCGCCGCGCTGGATCTCAAGCGCCTTGGCAACATCCGCTGTTGCGCCGATCGCACTGACATTGGCGCGGGAAGTCTTCAAAGAATCGCCGCGGCCCAGCAAATAGTCAAGGACAGAGCCGTGGAAATCAGCAGGCAGATCGTTAATGTGCAGAATATTCTCGGGCAGGGTATCCACTAGATAAGCAACCGGCCGCCCATCCGCACGGACCACGCGGCGCACGCGCAGCAATTGCGCGCCCGCAGCTACATCCAAACTTGCGGCAAGTTCCTCGTCCGCCGCGACTTGCTCGACGCTTAGATCGCTGACTGTGATCTCAAGATCGAGGCGCTTCGCCATTGTCTCAAGACTCTCCAACACTTCCAGTCCGCTATCGAGCGCTTTGACCTTGCCGACCACAAATGTACCCGAACCCTGCCGCCGGCGGATCAATCCCTGCGTTTCAAAGGTGCGCATCGCTTCGCGCAGGGTGGCGCGCGAAACGCCAAGCTCCTTCGCAAGCTCTGGCTCAGACAACAAACGCTGTCCTGCAGGCGTGCGCGCGATCAAAGCGGCTAGATCAATTTGCAAACGTTGAAAAGGAAAATTTGACATAATTACTTTATCCTCTTAGCCACCGAGAGCACAGAGTTTTCTGAGGTTTTTCTCACACCGTCCTGACGTTCGTTGTCAGGAAAGGTCTCTGTGTACTCTGTGGCATATTTCTTAATCATCCAGTACAGATATAAAATCAAAATTAGTCACATCCACCAGGCCTTTATCTGAAATGCGCAGTTCGGGGATCACAACAAGGCCAAGCAAACTCAACTGCATATTCGGGTTATTCAATTTACAACCGCATTCCACAAATCCATTCAACACCGCGGCGGCCTTCTTCGCAACCACATCTGCATGCTCGGTGGACATCAGCCCCGCGATTTGCAACTCCACCTGCCCAATCACTTTTCCATCCTTTACAACGATCTGCCCGCCGCCAGCCTTCGCCAACTCATTCGCGGCCAGCGCCATACATTCTTCATCCGTTCCCACCACGATCATATGATGGCTGTCATGCGCCACCGTTGAACCGATCGCGCATTTCTTATTCAAGCCGAACCCGCTCACCAGGCCAACCATCACACCGCCCGTGCCGCGATGACGTTCCACCAAAGCGATCTTCGCCAGCCCGCGCTTTATATCGGCGTGGACTTCCCCGTTTTCAGCAGTGACTTTTACTTTGAGATGATGTGTGGGCGCCTGATTTTCGATCACGCCGATGACATGCGCGTCAACCTCCGACCCGTTGCCTGCTCTTGTCCGAAGAGCAAAATCCTCAGCCTTGAGAGTCCTCTTCAAATGCACCGATTTCTTTGCCCACTTCGGGTGTTTTACAACAGGCAATGTGACTTGAAGTTTTCCATTCTCGGCAATGACCTGTCCTTTGGCAATGACCATGCCCGCCTTGAAATTCATCAGATCATCCACCAACAGCACATCCGCCCAGCGACCGGGCGCGATCATGCCCATCTCTTTGGTCAGGCCGAAATGCTCTGCCGCATTGATAGTCATCATTTGAATGGCCGTCATCGGGTTGAGACCTTCCGAAATGGCGTGACGCAGAACGCGGTCCATGTGACCGTCTTTCACGAGCGTTGCAGCATGTGAGTCATCGGTGCAAAGAATGAAACGGCGCGAATCCAATTTCTTTTCGGTGATGGCTTTCGCGCCAATCGCAACATCATGCCAGGCTGAGCCGTAACGCAGCATCACTTTCATGCCCTGCCGCACACGGGCAACCGCATCTTCAAAGCGCGTGCCTTCGTGATCGTCTTCCGCGCCGCCTGCGATGTATCCATGAAACGGGAGGCCAAGGTCGGGCGAGGCATAATGTCCGCCGATGGTTTTGCCCGCCGCATGAGTAACAGACATTTCATCGAGCAGGTTCTTATCACCTTTGACAACGGCGGGGAAATTCATCATCTCACCAAGGCCAATGATGCCCTTCCATTTCATCGCCTGGGCCACATCTTCGGGACCGATTGAAGCGCCCGGTGTCTCAAAGCCCGGTGACGATGGCACACAGGAAGGCATTTGCACCCAAACATGGATCGGCTGCTTCTGCGCCTCATCCACCATCAACTTGACACCTTTCAGGCCAAACACATTCGCCATCTCATGCGGATCAATGAACATACCTGTCGTACCGCGCACGGCAACTGCACGGACGAATTCCGTAACTGTGACCATGCCCGACTCAACATGCATGTGCGCGTCGAGAAGACCGGGCACAAGGTAACTTCCCTTTGCCTCCACGACCTTCGTTGTATTGCCAATGGCGTGACTTGCATCCGAACCGACATACGCAATGTGACCATCCACAATGGCAATATCTGTTCGCGGAATGATCTCACCCGATTGCACGCTGACCCATTTTCCGCCGCGAATGACAAGATCGGCGGGAGCGCGTCCCATGGCGACATCTACAAGAGCTCGAGTTAGTTTGGTGGAGGATGTCATAAGTCTCTCTATTGAACCTGTATCAAGGATTGGTGATTGCCGTAACCAGCAGCAACCACAGAATGACCGAAACAGTGGGCGCCAACATTAACCATGACCATGTTTCGTTCTCTTCTTTTACAGCCCAGGCAGCTCCTGCCTGAAAGATTGGCAGGAGGAGGGCAAATCCGCTGAACCTCGGCGTGCCATTCAGATAATAGCTGAATGGCATGATGAGCAAGGCTCCCAAAAGCACCATCCAGGCCCTATTGAAAATGTTACCAATCACGGATATAAGCAGGGATAGCGCAATAAAAGGCCAGCCAAAAATAATTTGAACAAGGATTTCATTCATAAAGTATTTGCACCAATCTTTCTTTTTTATTTGACTTCTTGCAAAAGTCTTTTGTGCCACACATCTGCCCTGACGGCCAGGGGAGACCACGGAGAAAAAGAGGTTTAAAAGTCTTTTATGTACTCTGTGGCTACTTATGCAAGAGGTCTATTTCCTGCTTCGCTTTGAATGGCGACATAAATGTCACTTCACATTAGCTTGACAATAATCGTTTCGCGGCCTTGTTATGTTTCTCGACCAGCTTGCGTTCATCAACCGTAACGAGCCGACCTTCCTTCACGATAAATTTTCCGCCGACAACTGTGTAATCCACATTGACGGGTTGACCAAAGACAACAGCGGCAACAGGGTCGTGCATACCTGCATAACCAATGCGATTCAAATTCACAGCAAAGAAGTCGGCGCATTTGCCTGCCTCCAAACTCCCGATATCGCTTCTTCCTAATACCGCCGCTCCCCCGCGTGTGCCAAGATGCAGCGCATCGCGCGCGGTCATCAACTTGCGGGAGGGATCATCTGAAAGCGAGAAGCCTGTCATGCCATCATTGACGCGCGATACCAGCATCGCATTGCGGACTTCGGCTAATAGATGCGAGCCGTCATTGGAGGCGGAACCATCCACGCCGAGGCCGACGTTCACGCCAGCCTTGAGATAATTCTTGACTGGCGCAATGCCTGAGGCGAGCCGCATGTTGGATGTGGGACAGTGCGCCACTCCGCATTTGTTTTTGGCGAAGATATCGATCTCTTCGTAATTGACCCAAACCGCGTGCGCGAACCAAACATCTTCGCCGACCCAATCCACGGATTGCATATACCCAACGGGGCGATATCCAAATTTAGCCACACAAAAGTGTTCTTCATCTTCTGTTTCAGCAAGATGCGTATGCAGATGCACGCCATATTCACGCGCCAATTTTGCGGACTGTTTCATTAAGTCACCAGTGACGCTGAATGGCGAACAAGGCGCAAGCACGATCTGAGTCATCGCGCCGGGTTTTGCATCGTGATATTTCTCGATGAGACGCTGTGAATCTTTGAGGATGTTGTCTTCGGTGTCCACCACTGAATCGGGCGGGAGTCCGCCTTGGGATTGGCCGAGACTCATTGAGCCGCGCGATGCTTGCAGGCGTAAACCGACTTCGGAAGCGGCGGCAATTTCATCGTCAAGTTTTGAACCGTTCGGAAAAAGGTAGAGATGATCCGCTGCGGTGGTACATCCCGAAAGGGCCTGTTCTGCCAGTGCGGTCTGAGTCGAAATAAAAATATCGTCGGGATTGAGGCGCGCCCAAATGGGATATAAAGTTTTGAGCCAGTTGAAAAGATTTGCGTTCTGCGCGGCAGGGACGGCGCGCGTGAGGGTTTGATAAAAATGATGATGGGTGTTGATGAGACCGGGGAAAACGATGTGACCTTTGAGGTCGAGGACTTCATCGGCGGTCTCGGGAAGTTCGCGCATCGGGCCGACTTCTTGAATGAGTCCGCGTCGAATAAAGAGACCACCCTCGGGAATTTCCCGCTGATGGTCGTCCATGGTGACAATGTGCGCATTTTTTATGAGGAGAGTTGTCATAGGGATTAGGTGATTAGGGATTAGGCACTCGTCTAGTTGTCTGACAACTTCTAGTGTAGCAAAAAAGGGGAAGGATGTCAAATAGATTATGAAAACGTGTTTTTGCTTGCTATACCAGGTGCGGTCATTAATTGCGGCTTTCCTTTTAACGCAAAGTCGCAAAGATTCAAGGGCTTTTCCTTAGCGCCTTTGCGACTTTGCGTTAAGAATTCCATTCGGCAAAAGCGCAATTTGTTCCCGTGTTCAGTATATAATCAGTAGATCACGAAAAGGTGATACGAGGATGGCGAGAAACGACATCATCTAGGTCAAATAAATTTTCAACTGCCTGAGCGATCATTCGCGCCAACCGTCGTAAAGTAAACCAAAATTTGGAGAAAGGCTTGGTCGGATTTTTCAGGCAAATCGCAAAATGCTGACGGTTGGCAATGTAGAGATTGAACAGAATAAACGCCAAGCCAACCAATAGTAAACGGATCACAGGATTGCGCGATGTGGTGCGA
>JACRBH010000139.1 GCA_016234535.1 Chloroflexota bacterium
ACAGCCGATCTGTCCATGTTGAAAGGCGCGAAGTTGATGTATGTGGACTGGTATGATGGCGACCATATCATCCGCGCAATGAACGAGGCGCGGCGCCGCAATGTGCCGGTTTTCCTGAACCTTGAACATGGACATGACATCCCTGAGATCATGGAAAAATTCGCCAGCCGCGCCACGATTTGTCAGGCTGTCACAGATGCGGCCCAGATCGGGAAAAAAGGCGCCATGCTTTCTGTTGCCAAGAAATTGCTCAAGGCGGGAATAAAAACCGCCATTATTACGATGGCGAGTCAGGGCTGTCTGGTTGTTCAGGATGATGAGATTGTGCGTATTTTTGCGCCGAAAGTCAAGGCGGTGGATGGCTCGGGCGCAGGCGCGACGTTTTCGTCCGGTTTTATCTATGCTTATCTGAAAAAGTGGAGCCTTGAAGAATCCGTCCGTTTTGCGATTGCGGCGGCTTCGTTGAAAGTGACGCGCTCCGGGTTAAAGATGTTTCCCGTCAAAGAGGTTAAAACACTTGCCTCCACACTGCGCGTTGACCGCATGGTGTATCGTGATAATCGGTTTCTTAAAATTGATAAGCTGTTTTCGCAGGCAAAGGACAATCCAATTGTGAAGGAAAGTAAAAAAATTGCAGCGAAACTGCTGCCTAAAAAGAAGCCGCAAAGAAGAAAGATCAAGAAGTCGATGGTTGGGTAGTTTTATGTCGTTGCGAGGGGCGATCTTGTTCTTCGCGACAAAGCAATCTTCTACGTTGTCATGGAGATTGCTTCGGGCAGAATGCGAGCGCGCCCTCGCAAAGACATTAGGAAGTAACCATTATTTATCAATATAAAAAGGATGTGAACCATGTCATTTGCAGAACTGTTGACGCAAGAGCAGGTGGAACGAATCCATGCTGCCGCCCTCGAGGTACTGGAAGAGGTTGGTTTAAAGGTTCGCTATGAACCGGCCCGTGATATTTTTGCGAAACACGGCTGTCATGTGGAGGGCGAGCGGGTTAAGTTTCCGCGCGCTGTAGTGGAGAAGTATCGCAAAATGTACCCGTCTTCGTTCACGTTTTACGCGCGTGACCCGAAGTTTGATAAAACGATCCCGCAGGATAGCCCGGTCATCGTAACGGCGAGTTCCGCCCCAGATATTATCGACCCTGTCACAGGTCAGGAAAGACGCGCCACTTCCAGTGATATAGCGCAGATCGCGCATCTCATCAATGAACTGCCCGGCTATGACATCTTCTCCATTTCCACTTTGGCTGATGACGCGCCTGCGGATCAATTCACTGTCTCGAGGCTGTATCCTGCTCTCAAATATTGTCTCAAACCGATCAGAGTCACCACCACAGATCATAAAGACACAATGAGCATTATGAAGATGGCCTATATTGTGGCGGGCGGCAGGGAAGCCTATAAGGAACATCCTTTCCTGACACACCATTATTGCCCCACTGTTTCGCCGTTAACGATGGATAATCTTTCAACTGAAAATGTGATGTATTTTGCCGGCGAAGGATTGCCTGTTTACCCAACCATTGTGCCAAACGCGGGGCTGACTTCGCCCATGTCTATGGCGGGAACGCTTGTGCAGGGTAACGCTGAATTTCTGGCTACCGCAACGTTAATGCAAATGGTGAAAGAGGGCACGCCCACGATCTACGCCACACTAGCGACAGTGGCAGACATGCGCACGGGCGCTTATACCTCCGGCGGGATTGAGTGCGGCATGTTGCACATGGCCTTTGCCCAACTCGCGCATTTTTATGATGTGCCATGCGGCGGTTACATCGGTTTGACGAATTCCAAAATAAACGATGCTCAGGCAGGATACGAAACGGGCATGTCCGCAATGGGTGGCATGGTCAGCGGAATGGACATGTTCAACATTGGTGGTTTGATCGACGCCTTGAAGACCTTTGATTTCGCCAAGGCGGTGATCGATGATGAAGTGGCGCAGATGATGAAGCGTGTCAAGCGCGGCGTGAATTTTAGCGATGATGAGCTTGCGGTCAATTTGATCAAAGAGGTCGGTCCCGGAGGTTCGTATATTGTCGCCAAGCACACCATCAGCCGCATGAAAACAGAAGCTGTGATGACCAAACTGGCAGACCGCGATGCGCGCACGGCATGGGTCAAGAAAGGCGCAATGGATATTCAAGCGCGGGCCATGAAGCGCGTCAGAGAGGTGATGAACAGTAATATAGCCTCCCTGGTCGCTCCTGAAATAGAGGAAAAACTTCGTACTGAGTTCCCGGGTATGGTAACAGGTGAGTTAAAGCCGATAGAGTAATTGCATTCCCATTCAGGGAATGACATGGTGTTTAGGAGATTTTATGTTGAGGTTTTTTAAGCGCAAGGAAGATGTGTTTCAAAAGTTGATCGAACAGCAGGCATCGATTACTTATGAATCACTACGATTGCTGGTGAAATATTTGGAAACGCTGGATTCGGAGGTGGCCGAGGAATTATCCATCAAGGAAAAAGAGGCCGATGAAGTACGCCGCATTCTGATCGATGAATTAAACAGCACTTTTGTCACGCCGTTCGACAGGGAGGATATATTTTCCCTGTCGCGCTCGATTGACGATGTCGTGGATTATGCAGATACTACCGTGATGGAGATGGTCATCCTCAACGTGAAGTCCACGCCGTATATGTTGAGAATGGCGAACCTGTTGAAAGATGCTGCGTATGAGATATGGCACGCAGTTCAAAGGCTTCCCAGCCATCCAAATGTTGCCACAGACCACGCGCAGCGAGCCAAGGCTCTGGAGAACCGCGTGGAAGCCGTATATCGCGAAGCCGTTGCAGACTTGTTCAGCGGCCCTGAGGATATTCATCACGTGGTCGAGATGTTGAAATTGCGCGAGGTGTATCGTCATCTTTCGAATGCCGCGGATCGCGGCGATGAAGCCGCGAATACCATTGCGGATATTGTTGTAAAGAAAACTTAACAAGGTGTTAATGTCCAGCGAACTTCTCCTTGTTATCATTCTGGCATTGGTCTTCGAATTTCTGAATGGGATGCGCGATTCGAGCAACATCGTGGCAACGATGATCTCATCGCGGGCATTTCATCCGCAGACCGCGCTCGGTATGACCGCCATTGCTGAATTTTTAGGACCGTTTTTATTTGGTGTCACTGTGGCCAAGACCATTGGCAGTGATATTGTTGACTCGCATATTTTGACTCTCGATGCGCTGATTGCCTGTTTGCTGGGTGCAATTATCTGGAATCTGATTACCTGGTTTTTTGGGATCCCGAGCAGTTCTTCCCACGCCTTGATTGGAGGATTGATTGGCGCGGTCTTTGTTTCTGTGGGGCTGGGCGCGATCAAGTTTCAGGGTTTGTATAAGGTGTTGATTGCCTTATTCACTTCACCGCTCATTGGATTTGTCGCCGGCTTTATTATTTTGCGTGCCATCCTTTTTATGGCGCAACATGCCACACCGCGTGTCAATGACCTTTTCAGGAACGGGCAATTTTTTACGGCTGTTGGGCTGGCATTCAGTCATGGCACGAATGATGCCCAAAAGACGATGGGCATCATTACTTTGAGTCTGATCATCGGCGGGCATTTGAGCGCTTTCACAGTTCCTTTTTGGGTGATTCTCGCCAGCGCTGCGACAATGGCAGTGGGAACGGCACTGGGCGGTTGGAGGCTGATCCGCACGTTGGGCGGAAAGTTCTATAAGATACGCCCCGTGCATAGTTTTGCAACACAGTTGACATCGGCGCTTGTTATTTTGAGCGCCTCGTTCATCGGACTCCCCGTCAGCACCACTCAGGTTGTAAGTTCAGCGATCATCGGCGTCGGTTCGTCAGAGCGGTTTGGCAAAGTCCGCTGGAGTGTTGCGGGCGACATCCTCACAGCGTGGATCGTGACGATCCCGGTCAGCGCTTTGTTTTCCGCAGGCATTTACTGGTTGATTAACGCCATGAAATAGGCCTGCCTGCGGAAGATTCCCTTGTTCAATTACTTCAAAGCGGCAGGTTTGACTTTGAGTATTGATAATGCTAAAATGTTAACGGATTGTTAATGAATTGGAGGTGAGCAGGAAAAATATCTAAAAGGTGTGCCGTTCGTTCAACCAACCAAAAATCATAAAGGAGAGAGATAAAAAATGCGTAACAAAAATTTTGCTTATTATTTGCTTGTCCTGTTTGTAATTGCGGCAACCCTGTTGTCTGCATGTGGCGGCGGCGCCGCGAAAGAGACTGAATTGAATGTCATTGCCTTGCCGCACGATTGGTGTAACTATGGCGGCGTGATCGATGCCTTCAAGGTCAAATACCCCAATATTACAGTTAACGAACTTAATCCAGATGCTGGCTCAGGCGATGAAATCGAAGCCATAAAAGCCAATAAGGAGAATAAAGGCCCGCAGGCTCCTGATGTGATTGATGTCGGTTTCGCTTTTGGCGCATCTTCCAAAGCTGAAGGCCTTATTCAGCCTTATAAGGTTTCCACTTGGGATTCAATTCCTGCCGACGCAAAGGATGCCGAAGGCTACTGGTATGGTGACTATTACGGCGTGCTGTCGTTCCTCGTGAACACCGATGTCCAGCCTGATGTCCCCCAGGATTGGGCTGACTTGCTCGACCCGAAATATAACGGTCAGGTTGCCATGTCTGGCGATCCCCGCACCTCCAACCAGGCGATTCAAACGGTTTTCGCCTCCGCTCTTGCCAATGGCGGCTCCCTCGATGATGCTCAGGCTGGTCTCGATTACTGGGCTGACATGAATGCGGCTGGCAACCTCGTCCCGTTGATCGCGAATAATGGGTTGGTTGCGACAGGCGAAACCGCAGTCCGCATTACATGGGACTACAATGCCCTCGCTGCGGTGGATTCCTTTGCTGGAAACCCCGCTACTGCAGTTGTTATTCCGGCCACTGGCCGTTTCGCTGGTGTGTATGTTCAGGCGATCAGCGCCTATGCTCCGCACCCTGAAAACGCCAAATTGTGGATGGAATTCCTGTATTCGGATGAAGGCCAGTTGCTTTGGATGCAAGGCTATTGCCATCCAATCCGTGAAGCTGACCTGCGCGCTCGCGGCGTCATCCCTGCCGATTTACTCGCCAAATTGCCCGATGTCTCCGGCGCAGTTTTCCCAACCCTCGACCAGCTCAATGCTGCGAAGGACCTCATCACTGCTAATTGGGATTCAGCCGTTGGCGCAGATGTTCAGGCAGCTCCGTAACGAATTGCTTTTTGCGTAATAACGCGAGACCCCGCCAACCGGCGGGGTCTCGCCACAGCAAGAGATACTCTCGTTGCATGAATTTCTAAATTTTGCCTGTGAAATACGGGAAAATTTTTTATATTGATTTAGAAGTTATGCGGAACCTAGTAGTAATTAGCAATACCGGTAAGTTGAGGTATTAAACTATGACCCAAACTGCTCTGAATTCAAAGGTTTCACTTCCCGCATCTGACTGGAAAAAGTGGATCGGTGTTTCTCCATTTTTTCTATTTGCAATCCTTTTCCTTGTCCTGCCTTCCGTACGTTTGTTTATTGGCAGTTTTACAGATAATGAAGGTCAGTTTACATTCGCAAACCTCCTTCAGTTGTTTCAGGAGAAATCCATTCTCGATGCCTACTGGCTGAGTATTCGTATTAGCGCCGCGACCGCGATCGGCGGAGGCATTTTTGGTTTTCTACTTGCCTACTCGGTAACGGTGGGCGGCCTGCCAAAACCCCTGCGCTCGGCATTGATCACGTTTTCAGGCGTGGCATCCAACTTTGCAGGTGTTCCCCTTGCATTTGCCTTTATCGCAACACTGGGACGTACCGGCTTTGTGACTGCGCTCGTTGAAAACTTATTTCATGTCAATCTGTATAAACAAACAGAATTTGATTTGTACAGTTTTTGGGGGTTGAGTCTCACCTATATGTATTTTCAATTCCCGCTCATGGTATTGATCATGGCCCCTGCGCTGGACGGATTGAAACGCGAATGGCGCGAAGCTGCCGAAATCCTCGGTGCAAGCACGGTGCAATATTGGCTGCGGGTGGCATTGCCGGTTTTGCTTCCGTCCATTCTTGGCTCGATGATCCTGTTGTTTGGGAATGCTTTTGGCGCGTACGCCACTGCGTATGCTCTCACAGGCGGAAGGCTGGGTATCATTACCATCCAGATTGGGGCGCAAATAAGAGGCGATGTTCTGCATAATCCTGGCCTCGGGTACGCCATGGCAATGGGGATGGTCATTATCATGGCTATATCCCTGGTGGGATATTCATGGCTTCAACGTAAATCGGAAAGGTGGCTGCGATGAACATATTTTCCCGAATTCGCCGCATCCCGTTTTGGAGTTGGATCTGGTTTATTTTAGGCGCGCTGTATTTCATTTTGCCGCTGTATGCAACAGTTAACTTTTCACTTCGCATGGAACGCGGTGTGATCGGTTTCAAGGCATACGCCAAGGCGTTTGAAGATCCTGAATTCATAAGAACATTTCTTTATTCAAACGCGCTTGCGTTAACGACCATTATTGTCAGCATCATCCTGATCGTGCCGACAGCATACTGGATTCGCCTCCGCCTGCCGGAAGCGCGCCGCATTGTTGAGTTCATTACGCTGCTGCCTTTCGTAGTCCCCGCGATCATTCTTGTCTTTGGTTTGATCCGCATCTATAGCTCTCCCATCAATATTCCGTTTACCGATACGACATTGTTGCAGCCTCTTACAACCTTCGAAGTGGGCACGGATATATTGATCGTTGCAGGCTATGTGGTTTTAGGATTGCCCTATATGTATCGTTCCGTTGATACAGGTATGCGTACTGTGGATGTGCGTACTCTTACCGAAGCCGCGCAAAGCCTCGGTGCAAGCTGGTTCACAATCATTGTGCGCGTCATCCTGCCCAATATTCGAGCTGCGTTATTGAGCGGAGCGTTGCTTACCTTCGCCATTGTTGTGGGTGAAGTGACATTGGCCTCCTTCCTTGGTGTGCCGGCATTTGGCCCATACCTCTTCCTGCTTGGCCAGCATCGCGCGTATGAACCAGCAGCGCTATCCTTTGCCAGTTTCCTGCTCACATGGGTCGTTATGGGACTCATCCAATTGTTTACTGGCGGGCAGGAACAGATTGCAGGGGCCCACTAAAACTTTGATGGAGTATTGATATGACACATCTGGCGCTTAAAAACGTATCAAAACATTTTGGAGATTTCACGGCTGTAAGTGATTTCAATCTTGATGTGAAAAAAGGCGAGTTCGTTTCCTTCCTTGGACCTTCGGGTTGCGGTAAAACAACAACACTGCGGATGATTGCTGGTTTTGAGATTCCTTCATCGGGCAGCATCAGCATAGATGGCGCGGACATCACCAACAAAGCGCCAAGTCAGCGCAATGTGGGCATGGTCTTTCAATCCTATGCCCTCTTCCCAAACATGACCGTTGCGCAAAATATTGGATTCGGCCTGCGTATACGAAAGGAAAAAGAAGCGGATGTTGCTGAACGCGTAAAAGAAATGCTATCCATCATTCATCTTGAGAATAAAGCGGATAGTTACCCGTATCAACTCTCCGGCGGACAGATGCAGCGCGTCGCCCTCGCCCGAGCGCTGGCCATTCGACCCGAAGTTTTGCTTCTCGATGAGCCGCTCTCCGCGCTCGATGCGAAGATTCGCATTTCTCTGAGAGCCGAGATTCGAAGCATTCAACAAAAACTTGGTATTACAGCAATTTACGTAACGCACGATCAGGAAGAGGCTCTTTCATTGTCAGACCGTATTGTTGTCATGCGCGATGGCGAAATGGATCAAGTCGGGACTCCGTTTCAGATCTACAACTTCCCAACGACGGTATTTGTGGCCAATTTCGTGGGAACGTTGAACAACGCATCCGCTGAAGTTGTAGACCCTGCCAAAGGCGTGATTTCCATTGACGGCGTGCATTTTGAATCCGCTGTAGACCTGAAGGACAGAAAGAAAGGCGATAAAGTGCGCGTTGCCATTCGTCCCGAGCGGTTCAATTTTGTGTCTCAGGAAAAGAAAGCCAACATCGTGGATTGCAAGATAGAGAACATCACCTTCCTGGGTTCCATTGTGCGCATTCAGATCATGATCGGAAATTCCAAATTCTATATGGATACCTTCAACAATCCCTTCCTTGAACTGCCCAAGATCGGCGACAAGGATCAAGTTACCTGTTCACGGGAGGCCGTGCTGGTATTGGATGAATAGAATTTGATCGACGACAAAACGGTTCGGGGTAGCAATGCCTCCGAACCGTTTTTATTTGAGGTGAACTATGAGCAAGGTCATTCTTATCTTATCTGATGCGTTGCGCTATGATGTCGCTGTGGCCAACATGGGATTTCTCGGCCATCTTGTGGAATCAAAACTTGCAAGTCTTTATAAAATCGTCGGTGAGTTGCCGAGCATGTCGCGCCCGATGTACGAGACCATTCACACGGGCGTGCCATCGAGCGAGCATGGGATTGTTGCGAATTCCATCGTGCGGCGTTCGTCCATGCCGAATGTTTTTCGATCTCTGAATGATGCGGGGAAAATAACCGCGGCTGCGGCATATTATTGGTTTTCGGAATTATATAATCGCGCACCCTACAATCGCATCGATGATAAAGAGACCGACGATGAATCTTTATCCATTCAGCATGGCCGCTTTTATACGGAGGACGAATACCCCGATGTGGAACTCTTCGCAAGCGCAGCACATTTGATCCGCAAATATTCCCCGGATTATCTTCTACTTCATCCGATGGGCATGGATTATCACGGTGAGACTTATGGCTCCGATTCAAGCGAATACCGCAACCATGCCATTGACCAGGATAAGTGGCTGGCCCCGCTAATTGTGGAATGGATGGAACGCGGTTATACCATCATGGTCACTGGGGATCATGGCATCAACAAGGATGGCGCGCATGGCGGAACCACCCCCGAGCAGAGAGAAGTTCCGTTGTTCAGTATCCAGCCCAACATTGAGGGAAGAGGCGATATAGACCAGATCATCTCACAGTTGCAGATCGCACCAACAATCCTCAAACTGCTGGATGTTCCAATCCCGGAGACGATGAAGCAGAAACCTTTAGCCTTCGACTAACGCCTTCACCAGCTCGCGATTGAAATCTGGAATATCCGCAACCACCCGACCCCAAACCTGGTTGCCGCTTCGAAAAGCAGACTCATCAGCCCAGACCGCGCCCGCGTTCACGAGATCATCTTTGATGCCAAGTGAACCCGTGGCGCGTTGACCTTTCTTGATGATGCCCGCCGAGATCGCGATC
>JACRBH010000138.1 GCA_016234535.1 Chloroflexota bacterium
CCCATCACTGCGATCTCGGCTGTGGGCCACGCAAGGTTCAAGTCGCTGCGGATGTGCTTCGACGACATCACGCAGTACGCGCCGCCATACGCCTTGCGGGTAATGACCGTTAATTTCGGCACCGTTGCTTCGCAGTATGCATAAAGCAGCTTTGCGCCCGAACGAATAATGCCGTGATGTTCCTGGTTGGTGCCGGGCAGGAAGCCGGGCACATCTTCAAAGGTGACGATCGGGATGTTGAAGGCATCACAGAAGCGGACAAAGCGCGCGGCTTTTTCGCTTGCATCAATATCCAGCACGCCAGCCAGCACTGCGGGTTGATTTGCCACGATGCCGATGGAATGTCCGCCGAGACGCGAAAAGCCCACCACAATATTCTGTGCGTAATTCTCATGAATCTCATAGAACTGGCCGTTGTCCACGATCTTGCGAATGACTTCCTTTATGTCATAAGGTTTATTCGCATCGTCGGGGATGATGTTGTTCAATTCCTCATCCATGCGCAGGGGGTCATCTGTCTGAACGAAAGGAGCATCCTCCATGTTGTTTTGCGGCAAATAGCCAAGCAATTTGCGGATGAGATATAAAGTATCGGCTTCACTATCTGCGGCAATATGGCACACGCCTGATTTTTCGGAATGCACAGCCGCGCCGCCAAGCTCTTCCTGTGTTACTTCCTCATGGGTTACTGTTTTTACAACATCGGGTCCTGTCACGAACATGTAGGAGGTATCACGAGCCATGAAAATAAAATCTGTCAGCGCCGGGGAATAAACTGCTCCGCCCGCGCACGGCCCCATAATGGCGGAGATTTGCGGGATGACTCCGGAGGCCATGGTGTTGCGCAGGAAAATATCTGCGTAGCCCGCAAGTGATACCACGCCTTCCTGAATGCGCGCGCCGCCCGAATCGTTCAAGCCGATGATGGGCGCGCCGCTCTTCATCGCCATATCCATGATCTTGCAAACCTTTTCGGCATGGACTTCGCCCAGGCTTCCACCGAATACCGTGAAATCCTGTGAATATACATACACGAGTCGCCCTTCGATTGTGCCCCAGCCTGTAACGACAGAGTCGCCCATGAATTTTTGTTTATCAAGCCCAAAGTCATGTGTGCGATGCACAACAAACGGGTCAACTTCATGGAACGACCCTTTGTCCAATAACAGGTCGAGGCGTTCGCGGGCGGTCAGTCGTCCCTTTTTGTGCTGCGCGTCAATGCGTTCCTGGCCGCCGCCGAGAAGTGATTGGACTTTCAGATCATTCAGGTTTTGGATTTTCGTTTTTTTGCTCATACGCCTCTCTCGACAATGATTTTTTTGCAAACAGGATAAAGCCAAGTAGTACCAGATTTACTATAACAGCGAAAGGCCAATTTGGATGCGGACTTTGCCAGACGAGCCGCTCGCTCCAATACCAGACGGTGTAGCCTGCCGCTGCCCCGAGGAGTAGTTTCACCGCCCATGCTTTTCCCTGCCAAATGCCCCACATGAGGAGTATTCCAATGACTGTCCAAACTGCGCCGCTGATGACAGTGATCGCGGATGCCGGTTGCGAGGAGAATTCATTCAACACGCCGCGCCATGCGAGCGCTGTCCAGAACCTTAGCGCGTTCCACGTTGTTAGGGATAACACCAGCCATAGCAGGAGGGTTACTCGGAAGGGATTCTTTTTCATCGGTTGGAGTCTTCTGTTGAAACCGGATCAGGCAAAGGGTCGGCGTTTTGATGCGCCTTTTGAGATGACGACAAGGCCGATCGCTGAGTCGAATTTAGTAAAGCGGAAAATTTCCATCGCTGAGACATTTCCATTATTTGAATTTAGGTTGATCCAAAAGATATGCCAGCCGCTTGCCGCCGTATGTGCCGAAGTTTTCGAGATAGGGTTGGAATTGACCGTAATAAGGCGGCAGGTCGAGTAACTGCACATTGGCAAAGATAACCCCCATGCCGCGCTGACGGAGAAACTCGGGCGCTTCTTTATTTTTCAATGCCTGGAAGTATTCATTGCTGTTGATCAAGCCGTCCATGTTGACGATGGTGCGGTCCTGAATGAAATAACCGACGTTCCCTCCGCCTGTTATTCCGATGACAGTGCCCGGCGCGGTGTAATCCTGAAGGAATTGCACAACATCCATGTATGGGCGGTCTTTGGGGTAATAGTTGTACAGCATGGTCGTTTTGACATAACTGCCAAACCCATTGGCCAGGAATATGGCGGCTGTGATGGCGGCGAGTTCGAGTGTGATTCGGGCAATTTTTATTTTCCACAGCGGACGAAGGATCAAGTCGATGAGCAGACTGCCGGCCAGTGTGATGAATACCATTTGACTCACCCAATACCATTCCTTTGCGCCGCCGTATGCGGTTGTAGTATAGGAGAGGATTTGGATTCCGCACCCGGCTGCCAACGGGATGAGCGCCATTTCTGCTGTCTTCCGCAGTGTGCGGTGTTTGTGGAAGATTATCAGAATAAACGCCAGCAAGACAAAGATCGTGATGGCGATGTAATAACGCTCGTCTGTTGTGTCTGAGCCGGGATAAAGGGGTTTCAAAAATTTGGCAAACGACAGGAACATGTCCGACGCGGGCTTCCACGCATCAAAGGCTTCCTGAAAACCAAGGCCAAAGAAGGTATACCAGTTGTAGGCGGGGCGGTCATAGATCGTATCCATCGTGCCCCACCAGCGTTTGATCTGTCCGCTGACCGGGCTGGATGTGCCGAACATGATTTTATTGAATAGCATGTACAGCCCGAGCATACCGCCCAGAATTCCGTAATAGACGGAACCATCAGCCAGCCATCTTTTCCAATTCACTTGCAGTTCTGAGATGGGTGTGCTCGTTTGTGTGGTTACTTTTAGTTTGTCATTTCCGAACCATACGAAGCGGGCGGAAAACCTGAGCGCAAGGATGAGGAACATGCTGATTCCCCAATCTATCGCAAAAGCAGAGCGGGGAAAGTTTTTCCCGATCCCCAGTTGAAGGCTGATCATATAAACGGCGGCGATAAGCACTGCGCTGACACTGAGCGCCAGCCCTGTCTGGCGTGTGATATTCCAAACCGAACTCGCGCGCGGATGTTGATATGCGCCAAGGAAGTAAAGCGCAATGACCTTGATTACAAGCGCGAGGAGCACTGCTTCTGTGGCGGAAGCCGCATATAAATTATTATAGGATGTTATCCCTGTGCGGAGCGCCACGGAAACTGTCATTGATGCGAATATGATGACAGCATCGAGAGGCAGGAGGAAGCGAATGGGTTTGCCGCGAAAGATGATCCAAACCCCGCCGATGAACGCAAGGAAGATGAGGTCCAGGCGGCTGAACATGACGATCACTGCAATTATCGCAAGTATTGAAATTTGGCGGGATGTTACCGGCCTCGTGCGCCATTCATTTTCAAACTGAAAGAGTTTCCAGATAAACAAAACAACGGCAAATGCCGCCAGCGGAGTTTCCAACCCGGGTTCATATACTATGGCATGAATGGAAAGATTGAAAGCCCAGAATGAAGCCGCAAGAATGCCAACTGCGCGCGAGAGCGTGCCTGAAATCAGGCGGTGGATCAGGAGCGCTGTCCCCGCATTGAGCAGTCCGATCACGATCAACAGAACGCGCAGCGGCAGGATCAGGTCAAAACGGGCGAGGTAGAAAATGGGGATGCATACCAGCATCCATAACGGATGATAACCATTGGTCAGGTTGATTCCATCAAAACTGCTGCCAAGTCCCAATGTAATATTCTGAGCAACTTTGAAATAATAATAGGCGTCGTCGCGGGTGAACCAAAAATTCGGCAGGTTGAACGCGTCCGAAAAGGCCGCGTATAAATGAATGCTGATGATGGTGATAAATAATAAAATTTCAAATAAGGAGAATCGTTTCAAGAAATTCTTTTTCCTTTTTTTTGTAAAATACTGTTCTGCAGGTTTGATAAGCCATCTTACGCAGTGTCGTTCTGAGTAAAACCACTGCGGGAAAACATCGCCGTTCCAGGCGAAAGAAACAAGAGCAATTTTCGTGGCGCGACATTTATGTCGCCTGCAAGACCAAGCGACATAAATGTCGCGTTACAGTATCAAATATTCAGTGTGATCTTACCGAAGTTTTCACCGTTCCACAATCGTTCCTGCGCGGCGGCGGCTTCCTTAAGCGGAAAAGTTTTGTCAATAACAGCCTTAAGTTTTCCAGTGACGACTAAGTCCATTACTTCGGCAAAGTCTGCGCGCGTGCTCATGGTGGAGCCGATGATCGAAAGATGCTTCGCAAAAATAAAACGGTTGTCAATTTCAAAACGCGGCCCGCCGCTGTTGCCGACTGTGAGCAGGCGTCCGCCTTTTTTCAGGGCGCGCAAACTCAACGGGAAGGTTGTGCCGACGTTATCGATTATCACATCCACGCCGCGCCTCTCTGTCGCGATGAAAACGGCTTTTGACCAATCTTCCTCTTTCGAGCGATCAATCAAAATGTCCGCGCCCAGCGATTCGGCTTCCTTCAATTTTCTGGCGTTCGATCCGATGACTACGACGCGCGCGCCGAGGTATTTGGCGATTTGGATGCTGGCGGAATTCACGCCTCCACCCGCGCCGACAATTGCCACTGTCTCCCCGGCTTTTACTCCCCCGCGCTTGACCATCGAATGCCACGCGGTCTGATAGACCAATGCCGCCGCAGCAGCCGAATGGAAATCAAAATCATTTGGCAGTTTATAAAGCTGGCGAACAGGGAGGCAAATGTATTCCGCGTAAGTACCGCGCATGGTCTCGCCCAACAGATGCCAATCGCGGCACATGTTATCCTGTCCGTTCGAACAGAATGCACATTGACCACAGCCAAGATTCGCGTTGATGACAACTCTGTCTCCCGTTTTGAATTCAGATGTTCCTTCGCCAACAGATTCGATCTCCCCAGCACCGTCAGCGCCGTTGATGTGCGGGAGTTCCAGTTTCAGCCCCGGCCATCCGTTGCGAACGAACACATCCATGCGGTTAAGTGCGGCGGCATGTAAGCGAATCCGCGCTTCGCCGGCTTGAGGCTCGGGAGTCGGGAAGTCGGTATATTCAAGGACTTCAGATCCGCCGTGTTTGTGGAAGAGTATGGCTTTCATGCCTTATGGATTGCTTGTTTTGGGGGGCAGGATGTAGGCATAATACAAGACCTCGCTATCCATTCTGCGTTTAATCGCCTCATGGGTCCCGCCCGGGAATTTTTCCATTACCTGTTGAAGCAAGTCCTGATTTTCCGGTATCGCAACGAAGAACGCTCCCCGCTTCGGGTTGAGGGATAACTCCGGAATTGACTCGGCGTTCAGATCGAATTTTGGGTTATTCGGAGTTAGAAAGTCGGTGGTCGGGAACTCGGCAAAGACTCGCGGCAGACCGAATAAATAGTAATCGTACTCTTCACCGAGTTTTTGCAACTCCAATCCGGTCTCCATACCCAATTCACCGCTGGCATCCTGGAAAAATCTTCCCTGCCAGTAGGAACCAAAATAGAAGGACAGGTCTTGATATGAAAGCGCGATGATCAAAAGGAAGTTCAAGCCATAGACCCATGTCCGTTTGAATTTCAAATTTAACAGGACCTTGGATATTTGCATTGCGCCGAGGGCGATGAATAAACCCGTAACGGGAATCGTCATGAGCAGGCGTGTATTGGCCGGCGGACTCAACGTCAGGAAGCCGCCCAGTGTCATCACTGACCAGAACCACATCTGTAGAATGAAATAGCGTTCTTCGAAGAAATAGCGGAAGGCCGCCGCCAGCCCGATCAAAAAGAATACCGCGCCCAGAGTTGTCAGATAAGGACGGTCAAAATTTAGAAAATTACTTCCCGCGTTTTGTGCGAAGAAGACCAGGGTTGTCTTCGAAAACTGTTCGAGCAGAACCTGCAAGGCGCTTTGACCGGTCTGTTCCACTTGGGAGGCCAGCCAGCCGTTAAGGAAGATGCCTTCCTGTCCAAGCCGCGTCATGAATAGTTCCGGGCGTTTGATGAAAAAGGTCGCCATTGGAGCAGCTGTGACAAACAACCCGGCCAGGTATGTCCCCAACTGCGGCAGATTGGTTTTTAAGTAATCCTTTTGCCTGATCGCGAAATACACGATCGTGCCAATTGCCATTGCCACAACCAGCCTGGTGCCGACGTATGTGTATATCGTTAGTCCGGTGGTGATGCCAGCCAGAAGATAGAGTGGCAAACTCTTCAAGCGCGCCGCGCGGAAGATAAGCCAGATCACCAGCGGCGCCATCAGGCTGTCGAAGATATTGTCCACCCCGATGCGGCTGAATTGGAGGTGGAAGGGATAAGCGACAAGAAAGGCGCTGGAAATTAGCGCGATCTCGACCCCGAACCATTCCCGTGCGAGAAAGTAAAGCGCCAGGATGCTTAATGTCCCTGTTATGACGCTCACCATCTTTATGGCAAACATCGTCTTTCCGAAAATTATCATGCTAAAAGCCGTGGGAAGAAAGGAAACATTCGGCTGGCCGGACCAGCTTGTGTCGAACAGGTTTGTGATCGAGCCGTTCATGGTGCGGACCGCATCCAACCCAACCGAGGCCTCATCTCCGGACCATGGATAGGGGTGGTCGGTCAAATAAACCATGCGGACGATCAAGGCGGCCAGCATGACTGTAGCTGCCAGCCCGAACTCAATCTTATTCGCCTTGATCCACTCCCAGGCCTCCCGCGGCTGAATGGGCTTCCACTTCGAAACCCAAAGGATGCCGAACGCCAGGCAGAATATGCTCAACAGCCACTCAACGGTCCCCGCATAATCGAGTTGCTTTGTGCGCGCGTAGTCTGTGACGTTGAAAATGAGCGTAACGGTCAAACCCACTGTCGCCAGGAACATCAATCCCGGTATAAGATAGGGTTTCAACAGGGCAAATTCTTCATCGGTGGGTGGGGTCTTTTCGATGGAGCGAACGGCTAGTAAAAATAGCGGCAGGGCAATAACCAGTATGATCACGCCTGTAGTAATTTCCTGCCTGCGCATGAACATGATGCCGACTATGGTCAATACGGCAGATAGAATAAATCCAAGGATGCGTAGTATGGTGTTGCGGATCGGCAAACTCATTGTGCTAAATACTCCCGACTGTTTTTGGGTTTGTGAAACTTGTTGAGATGAACCATCAGCTTCCGTTTCAAGAGCGGCAGTTTTCCTGTCCTTCCAGCGGTTGATCAACGAGGTGATTTTTTGTTTTATCGCGCTGAATAACGGGTATACAAAAAATTCCTTTTTTTGCTTTGGCGCAGGGTTGATTTTAACAGCACCCTGCTTTTTTTTTCGCAGCCATTTGATCAACAGCCAATCCAGATAGATGGCGATGATAATGATTGCGGCAATCAAAATTATATTTAAAAAGGACATTGAAGATTTTCCTAACGGAGATTGGTTTCCATGCGCGAGATCACCAACCGCTGTATTTCGCTCGTGCCTTCGTAAATCTCAGTAATCTTTGCGTCGCGAAAATATCTCTCCACCGGCAGTTCCTTGCTGTAGCCCATGCCGCCGTGAATTTGCACCGACTGATGAGTGACGAACATGGCTGTCTCAGATGCGAATAATTTTGCCATGGATGCTTCCAGCGAATAACGTCCGCCCGATTCTTTGGATTTTTCTTTTGCGATCGCGGCATTGTAAATCAACAAACGGGATGCTTCGATGCGGGTTTTCATATCTGCAATTTTGAAGCCTGTTCCCTGGAATGCGCCAATGGGTTGACCAAACGCTTCGCGCTGACCCGCATACTGGCGCGCGGCTTCGTAGGCAGCTTCTGCAATTCCGAGCGCTTGCGTGGCGATGCCGATGCGGCCTGCGTCCAGCACGGTCATGGCGATCTTGAAGCCGTCGCCTTCTTCGCCGAGTCTGTTTTCGGCTGGGATGCGGCAATCTTCAAAGATGATCTCGCTGGTGGCGGAAGCACGGATTCCAAGTTTGGGTTCTTTTTTGCCGCGCACGATTCCCTTTGTTTTTCCATCCACGAGAAATGCGCTAACTCCTTTTTGTTTTTTTACAGGATCGGTCATCATAAAGACAACGAAGTAATCGGCCACAGGTCCGCTGGTAACCCAGGATTTGCGGCCATTCAAAACGTAGAAATCGCCATCACGTGTGGCGCGGCTTTTCATCGTGCCCGCATCTGATCCACTTTGCGGCTCGGTCAGGGAATATGCGCCAATGGACTCTCCAGATGCAATGGGTGTGATGAATTTTTTCTTTTGTTCTTCCGTTCCGAATTTCAAAATGCCGTGACAATACAACGAATTATTGACCGACATGATAACACCATGCGCCGCATCCGCTTTGCAGATCTCTTCCAGCGCCAGAACATAGGCAAGGCTGTCCATGCCGGCACCGCCGTAATCTTCAGGGACTTCGATGCCCATGAAGCCCATCGCTCCCATTTTTTTGATGGTAGCGTGCGGGAACTCGCCGCTTTCGTCGAATTCTGCCGCGATGGGGGCGATCTCTTTTTGGGCGAAATCTCGGGCCGTATCACGCAGCATTTTGTGTTCGGCAGTGAGTGGATGGATGGGAAGATCGGTCATGTGTCGTCTCCAGGAGAATATTTTACAGGATTATACCGCCGATAAGTTTAATGATTATTGCATAACTCACTTAACTCACCTTACGCAAAAAAGTTGGATTGCGGACTTTAGTCCGCGTTTTCGGCAAGAAGCGGACTAAAGTCCGCAGTCCGAACAAAAAACGGGCTTCTCGAAGAAAACTGCGTAAGGTCACTTACATAACTCACCTTACGCGGTAAAGCGACATTTATCTCGCAAAATGGGCGACATAAACCCCCATACGGGGACAATGTGCCGCGCTACAGGCGGACTGCGTAATTTACTGAGAGAAGTCGAAGCGAATTGGCTGAAGCGCTGACTCTGCTTTTAAGGCGAGGCAGGCTCGATGTTGGTGTGATGCGGGAGGGCGTTTGTCATAATCGGAAATTGGCAATTGACTTCCCGCTCTCGTCTTATATAATTGCAAATGCTACAAATCGTATCCATTTTTCTCGTTTGGTGTACATATGGTTACTCTTAAGGAGGTGATGGAAAAACGTATTTTGGAATGGCTTTGATTATTTGTAATTTGATTTGACAATTCAAAGGAGAGAGAAAATGAAAAATTTTGCATTTAAATTGCTGGCTGTGTTTGTATTGGCTAGCTTTGTGCTTTCAGCTTGCGGCGGGACTGCCGCAACCGAAGCACCCGCTGCAACTGAAGCCCCTGCGGCTACCGAAGCTCCCGCAACCGAAGCGCCTGCGGCTACTGAAGCTCCCGCCGCTGGCGGTGATTTTGAGGGCGAAGTCGCCATCGTTGCCTGGGCTGGATATATCGAAAATGGTTCAACCGACCCTGCCTACGATTGGGTGACTGCTTTCGAAGAACAGACCAGCTGCAAGGTCTCAGTGAAGACCGCTGCTACATCCGATGAAATGGTGACCTTGATGAATCAAGGCGGCTATGACTTGGTGACCGCTTCCGGTGATGCGTCCAACCGCTTGATCGCGGGCGGCAAAGTTCAGGAAATTGACATCAGCCGCATTCCTTCCTGGGATACCATTGATGACCGTTTGAAGGAAGCCCCCTGGCATTTTGTGGATGGCAAGCATTACGGTGTGCCTTATCAATGGGGTCCGAATGTGTTGATGTACAACACGGAAGTTTTTCCCGAAGCTCCCACATCCTGGGATGTGACCTTTACGGAAATGACCCTTCCTGACGGTCAATCCAACGTTGGCCGCGTTCAGGCTTATGATGGCCCGATCTATCTTGCGGATGCGGCGTTGTATCTCAAGTTCCACAATCCCGAATTGGGAATTGAAAATCCCTACGATCTCAACCAGACACAGTTCGATGCTGTTGTTGAATTGCTCACCGCTCAGCGCGCACTGATCAGCCGCTACTGGCACGATGCCTACGTTCAAATGGATGACTTCAAGAACGAAGGCGTGGTCGCTTCGGGTTCATGGCCTTTCCAGGTCAACTTCTCTGAAGCGCCTGTTGCTTCCACAGTTCCGCAGGAAGGCGCGACTGGATGGGCCGATTCAACCATGATGCATGTGGATGCGCCTCATCCCAATTGTGCCTATGCCTGGATGGAATGGTCGCTCAACCCCAAACTGCAAGGTGATCTTGCTTCCTGGTTCGGCTCCGTCCCTGCTGTTCCTGCCGCCTGTACTGGCAATGAATTGCTGACCGATGAAGGCTGCGCGGTCAATGGCTTCGACGATTTCGACAAGATCTGGTTCTGGCGCACTCCGACCGCCGCCTGCTCCACGGGCGCTGGCGATTGTGTTCCGTACAGCCAGTGGGTTGATTCGTACATTGCGATCATCAGCCAGTAACAGAGTCGCTTTGTAGGAACTGCCTTGTAAATAATGTTGTAACAGTTGTTCGGGTGGGAGTAAAATCTCACCCGAACAATTTATTTTGGAGAGAGTGCGCATGACCAATTCCGCCATACGATTTGACAAAGTCAGCCGATATTTTGGCGACGTGAAAGCCGTGGATGCCGTTGATCTTGAAATTCAGGATGGCGAGTTTTTTTCCATGCTGGGGCCTTCAGGCTCGGGAAAGACGACCTGCCTGCGTATGATCGCGGGCTTTGACAGGCCAACCTCTGGCTCGATCCATCTTTATGGTCAGGAAGTTTCCGATCTGCCTCCGTATGACCGCGATGTCAATACGGTCTTTCAAGACTATGCCTTGTTCCCGCACATGACGATCGGCGATAATATTGCGTATGGCTTGATGATCAAGCGTGTTCCAAAGGCAGAGCGGGCCAAACGCGTGGATGAAATGCTCGACCTTGTTCAACTGGCAGGATTCGCCGCTCGAAAGCCATCCCAGCTTTCGGGTGGACAAAGACAGCGCGTCGCGCTCGCCCGCGCCTTGATCAATCATCCCAAAGTTTTGCTGCTCGACGAACCTCTCGGCGCATTGGATTTAAAATTGCGCCAGCAGATGCAGGTGGAATTAAAGTCCATCCAAAAGCGGGTGGGAATCACTTTTATCTTCGTGACTCATGATCAGGAGGAAGCCCTGACGATGAGTGACCGCATCGCGGTATTTAATCAGGGCAAGATCGAACAGATCGGCTCGCCTTCTGACGTGTACGAAAGACCCGCATCCTCTTTTGTGGCGGGATTCGTCGGCACTTCGAATCTTGTCAGCGGGGAAGTTGCAAAACGCATCACTGGCTCTGATCAGAAGTTTTCAATTCGACCCGAAAAGATACACCTCGGCTCCGCTTCTAATGTTCTTACAGAAACTATGTACAAAGCCAACGGCACAGTACGCGATGTGATTTATCTGGGTCTGTACACACGCTATCTTGTATCTTTGGATGACGGCGGCGATTTGGTGGTGATCGAACAAAACCTCAAGACAACCTCAATGGATGTTCTCAAGGCGCGTGACCAAAAGGTTGTTCTGTTCTGGGAAAAAGATCACATCAGCCGCGTGGGAGGGTGACATGAATCGACTCTCCACTTATTTTTACAAACGACCTGCCCTGGTTACTTTGCTTTTGCTTTCAATCCCCATGTTATACATGCTTGTCGTGTACCTTGGCTCACTGTTTGCGCTTTTATTGAACAGCTTTTACTACCTCGAAGAATTTACAGGATTGGTTGTAAAGGAATTTACACTCAGCACGTATGCTCAATTATTCAAACCCACCAACCTGGGAATCTTTGGCCGCACGGCAGGAATGGCAATGGCAGTGACCATCATGGATGCGCTGATCGCATTCCCGCTTGCGTATTACATCGCAAAATTCGCATCCCCCCGCTTGCGGACCTATCTGTATATTGCTGTGACACTTCCGTTATGGTCAAGTTATCTTGTCCGGGTATATGCGTGGAAGCTGATCCTTTCCAAAGAGGGTATTCTTTCGTGGTTTGTGCATCTTTTCCATTTGGATTCCGCGCTTGATATATTGCTTGCATTACCGGGGGTTGGCGGCTCGTCTCTTTCACTTTCGCCCATCGGAATGTTCATCGCCTTTTGTTATATCTGGCTTCCGTATATGATCGTTCCCATTCAAACCGCATTGGAGCGTGTTCCAAAATCACTGTTGGAAGCCTCCAGTGACCTTGGCGCGAAACCATCTCAAACATTTCGTAATGTGATCCTGCCGCTGGCGTTCCCCGGCGTGATCGCAGGTTCGATCTTTACATTTTCGCTGACGCTTGGAGATTTTATCGTTCCGCAGTCATTGGGAAATTCACGCTTCTTTATCGGGCAGGCGGTTTATTCCCATCAAGGCACATCGGGGAATATCCCGCTTGCCGCCGCGTTCACGATGGGGCCAGTGGTCATCATGGTTGTTTACCTGCTGATCGCCCGCAAACTGGGAGCTTTCGATGCGCTCTAAATCCTACGGCGATAAGGCCTCCCTTGGTTTGAAACTCGGCGCAATTGGAACATTATTATTTCTGCACGTGCCATTGTGGGTCATCTTCCTTTATTCATTCACGACGGACGAATCAACCTATTCATTTCCGCTTCCGGGCTTGACCACCAAATGGTTTGGTGTTGCACTTCAACGCACCGACCTTTGGGATGCGCTCAAGTTATCTTTGCAGGTTGCTTCACTAGCAACAGTTGCTGCGCTTATTCTTGGCACGCTTGCGGCGGCGGCAGTGTATCGAAGTAATTTCTTTGGGCGCGATGCTGTTTCATTTCTTTTGGTTTTGCCCATTGCGCTGCCAGGTATCGTGACAGGTATTGCGCTTCGTTCCGCGATTGGCTCGCTTGAAATCCCATTTTCGTTTTGGACGATCATTATCGGCCATGCAACCTTCTGCGTGGTGGTTGTCTACAATAATGTGCTTGCGCGTTTCCGCCGTATGCAAAGTTCGCAGATCGAAGCCTCAATGGATCTTGGCGCAAATTCCTTTCAAACTTTTCGTTACATCGTTTTGCCGAACATCGCAACCGCTTTGTTGGCTGGCGGCATGTTGGCGTTCGCGCTTTCGTTTGATGAAGTCATCGTCACCACGTTTACCGCGGGTCAGCAATCCACGCTTCCGATCTGGATCTTCAGCCAGCTTGTCCGTCCGCGTGACCGGCCTGTGACGAATGTGGTCGCCACCATTGTGATCCTGATCACGTTCCTACCAATTTTCTTCGCCCAAAAAATATCCGCAGAGTCATCCGATACCGAAGGGGAGACGAAATAGTTTGAAAGGTGACAGTCGTTTATGATGACTGTCACCTTTCTTGTATAATCCCTCATATGCAGAATCTCATCTGGAAATTTGAATCAAATTAATAAACAGGTTCCTTGTCTGGAATATTTCCGCCGTTCTTTCCTGACTTTGAAACTGGTTCACCGCGACTGAGTTGATTCCCCCTTTATCATTTTCAGTAAACCCCACGCCTGCCACGGAGGCAAAATGACATTGTCTTATCTCAACCCCAAATGTGAATCACGCCCGCATCCCGAAGGCGGATGCGGAGTTTTTGCGCTGGAAAAAATTCAAAAAGGCGAACTGATCTCCTTATGGGGTGGAAGCATTGTTCGCAAAGATGACCTCGACCCATCCATGCCGCGTTTTACGCAGCGAGTCCTTCAAATTGATGAAGGCTTATATATTCTCACTGCCGAAGAACCAGAACCAAATGATTGTTTCAATCATTCCTGCGATCCCAATCTTGGATTCTTTGGTCAAATTGGTTTGGTTGCCATGCGCGATATAGAAGCAGGCGAAGAGTTGATGTTTGATTACGCCATGTCCGATGGCGGACCATACGATGAATTCGATTGTTATTGCGGGTCGCCGATTTGCCGTAAAAAAATTACGGGCAATGATTGGAAACTTCCCGAATTATGGATGAAATATCAGGGATATTTTTCACCGTATCTGGCACGCCGCATCGCAGCATTGCGTGAAAATCAAGCCAGATGAAATTATCATTCCCTGCTCGTATTTATATTATTGCGCTGGTCGTTCGATTAATTCCAATCCTCCTCACACGCGGACTCGGCATCGGCCTGGACGACATGTTCCAGTATGACATGCTGGCGCGCAGCATCGTGGCGGGCAATGGCTACCGCTGGTACGCACAGGACGATCTCCATCTTGTGCAGAATTATTTCGAAACGCTTGATTTCCAAATCCCCCCGGATTACGATCCGCGCGGTGTCCTAACCTCGTTCCGCCCGCCGTTATACCCCGCATTTCTTGCGCTTGTATATTTTGCGACGGGTATTGGAGCGGGTCGATTTTTTATGGCCCGGTTTGCGCAAGCATTTCTAAGCGCTGCGCTCGTCCCATTAACATATCTGATTGCGCGTAAAATCTTTCCGGAGAATGAACGCGGCGGCACGATTGCGGCGTGGGGGATCGTCTTTTACCCGCTCCTGGTCATTTATCCGCTTTCGCTTGCGACGGAAAATTTATTTTTTGTTCTGGTGCTTTCATCCGTATTGGCCTTGCTAAAATCGAGCGAGGCGCGCGCCGCAAAACATTTCCTTCTTTCCGGTGTCCTGATCGGACTGGCTGCGTTAACCCGCTCCGTCTTTCTGGCGTTTGGCGGGTTGGCGGTCTTGTGGGTTTTCTTCGCGCTCAAGGAAAGACAAAAAGCAGCGCTTCTGTTTTTGGCTGTTTTGCTGGTCACTTTGCCGTGGATGATTCGCAATACACTTTTGCATCACCGGATCACCGGCATTGAGTCTGCCCTCGGATATGACCTTTATGTCGGTTATCACCCTGAAGGCACGGGTACATTTCAATATGGGATTTCACTGGATATGATGCCCTATCTCGATGACGGCCTGCGTGATGAGATCGGGCGGACAAAGGCGGTTGAATTCATCCGTGACGACCCGACGCGAGTCCCATACCTGGCGGTGCGGCGGCTTGGATATTTCTTTGGGCTGGAACGCCGCGCATTAACTTTCTTTTATTCGAGCAACTTCCTCGGTTATATCCCAACGCCGTTATTGCTGTTGATCGCCTTTATCGTGTTGATGCCTTTTGCCATTGTCAGTACTTCCGCTGTGTTGGGTATGTCCCTGATTGAATGGAATCATAAAACTTTTCTACTGGCGCTGGCGATGGCGGGCTATCTTGCCCCCCACATTCTCATTTTGGGCGAGGACCGTTTCCACCTGACTCTCGTCCCTTTTTTTGCAATCCTTGCGGCGCGCCATTGGACGGGCGGCTATCGGGAATTATCCGCGCGATGGAGTGGATCATTGATGGGTAAGGTGCTCATCTCTCTGGCAGTCTGTTGTGTATTGTTGCTCTTCGTGAATTGGGGGCTTGAACTATTCCGCGATGCGGATAAAATTGCCCAGTTACTTGGCCCTGATGGAAACAAATCCTACTTCCCATATTAGTTACTCACCTTACGCAGTTCAGCCTGTAGCGCGACACATTGTCCCCGTATGGGGGTTTATGTCGCCCATTTTGCGAGATAAACCTCGCGTTACCGCGTAAGGCAAGTTAGTTACTCACCTTACGCAATTTTCCTCAAGAAGCCTGTTTTTCTTTGTTCGGACTGCGGACTTTAGTCCGCGTTTTCGGCAAGAAGCGGACTAAAGTCCGCAGTCCAGCTTTTTTGCGTAAGGTGAGTCAATCAATGGAGCACAATGCTCCGCGTCCAGATTTTGTACCGAAGTCGTGAAAACAAATTCAATATTGAGAGAATCGATGAAATATCTCCTCGGCGAAAAACTAGTCTTTGATTGGAAGATCGTCACCGTTACGGTTGTCAGTACATTGCTGTTGATGGTGGATCATTATCATATCCTCACTGGTTTTAAATATTGGGATCGTGTGATCTTGTACCTCATAGTTCCGCTCTTGATCATCGTGATTCTATTTCGCGAGAACCCAAAGCAGTATGGATTTTCCCTTGGCGATTGGAAACTTGGATTAACCTATACCGTGCTTGGGATTCTTTTCATGGCTCCCATCATTTATTATCTTGGCAGCGGTGATGCGTCCATGAAGAAATATTATGAGCCGTATCTGCATGGCCTACCGTGGACTACTTTTTTGGATTTGATCGGCTGGGAATTTTTCTTTCGCGGCTGGATATTATTTACCTACTTGCGAAAATTTGGGCATGATGCTTTATGGCTGCAAGCAGTCCCGTTTGCGCTGGCGCATGTTGGAAAGCCAGAGATCGAAACGCTTTCCACCATCTTTGGCGGATTTGCCTTTGGCTGGGTGGCGTGGCGCACAAGGTCATTTGTCTGGCCGTTTCTGATCCATTGGTTCATTGCCACGTTTATCATTATTGCCGCCGCTGGAGCGCTTTAGACTATTCGACAAGTGACTGGAAGACCACGTGACTAATTACACTCTTCGCCCCGCATTGGAATCAGAGTCCGCTCAAATTAAGGATTTAATCAATTTAGTCGGGATCAACCCGATGGGTCTGGATTGGAAGCGTTTCATCGTCGCTGTCAATGATAATGGGCAGGTGATCGCCTGCGGACAGATCAAGCCGCACGGAGGAGACATCCGCGAACTGGCCTCGATTGCAGTGAACCCGGAATTTCAAGGTAACGGCATTGCGCGGGCCTTGATCGAACAATTGCTTTCAACTACACCGCGGCCTGTGTATTTAATGTGCATGTCCAAAATGAATGACTTGTATATCAAGTTTGGTTTCAAGGCGATTCCATATGAAATGATGCCGCGCTACTTCCAGCGCATTTCGAATATTTTTCGTATTGTAGATGTAGTGCGGCGCAGCGGGGAAGAGTTGCTGGTTATGAAAATGGAGTAAAATCGCCCCTATGAAAAACGCTCTCTACGTTTTACTTGGTGTAATGGCTGGCTTTGTGCTCGCGGGCGTGCTCGTTTTTGTTTCGCGCGCGCCGACGGGAAACCCGATTGCATTGGAGCCTGCGCCCACTGAAGCGCCCATTGCTGTGCATGTGATCGGCGCTGTGGCGCGGCCCGGCTTGTATGAATTTCCAACAGGCGCGCGTTTGCAGGATGCAATTGATGCGGCGGGCGGGATGCTTGCGGATGCGAATTCCGATTCGCTGAACCTTGCCGCATTATTGGAAGACGGCCAGCAATTAAATATTCCGTATAAAGCCGGAAGTCAGCCGGTGGCGAGCAACCCAACGCTTGAGCTGCCGTCTTCTGTAACCCCAACCCCGACACCTGACCCGAATGTCGAACTGGTCAATATCAACACGGCAACGCTCGAAGAACTTGATGGGCTTCCGGGTATTGGCCCAACCACCGCGCAAAAAATAATTGATTATCGAACCGAGCATGGACCCTTCGCAACGGTTGAATCCCTGATGGATGTCTCTGGAATTGGCATCTCGACCCTGGATGGGATCAGAGATCTCATCACGGTAGAATAATGCCGCAATTCGATCATTTTGCCGCCATCGCGTCATTATATGCATGCGTGACTTATTCCAAAACAAGCGTGATGCGTGAAATTGCCAGACTTCCCGTAAAGGGAAGTTTGTTGGATGTGGGCGGCGGTACCGGACGAGTCTCTTTAGCATTGCGCGACCTGGTGGATGAAGTGGTTATTGCCGATGTTTCCTTTGGGATGTTAAGACAATCGCCTCGTTCCACGCTCAAGCCTGTTTGCGGCGGTTCTGAATCATTACCCTTCGCTGATAGTTCCTTCGAGCGCGTCATCATGGTGGATGCGCTGCATCACGTGCTCAACCACGCCGAGAGCGCCCGTGAAATGTTCCGCGTCCTCAAGCCCGGCGGATTGCTCATCATCGAAGAACCAGATATCCGCACCTTTGGCGTGAAGTTGATCGCGCTGGCCGAGAAGCTGCTTCTCATGCGAAGTCACTTCCTTACGCCAGATCAAATTATGAAATTGTTTACGAACGGGGAAAAGCAAATCCATGCGGAGGATGGTACTGCGTGGGTGGTGGTGGGGAAGTAGTTCGACTTCCCAGTGCTATAATTAAGCAAAAGGAACATCACCCATGGAACATCGTTTCGAGTGGAATGATGAGAAAGCAAGGATGAATCTCAAAAAGCATGATGTTGACTTCCAGGAGGCCAGCACAATTTTTGATGACCCATTGTTTATCACATTTCTGGACGAAGAGCACTCGACGGATGAAGAACGTTACATCACTATTGGGCTTTCCAGCAAACAAAGATTATTAATGGTGGCGCATACAGAACACGGTAATAAAATCCGCATCATTAGCGCAAGAAAGGTAACCAAAAATGAAGAAAACTTCTATACCGAAGCAAGATGATTACGAATTAAAGGATGAGTACGACTTGTCCAAAATGACAATTCTGCCCAAGGGACGTTTTTCCCCTGAACGTAGAATTGGGCTGAATATTGCTGTTCTGGAACCAGATATCGCAAAGGCATTTCCCAGCGATGAAGAAGTCAATGAAGCCTTACGGCTTCTGTTGAAAGCGTCCAGGATTTCGCACGCGTAATTTATTTCCAAGCGTAGCGAGTGGGGAAAAGCAAGTCTGCGCGGAAGATGGTACTGCGTGGGAGGTGGCGGGGAAATAAAAAAACTTCTATCATAATGTCATTCTGAGCGAAGCGAGGAATCACTACGCCAATAGTAGCGACCCTTCGCCACTGCTCAGGGGCACATGTTATATTAAACTTTGATTTCAGCCAATGTAAATTCCTTCAACGCATCTTCATTGATTGTCACACCCAAACCTGCGCCGTTCGGCACCGTAATGGTGGAATCTGAATTCAAGACAAAACGTTCATTCGTAATATCGCGCGCATAATAACGATCCGAGGCGGAGATGTCAGCGGGCAAAATAAAATTCGGAAGCGAGGCAATCGCAAGGTTGGAGGCGCGGCCGACTCCGGTCTCCAGCATCCCTCCGCACCAGACGGGCATCGAGACTTTCTGGCACAGGTCATGCACCATCACGCCCTGACTCAATCCGCCCAACCTGCCGGCCTTGATGTTGATGATTCGGCACGCATTCATCTCAATCGCGTAGCGCGCATGGCGCGGCGAGACAATGCTTTCATCCAAACAGATTGGCGTTTCAAAACGCTCCTGCAATTTATGATGATCCCAAATATCATCTTCAAATAACGGTTGTTCGATCAACAGCAAATTGAGCTTATCCAACGGCTTGAGTATTTTTGCGTCATCCAATGTATAGGCCGAGTTCGCATCCACTTGCAGGCGCAGGTTGGGGAATTCCTTTCGAACAGCGGACGCATCCTCGACATCCCTGCCCGGTTTGATCTTGATCTTCACCCGCGCATATCCCTGCTTGACATAATCCGCCGCGCTTCGCACCAAGCCCTGGGCTGATGACTGAATCCCAATGGAGACTCCCACCTCGACTTTTTCGCGCATGCCTCCCAGCAGCTGGCGCAGGGATTTGCCTTCACGCTTCCCAAGCAAATCCCACAACGCCATTTCCACGCCTGCTTTCGCAAGCTGATGCCCGCGAATACCGGAGACGCACCCTTGAAAATCCAATGCGTCTTTTACGTCTTTTCCAAGAATTAATGGAGCGATGAAATCCCTTAGAATGTGCATCGCTGTTCCAGTGGTCTCATAGTTATAGCCGGGGTCACGCGTAGCGACGCATTCCCCGTAACCAACGAGACCTTCAGAATAAATTGTAATAAGGACACATTCACGGTCTGTCTCCCGCCCAAAGGATGTTTCGAACGGCGAGACCAGCGGCATGGACAAATGATGGAAAGTAATGGATTCTATTTTCATTGGTTTCACCTAAGTAGAACGTCCCGCAGGTTTGTATTGCAAATATGATTGCATGACAAAAACCTGCGGGACGCTGTTGTAACGTCAGTTATTCAACTTTCACGTCCGCTTGTTCATCCCCTAATTTTAGTCCGCGCAACGCATCGTCAATGCTGGAAGATTCAAGCCTCATACCGGGCGCGGGCGTCCCGCAATATGGACATATATTCCAGGGCAGTTCCATGAACTTCGAGCAGTTATGGCAGGTCTTCTTTAATTTTGTATGGCAATTGGGGCAGATCTGCCAATCTTCCTTCACGCGCCGCTCACAGCCGGGGCAGAGTGGGAGGTCTTCCAATGCTTGAAGCAAGGCTTCCTCTTCCAAGGTGCGTTGATATTCCTCTTCCAAGGTGCGCGGCGGGCGCAGGATGAGATAAACAATCACGCCGGGTAGATTCAGCAACGCTACAAGCAATGCTGCCAGTGCCTGCACCAACGGGTCGCGGGCGCGTGAGCGGATATCGCGATACGTCCACACTACGAGGCTGATCCACAACGCAGCGAGAAACGCGCCGCCAAACGCGGTCAATACGAGAGTTAGACTGCTTAGAAAAACGGGGTCAAAGGTCATAAGAACTCCAGGGCTTACCTGTACTGCGACATAAATGTCGCGCTACCTTGTTGCATCATTTTAATCCATTATCTCATGGAGTCTGGAAAACAAAGCGCCAATCTTCGCCATTCTGCGTGTATGTGGAATTCACTCCCATCACCTGATAGAAGGTCTGACCCGGACGCAGGAAAATGGGATCCCCGCCCAGCGTGGTC
>JACRBH010000013.1 GCA_016234535.1 Chloroflexota bacterium
CAATTTTAGCCAAAGTTTACTTATTTATGAGACAAGCGACAGGTTCGATTATAATCGAACCAATATGGCAGAAGACGAAGCACCCCACACACGCCGCCGCATGACCATCCTCGCAGTCATCATCGCAACCATTCCATGTTATTGCCTTGGGTTCATCGCACTTTCACTCGCCCCCGATGGTTCAAAAACAACAGAAACACCCACAGTCACGGTCACCATGACTGAAACGGGCACACCGCTCACCCCTACCATAAGCCCCACTTCGCAGATTGTGACAGGCACCATCACTTCAACCAGCACAATCACCTTTACCCCAACAGCAACGGCCACCGTCCCATCATCCACTCCATTCCAGCCGAATACAAGCACACCCACGCCGACCGATCTCCCCACACCCACACCAACTTTTACGTTCACACCCATCCCTACAAACACGGAACTGCCTACAAACACGCCCCCTCCCTCATCAACACCCACCCCGACTAATACACTTCCTCCTTCGCCAACTGCATTGGGAAATCCATAAAGTTGGGTTTAATCTCCCATCAAAGTTTTTAGGTTCATTATCATGACTGATATCCTTCCATTCTTTAAATCCATTATTTCTGTTTCTGGCTTATCTGGATATGAAACCCCCGTAGCGACTCTCATCGAACAAAAGTGGACTCCGCTGGTGGATGAACTCAGCCGAAGCAAACTCGGTTCATTGCACGGATTGAAAAAGGGTTCTGTTTCTGTTAAAGGATCCCGCCCCTCGGTTTTGATCGCCACCCACATGGACGCCATCGGTCTCATGGTCACCCGCATCGTGGACGGATTTATCTACGTCACATACATCGGTGGGATCGACCCGCGAGTTTTACCCGGCACGCCGGTCATTGTCCATGCTTCGAAAAGCGGAGAAGAACTTTATGGCGTGGTCGTCATGCCTCACACCAATCTTCTGCCCGAAGGCGAAGGGACAGGCGCAATGTCATTGAAGTATCTGATGATCGACACAGGACTCACTGCGGGCGAAGTCTCGAAGCGGGTATCTGTCGGCGACGTGGTTGCCTTTAACACAGAGGCAACTGAAATCGCAGGTGGATGCGTAAGCGGTCATTCCATTGATAACCGCGCATCCGTTACTGCACTCACAGTCTGCCTTGAAGAGCTTCAATCCAAATCCCATCTTTGGGATGTTTGGGCAGTGACCTCAACGCAGGAGGAAACTTCGCTCGGCGGCGCGCAGACATCCGCGTTTCAAATTCGCCCGACCATTGCCATTGCAGTGGATGTAACTTTTGGAAAAGGCACGGGCGTGCAAGGCTGGGAGGGACACGAACTCGGCAAGGGGCCAACATTGGGAATCGGGCCAACCATCCACCCATTTTTGCATAAGCAATTCAAAGAAGTTGCAGAAAAAGTGGAAATTCCATTTGCGGTGGAACCCATGCCATCGCACTCTTCCACTGACGGCGATGCCCTGCAATTAACCGCCGAAGGGGTACCAACGATGGTGGTGAGCATTCCGATGCGCTACATGCACACACCTGTTGAAATGATTTCGATCAAAGATATTCAACGCACGGGCCGTTTGCTGGCAGAATTTGTCGTTTCACTGGAAGCGGATTTTATGACCAAGATCGCGTGGGATTAACTAACAACCATGTCGTTGCGAGGGCGCATTTGCTCTTTGCCCGAAGCAACCTCCTGTTCACAATAAGGTTGCTCACCGCACTGGCGCGCGGCGCAGGTGTCGTCGGGAAAAGCACCCTCCTCGCAACGACATATGAAAAGGTAAATTAAAAATATGCTTTCAATCGACAAACAACAATTCAAACTACTCGAAAAATTATGCAACGCAATGTCCGTCTCCGGTGACGAGGGCGAAGTGCGGCGTATTGTTTTAGAAGAAGTAAAGCCGTATGCCGACGAAGTCAAAGTGGATGCGCTTGGAAGTGTGCTTGTGCTGAAAAAAGGTTCGGGCAAAAATCCGCTCAAAGTCATGCTCGATTGTCACATGGATGAGGTCGGTTTCATGATCGTGCATGATGACAAGGATGGTTTCTTTGAATTCGAATCCGTTGGCGGTATTGACCCGCGTCATCTTGTCGGCAAACAGGTGATCGTTGGCAAGGATCATGTCGCGGGTGTCATCGGCGCGAAACCAATTCATCTTGCCTCGCGCAGTGAATTGTCAAGCGCGGTCAGTGTTGATTCGATGCGCATCGATCTTGGTCCTGAAGGCAAAGCCAAAATTGGCGACCGCGCTACTTTTGCAACGAAATTCAAGCGCGTCGGGCCATCCATCATGTCCAAGGCCATTGATAACCGCATCGGTGTTGCCATCTTAATCGAATTGCTAAAACATGCTCCAAAGAATGTTGAGCTATGTCTGGCGTTCAGCGTACAGGAGGAGATCGGTTTGCGCGGCGCAAAAGTCGCGGCGCATTATTTTGAACCTGACCTCGCCATCGCGGTTGATTCCACTCCTGCGCGTGACCTGCCTGATTACGAAGGCAACGAGAACATCAGCTACAACACAAAACTTGGATTCGGCCCCGCAATTTATGTAGCCAATTCATCCACGATTGATGATCCGCGCCTTGTGCGTTTTCTTGAAGACATCGCCATCAAGGAAAAAATTCAATATCAATTCCGCCAGCCCGGTGGCGGCGGAACGGATGCAGGCGCAATTCAGAAAACGCGCGCGGGCGTGCCTGTGGTTTCGGTCTCTGTGCCGCACCGTTACACACACTCCCCCATCAGCGTTTCGCGCGTGGATGATTGGAAGAATACATTGAACTTATTACATTCCGCTTTGAAGAAAATGACGCGCGATTTATTGGTACACAAGTAGACAGGTAAACATGAACGGTTTAATCGCACTACTCGGTTCTGGAGAATACCTTCCCGTAATGGATGATGTGGATCGGTATCTGCTTGCAAATTGTGGAGCAGATGGCCGCCAGCCGCGAGTCGTTTGTCTGCCGACCGCTGCTGGACGTGAAGGCGGTGCCAGCGTGAATCGCTGGTCAAGGATGGGCGTTGAACATTTCACCCGCCTCGGCGCTGACGTTCAGGCTGTTCCTGTCATCGACGCAGAATCAGCCAACGATCTGAATCATGCGTCGGCTGTGGAAGAAGCGGACCTTATCTACTTCTCAGGCGGCGACCCAGGCTATCTTCTCCGTACAATGAAAAATAGTCTTGTTTGGCAGGCGGCCCAAAAAGCATGGGCCAGAGGCGCAATCTATGCCGGTTGTTCCGCAGGCGCGATGATATTGGGCAGGGAAATCCCCGACTTCCGCACAATGGGTTTGCGCTCCACTCCTGCATTTGGTGTTGTGTCCGCTGCATTCATCATGCCGCATTTTGACGCCATCCCGTTGTTTGGAAAACCGCTGGTTTCATCTTTGCGCGGACGCTTGAAAAAAGGTGAAGTGATGATCGGCGTGGATGAAAACACAGCCATTGTGGGAAAGCTAAATCAGGAATGGACGGTGTTGGGTGCTGCGAAAGCGTACATATTCACGAAGGAAGAAAGCAAGAGTTATAGCGCAGGCGAAAAATTTAAAATGTAAAAAAAGACCTGACAGGTTTTTAAAAACCTGTCAGGTCTGAAAATGACATTAGGATAAACCATGAAACCATTACTCAAAACTCTCACAGAAACATTCAGCCCGTCCGGTTATGAAGATGAAATCCGCAAGGTAATTACGAAGGAAGTCAAACCGCTCGCGGATGAAGTCCGCGTGGATGCGCTCGGAAATTTGATCGTGCGCAAGAAGCCGGCTAAAGGTGCCAAAGACCCCAAGAAGATCATGATCGCCGCACACATGGACGAGATCGGCGTGATGGTGACTCATGTGGACAGCAACGGTTTCGTCCGCTTCACGGGAATTGGCGGTGTTTATCCGCGAAATTTACCCGGCGGACATGTCCGCTTTGCGAATGGCGTCAGCGGCGTGATCGGGCTTGAACCAACTAATCAGCCCGCGGAAATTCCTCCTCTTAGCAAAATGTTCATTGACGTTGGCGCTTCCGATAAAAAAAATTGTCCGGTCAAGACCGGGGACGTGGCTGGTTTTGAACGCTCATTCCTTGATCTTGGCGATAAATTGGTCGCAAAATCCATGGACGACCGCATCGGGTGTCTGGTGGCAATCGAGGCGTTACGCGCTTTGAAATCCACGCCGCACGATGTTTATTTTGTATTTACTACGCAAGAGGAAATTGGAACACGCGGCGCGCAAACTTCCGCGTATGGCATTGACCCTGATCTCGGTTTTTCCATTGATGTGACCGGCTGGGGCGATACGCCCGGCCAAAAGGATTTTGAAGTGGCGCTCGGAAAAGGTCCCGCCATCAAGATCCGTGACGGCGGAATGCTCTCCGACCCGCGCATCGTAGATTGGATGATCCGCACCGCTGAAAAAGGGAAACTTCCCTATCAGCGCGAAGTCCTCCTGGGTGGCACAACCGATGCGCATGCCATGCAGCTTGTCCGCGGCGGTGTTCCTGTTGGCTGCATTTCCATCCCCTGCCGCTACGTCCATACTCCTGCTGAGATGGTGGATATAAACGATGTTACGAATGCAGTGAAATTGATTGTAGCGATGTTGAGCAATCCAGTTTCAATTTAGAGGAAAACATGGGCAGCTATAACCGATCCACACACGAGGTGCCATTTGCAAATCTCCCACCAGAGACAATGGATGCGATCAAAAAACACCTTGAGTTATACAACCTCGGGTCAATTCTGGATGATGTATTGATTTGTGTCGAAGGAAATTCTGAGAAAATCAAGAAGGGGTTATTTAGCGGACCTGACCCAAAAACTGTCAAGGCAGTCTTGATCCTTACCCCGCGCTGGATGGTGCAGGTTATCAAATCAGATAGCGACGCGGCCTTTACCCGTTCTGCGCGACTGACCGATATCGTTGTATCTGATTATGAGAAGAGTCCCTTTTACTCAAAAATACCTGATACAGGCGTGGAAGTCACCGGCAGGTTCACGGACACAAGTGAAAGTTCATCATCATTTATCGGCTTAGGCAAGGATTCGGCCGGGGAAAAATTCAAGGAACTGTTGATCAAGGCCGTGCAGGACGTGAAGAAGTAATATTCCATCAGCAAGATAACAGACTCCAGATAAAGGGTTTGGCACATCGAATGCCAAACCCTTTATCTTTTTTAGTATAAGAAAACTTACTCTTTCTTCGCTTCTTCCCCGGTATCTTCCTTCTTTGGCATACCGGAGAGAATGACCGCTGTACCCGCGCTGAGAGCGAACATGCCCATCGAACCCGCGCTGGCGTAATTGGTCAATCCGACTAACAGGCCAAAGAAACCAAGTGCCAGCGCAATCTGTACCTGCCAAATGGCCTTTTTATAGGCATCCATTGTGAAGCGCCCAACGCCAAATCCAAGCACAATGAAACCCAACGCGCGGACAATGTGACCAAGTATCGAAAGAATTTCTGCGAACTCATTCATGTGGAACTCCTTATGAAATTTTATTAAAGCCACACCCACAATCCCCATAAAAGGATCATGAGGAAGCCAATGCCCAATCTTGCCGCAACCGACCAGCCCCAGCCTGTCATCCATGCTTTTGTGTTCGCCAGGGCTGTGGTCTTATCATTCAACCTTCTCCATTCGGCCAGGTACAACGCAACGGGAGAAGCGATAATGCCAACGATGGGAGTAAAGAACAAACTGAGGATCAGTCCCGCCGCAAAGGCCCAAATGATCGAACTCCACGGCACGTCTTTATCGCGCACATGCTTGGCGATGATAATGTTATCCACAATATTGCCGCCGATCATGAGCAGGGTGATAAGAAAGAAGAGCAGCCAGCTCACCCAGGTCATATTTCCGCTAATGCCCTGCACGATGGCATAGAACAATGTACCAAACCACATCACGGTCAGGCCGGGAAAGACAGGCACCAGCAAGCCGATCAAACCCGATAAAAGAACGAGGAGGGTTAGTGCCCCCAAAAGCGATTCTGCAAATACCTGCAAACCCGTTGGATCAGTCATGTTGTTTCCTCACTATTCAAAAAGACCTGACAGGCTTGCTTCGCAACGAAACCTGTCAGGTCTTTCAACTCATTTTATGATTTCGACCCCGCCCATCCACGGACGCAACACTTCGGGGATAACAATCGATCCGTCAGCCTGCTGATAATTCTCCATGACAGCGATCAACGTGCGCGGCATCCCCAGCCCTGAACCATTCAAGGTGTGCAGGAATCTTGTCTTGCCGCCATCCGCAGGACGATATTTGATGTTCGCGCGGCGCGCCTGAAAATCGGTCACATTTGAGATGGATGAAACTTCCAGCCATTCGTCACAGCCCGGTGCCCAAAGCTCGAGATCATAGGTCATTGCCGCGCCGAAGCCAATGTCACCGCTGCATAATTGTTTTACGCGATATGGAACACCCAGCAAAGCACAGGTCTCCTCTGCATCCTTAAGCATCTTCTGATGCTGCGCTTCTGATTCCTCCGGTTTGCAATAGGTATACATTTCAACTTTATCGAATTGATGTCCGCGTTTGATACCGCGCACATCGCGCCCCGCGCTCATCTTCTCGCGGCGAAAACAAGGCGTGTAGGCCGTGTAAAGTTTGGGCAGCGCGGCTTCATCAAGAATTTCGTCCATGTGCAAACCAGTTAACGGGACTTCGGCAGTCGGCACGAAATAATAATCTTCCTCATGGTCTTTGTATAAGTTATCAGCAAACTTCGGCAATTGACCTGCGCCATATACAACCGCAGTCTTCACCATGAATGGCAAATATTCTTCCTGATATCCCTGTTTGATGTGCAGATCAAGCATCCATGCAATCAATGCTCGCTGCAAACGTGCGCCGGCTTTTTGCAAAACGTAAAAACGTGAACCGGTCAGCTTCGTGCCACGTTCAAAATCGAGAATACCGAGAGCAGGCCCAAGGTCCCAGTGCGGAAGCGGCTTGAAATCAAATTTGCGCGGCTCGCCCACCGTCTTGATGACCACGTTCTCGCTGTCATCCTTTCCATAAGGCACGCGCTCATCGGGAATATTTGGGATCGAGGCCGTGAGCGCGTTCAGTTCAGATTCGACTTCGGCGACTTGTTTATCGAACTCTGCAATCTTGTCACCGACAACGCGCATCGCATCTATCTTCGACTGTCGGGCTGCTGCCTCTTTCATTTGCCCGATCTCCTTTGAGACAGTGTTTCGCTCCGCTTTGAGCACTTCCACCTGCCCAAGCAATGCTCGGCGTTTCTCATCCAATTGCAGAATCCCATCCACAGGGGATGGGTCCATCTGGCGATCCTTCAACGCCTTGCGGACAATATCGGGCGATTCGCGAATAAGGTTGATATCCAACATGTTGCACCTCCAAGTGCATTTAATAGAATACGCCCCGGTCCATTGCAGGACGAGGGGCGTCTCGTGGTGCCACCTGCTTTACCCCACCCCCACCCTGCCTCCCCCATTTTCTACGAAAATGGGGGAGGTGTCCGAAGGACGGAGGGGGGCCGGGTCTCTTGGCTTGCACTATAACGGGCACAACCCGGTTCTCTTATGGAGCGCGGATTTCAGTCCGCAAAACACCTCTGCGAGAACAACACTGGCGAAGGGGATTTCATCATCTGGCTGATCGTCTCACACTAACCGACGACTCTCTGAACAGTTGCATGATTACTTGTCTTCACGCTGGTTTTTGTAGTGGCAAAATTATACACCCCCAGAGAAGGGTGTCAAGAAATGGAAAACGAATATAATTTCCACAATTTCTTTTCAAGGAGAGTGCCGATGTTATCCCAAATGACAGGCTATAAAGAACTTACTTCCGCTGACGTGCGGATCATTGCGCAGAAAAAAGAAAACGGATACGAAAAGCGGCTGCTTGTTTTTCAAACACCATTTGGGTATCGGCGCATGGCGGAACTATTTCTGCCTGAGGGCACGGGGCCATTTCCTATAATTCTTTATGCTCATTGGTACGAACCTGAATCAAGCAATTCGAACCGCAGTCAATTTGTAAATGAGGCAATTGAATTGGCTCGCAGCGGAGCGATTTGTTTAACAGTCGAGACCTTATGGTCCGACCCTGACTTTTTCTACAAACGCACACAGGCAGACGATGTTCAAAATTCCATCGAAGAAGTGACAAATCTGCGCCGCTTTATGGATTTTCTTTTACAACAACCCAACGTTGACAGAAAACGTTTTGCCTATGCCGGCCATGATTTTGGAGGAATGTACGGTGTACTGGCCGGCAGCGTGGATAAACGCCCGACTCATTACGTCATCATGGCCGCCACGCCTCGCTTCTCTGACTGGTACCTGTATCTGCCCAAGTTGGAAGGAGAGGCGCGCGAGGCATTTATCAACCAAATGTCCGAGATCGACCCAATCACCCACATTGGGAATCTTTCGTCGGCCTCGATCTTCTTCCAATTTGGGAATGACGATTTTCATGTTCCGCTTGAAAGAGCAAATGAGTTTTTTGCGGCTGCCAGGGAATCAAGTGAGATGAAGGTATATGAAGCAGGACATGGATTAAATGCAGAGTCCACGCAGGACAGAATGGCGTGGCTAAAAAGAAATCTTGGAATAGCGTGATTATCCGAATTCGTGGTGGTATGCAAAATATCTTTTCCAAAACATCTTCCACCTCCTACAGTACAATGTATACACACAAAATCTCACGGAGGAATTATGTCTCGACTCATCCCAGCCGCCGAGCGGATTGTCCGCGCAAGAGCGTTGATCCAACAGGCACGCGAACTGCCAGTTCCACCCGACATTGAAGGCGGTCGTAATAATTTTTCTTATATCGCAGGTGTAAAGGATCTTTTGCGGCAGGCCCGCGATCTGGTCAAGTTTATTTCCATGACCGCTGGTGTAAGTGCTGAAATGAAGGAGGAAGTGAAAAAGGTTTATCAGGAAGCTGAGCAGGCAGATCAGGAGATATTGCGCTAAAGCTGCAAAACATGGAAATAGTTGTAAAATAAAGGTAGAGACATCCGAGAAGCAAATCATCGCGCGACCATTCCTTCAAATC
>JACRBH010000145.1 GCA_016234535.1 Chloroflexota bacterium
GTTTTGAGAAAAATGGTAATATGATTGCATGTATCTAAAAGGAAGTAAATGGAGCATGAACCGCAGGCGGACGCGGCCAAACTGGTTCCGTATTATTTTGTTATGCCTGCTTGTGCTGGGCGGCTCGTATGTGAATCGATATATCCTTCCGAACCAGCCCCAGTATGGCGTGCCTTCGCCAACCCCAACACGTTCGCCTGAATCGTTTGTCACGGAAGCGCAGGAGTATTTCAAAGAGGGCAAGTTGATTCCCGCCATCGCATCCTACAAACAAGCCATCGCCTCGAATCCGAATGACCCGGCTGTGTATGTGGCGCTGGCACAGGTGCAGGTCTTTGCAGGTCAATACCAGGATGCGCAGGATAGCGCCGAAAACGCCATCCTGCTAAATAACAGCAGTTCCATGGCGTATGCCGTGCTTGGCTGGACTCTGGGCTTTCAGGGAAATTATCTCGATGCCGAAGCCAATATCCAGAAGGCGTTGAACCTGGATCCTAATAATGCGCTCGCCCATGCCTATTATGTGGAAATTCTTGTGGGCTATTCCAGTTCTCCCACAGCGCCGCCCGGCACGATTCAAAAGGCCATTGATGAATCAAAAGTTGCTGTGAATCTTGCGCCCGGTAAATTGGAAACGTACCGCGCGCGCGGGATCATTCATGAAGCTGTGGGCGAATATGATGAAGCCATCCTTCAGTATAAGGAAGCGATCAAGATCAACGATAGGATTTCCGACCTGCATATCTCACTTGGAATCAACTATCGCATTCAGGGCTTCTACGATCTGGCAATTGCAGAATTTACAAGCGCCAACGCGCTTAATCCCGAAGATCCCATGCCAGACTATTATCTTTCACGCACGTACACAACCATCGGTGAATATGGTCAGGCCATGCAGTATGCCGAGTCTGCGGTGACGAATAACCCCGCCGAAACAAATCTGCGGGGCAACCTCGGTGTGCTGTATTATTACAACGCCTACTGGGAGAAGTCGGCGACTGAACTTGGATATGTGGTCAATGGCGGTTTTACACAGGATGGCAAACCGATCAATGCGAAAAATCTCGTGTCTGATGATGCCCGCCTCGCGGAGTATTACTATACCTACGGGCTTGCGCTTTCACGTTTGAACAAGTGCAGCGAAGCCCTGGAGATTGTGCGAATACTCAAGGAGCGCGTTCCAGCGAATACATCTGCCATGGATAATGCGACTGCGATCATTGAGCGCTGCCAGCAAAATCTGGTGGAGACGCCCATCCCGTCGCTTCCGACTTCGACCGAAGCTGCTCCTGCTTCGACAGAGACTCCCGTACCCACGCCATGAACATCAACCCGAGAAATTTCCTCTTTCGCCGACGGAGCGAATCCAATGTGTATCGCATGTTCTTCTGGGTCACATTGATCCTCGGGGGAATCTGGCTGATCCGCTCGGTACAGAAGGGCGATATCAAACCGTTGTTTGATCCCACACCTGTCCCAACACGTATGGCAGAATCCTATTTGCTCGAAGCTGAGGCATTATTCACCGCCGGCAAACTGGATGACTCGACTGATGCCAATGGAAATGTTGTACCCGGCGCCATCACTGCTTATCGGGAAGCCACGAAAATGGATCCAAACAACGCGCAGGTGTGGGCAAAATTTGCGCGTGTACAAACTTATTCCTCCGCGATGATCGTGGAGCGGGAAGAGATCGTGGCGCGTCTGGCCGAGGCGCTTGAGTCTGCGAAAAGGGCGGTGGAACTTGCGCCTGATGACAGCAATGTCCACGCCATTTACGCCTTTACATTGGATTGGAATGCGACATATCTGACCGACCCGGACGAGAAACGTTCCATGCTTGCCCAGGCAGATCTGGAAGCGGCACGCGCCGCGCAGTTGGATCCAGATAATGTGCTGGCGCGCGCTTTCTATGCCGAGATTCTCGTGGATCAAGGAAAATGGCCCCAGGCGAAAGAATACATCGAACAGGCTTTGTTGCTCGACCCATCCCAGATGGATGTGCATCGTGTCCATGCGGCTGTTCTTGAATCAGGACAGGATTATGATCTCGCCATTGAAGCCTATAATCGCGCAATAGACATCACCCCGAACCTGACTTTCTTATATGCACGCGCGGGCGCAAATTATCGCGTTCTCGCAATTGGCAGCCCTAACGAGGATGTTCAAAACCAGCTTTATTTAAAATCATTGGACTATTTCGATAGGGCGGCGAGTATCAACAAACAACTGGGCGTTCAAGACCCTGCGCCATACTGGTCCATTGCGAAGACGTATTCTCAAATGGGGCAATTCTTTGTTGCGATCCGCAATATGCAAAAGACAATAGAATTCCAGCCCGCCAATGCTGTCTTTTATGGCGAGCTGGGGGTGCTGTATCATAAGAACCGCAATTACGAGACCGGCATCCTCGCCCTTAAATGTGCCGTGCGCGGCTGCACCGCCGAAGAATCATGCCCTGCGCGCGGCGACTGCGGCAAGAATGATGTTCCCAACGAAGTAAAGGGACTTCCACTCAGGTCTGACACGATCTATTATTACGATGTTTATGCTTCCGAGCTGGCCGCGTTGAGTACTCCAAAAATAAGTTACTGCCCCGTAGCACTATCAATCGCGGATGAGATCGAAGGTTCGGAATTTATCAGCGACCCCAATATCGCCGCCGATATGGTGGTGGTGCGTAAAATTTGTAATTTTGATGATGAGACGACAACTGCTACAGGCGAACCTGTAATTAGTGGGACGCCCACAGCTACGCCATAAGACAATTGCATCGGGTGGGAAATATCCATGTCGCCGTACCAACTTGCAGTTCGTTTGGAAGCGGCGAGTTCATCAGAGTTTTGTAAGAATTTATACAATCCCCTTGACGGTGCCTCTTTAAGTAGGTAATATTGAAATTAGCACTCGGGCTTGTTGAGTGCTAAAAATGTGCTTATTCAATAAATCCAAATCCCTTTAGGAGACAAGAAATGGCAAAGACATCATTTAAACCTTTGGGCGCTCGCGTGCTCATTGAACCCGTGGAACAGGAAGAAATTACCGCAGGCGGTATTGTCCTCCCTGAAACTGCAAAAGAGAAACCCCAGCAGGGTAAAGTATTGGCCGCCGGCCCCGGCGAACGCAACGATAAGGGCGAACGCGTTGCAATGGATGTGAAGGTTGGCGATATTGTTCTCTTCGCCAAGTACTCCGGCACGGAAGTCAAGATGGAAGGCAAGAAATTGCTCATCATGCGCGAGAGTGACCTTCTTGGTATTGTCGGATAATTATGCTGTTTCTGGCGCCGTCCCCGGCGCCGGGACGGCGCCTAAAGCATAACAAAGGATTATTACTATGGCCGCTAAACAAATTGTATTTTCAGAAGAAGCCCGCCGCAAGCTTAAGAACGGCATGACTGTTGTTGCGAATGCTGTTTCCGCAACCCTCGGACCGAAAGGCCGCAATGTGGCAATCGACCGCAAGTTCGGTTCCCCCAGCATCACTCACGACGGCGTATCCGTCGCGAAGGAAATTGAACTCGAAGACCCGTTTGAGAACATGGGCGCCCAGCTTTTGAAGGAAGCCGCTCAGAAGACCAATGACATCGCCGGTGACGGTACAACCACCTCAACCGTTTTGGCTTATGCCATCGTGACCGAAGGCCTCAAGGCTCTCGAAGCCGGTTACAACCCAATGCTTTTGAAGAAGGGCATTGAAATGGCTACCGAGACCATCGTGACCGAACTCAAGAAGAACTCGACCAAGATCGACACCCGTGAAGAAATTGCTTCCGTGGCAACCAACTCTGCGGCTGACGCCGAGATCGGTGAATTGATCGCAGACGTGATGGACAAGGTCGGCAAAGACGGCGTCATCACTGTTGAAGAATCCAAGACCATGCAGTTCGAAACCGAATTCGTGGAAGGTATGCAGTTCGACCGCGGTTACATCTCGCCCTATTTCATCACCAACGGCGACCAGATGGAAGCCCAAATCAGCGATGCCTATGTTCTGGTCTATGACAAGAAAATCTCTGCCGCTCAGGACATCGTTCCTTTGCTCGAAAAACTTGTCCAACTTGGCAAACGCGAACTTGTGATCATCGCCGAAGACATTGACGGTGAAGCGATTGCAACCCTGATCTTAAACAAAATCCGCGGTATGTTGAATGTGCTCGCTATCAAAGCCCCCGGCTTTGGTGATCGCCGCAAGGCCATGCTTCAAGATATCGCCGCCCTCACCGGCGGACAGGTTATCTCGGAAGAGACGGGCCGCAAACTCGAAACCGCCACCGTGCAAGATCTTGGCCGCGCTGAGAAAGTTGTCTCTGATAAAGAGAACACAACCATCATCGGCGGCAAAGGCAAGAAGGGTGACATCGAAGCCCGCATCAAGGAAATCCGCATCGAGATCGACAAATCCACAAGCGATTACGACAAGGAGAAACTTCAGGAACGTCTCGCCAAGCTCAGCGGTGGTGTTGCTATTATCCGCGTAGGCGCCGCGACCGAAACTGAAATGAAAGAGAAGAAGCACCGCGTGGAAGATGCCCTCTCAGCCGCTCGCGCCGCTGTCGAAGAAGGCATTGTCCCTGGCGGTGAAATCTCCCTCATCAATGCCGCAACCAAACTTGACAAACTCGCCAAGGCACACGCCGAAGATGAGAACGAAGAAATCAAAGTCGGCATCAACATTGTCAAGAAGGCGCTCGAAGCCCCGATCCGCAAGCTGGCTTCAAATGCCGGGCAGGATGGCTCCGTCATCATTGACACCGTCCGACGCACCGCTGCCGAGAAGAAGAATGTCAACATCGGCTTCAACGTGCTCACCGGCGAATACACCGACATGATCAAAGCCGGCGTCATTGACCCCGTCAAAGTTGTTCGTGGCGCTCTCGAGAACGCCGCTTCCATCGCCGCGATGATCCTCACCACTGATGTGTTGATCACCGATGTTCCCGCGAAGGAAAACGCTCCTGCCATGCCTCCTGGTGGCGGCATGGGCGGTATGGATTACTAAGATTACCCTCACCCCAGCCCCTCTCCCAAATTGGGAGAGGGGTTTTTTAATTGGTATAATCCTGACGATGTTTTTCAAACCCCGTTTCGTTCTGACTCAATTGATTCTGATCCTCGCTTTGGGATTAAGTTCCTGCGCCTCTTTTCTTAACTCGAGCACGCCTACTCCCCAATTGCCGACTGCCACGCCTTTGCCTCCGACTGCCACTCCTCCGCCTTCGGCAGCGATCGTGAATGGAGAGTACATCACCATTGTGGAGTTTCAAGCCGAACTCGCGCGCTATAAATCCGCGCAGACAGCGCTTGGGAAAACTGTCTCAGATGAAGAGGCGAATAAGACTGTGCTGGAAGAATTGATCGCGCAGTTTTTGCTGGCACAAGCTGCCAGAGAAGCGAATTTCAATTTAACAGAAGCAGACCTAAAGTCCAGAGTGGATGCGTTGGCCGCTCAAGTTGGCGGCGCAGATGCTTTATCCACATGGGAATCCTCTCACGGGTATGACAATGCTTCCTTCCAAATTGCCTTGAAACGTTCCGCCGAAGCGGCGTGGATGCGTGACAAAATCATTGCGGATGTGCCAACTTCAATGGAACAAATTCACGTGCGCCAGATTTTGACCTATAATGAGGCAGATGCGCGTGCCGCACTTGAAGAGTTAAAAGCGGGAACGGATTTTGATGAAATTGCTGCGCGGTTCGACCCGGTCGCGCTTGGAGAATTGGGGTGGGTGCCGCGTGGTTATCTGCTCGATGCGAAGGCCGATGAAGCGGTGTTTGCCTTGCAGGCAGGCGCATATAGTGAGGTGATCGCAACCGAGGCTGGTTTTCATATTTTCAAAGCCCTCGAGCGCGGTGACCATCCGTTAACTCCTGATGCTTTATTGACGGTGCAGGAACTCGCCGTAAAAAACTGGCTCGCCGGTCAACGCGCGAAGAGCAGCATCGTTTTAGCCCCGTAAAAATCCCGGTCCGCCGTCACGGTGACAAAAGTCATTATTTGGAGTTGCACATGAGCAAATTCGATTACAGCTACGAAGAAACCGCCGCACCCAGACCCAGAACAAAGCTTGAGTTGTGGGATGTGTTAAGCATTGCCGTACTTTTGATCACGTTTTGTATCGGCATATATTTTGTGTTGATATTCCTCTTTCCCACCTCTGCGCTGAATCCCCTGCCGCCAAATCCAAATGATCCGTTCGCGCAGCCGACGCCCACGATTACGCCGATTCAGCTCGAGCCAACATGGACAAATACTCCACCGATCATCCTGACTGAGACGCCGACCCTTTTGCCGACCTTCACGTTGGAGCCTTCGGCAACTTCCTTCTCGCTCGTCCCCGCAACAAAGACACCAACAGTCACGGCCACACCCAAGGCGCCGTTCTCCGCCACGATCACTTATATTGACAGCACCATCATTCATCCTGAAGCTGCATGTAATTGGCAGGGCATCGGTGGAACGATAGTGGATGCGAACAATACGGATATGCTCAGGATCACCATTCGTTTGACGGGCCTATATAATGGGAAGACCAAGAGCGAGTTGACGGTGAGCAGCATCGCACCTGCATACGGACAATCCGGTTATGAGTTCTTCCTGGGGACTGTGCCGATCTCTTCCAAAGGCGAACTGTATATTCAAATCCTCGACCAGGCTGGTCTGCCGCTTTCGGATAATATTTATATAAATACCTACAACGATTGTTCAAAGAATCTTGCGCTGGTAAGGTTCAAGAAAAATCCGTGAGTTTTGGGGAAATAAGTAATAAGTAAAGAGTCCGCTGCAATTAGCAGCGGACTCTTTTTATGTTTCCCTGTTTACCTATTTACTTATTTACGATCACCCTCAAACTTCAACATTCCAATTCTGATACTTCGGGTGCTTTGCCCGGACAACGTCATCGAATAATGCGCGCAGTTTGGCTGTAACAGGTCCCATCACGCCAGTCCCGATGGGACGGTAATCCACTTTGGTTGCGGCAACGATTTGGGCGGCAGTTCCTGTCATAAATAATTCTTCCGCGATAAATACCTCGGTCCGGTCGATGGAACGTTCCACGACCTGAAGCCCCAACTCATTGCGCGCCAGTTCCATTACACAGCGGCGGGTGATGCCTTCGAGAATGTTATCTGTCGCAGGCGGTGTGACCAAGACTCCATCGCGCATCATAAAGATGTTCATCGCCGAACCTTCAGAGACATGTCCATTCTGATCCAGCACGATTGCTTCATCAAAGCCTGCGCGGTTCGCGTCAGTCTTGATCAATGCAGAGTTTGCGTATGATCCCGCCACCTTGCCGCGCGCCGGGATGACATTATCGTCGATGCGACGCCATGATGAAAAAGTCAAATGGGCGTTCGCATCGTTCTTTACATATTTCTCGAAGGCCATGACGAACATCGAAAATTCATCCTTGAGGTCATGCAATCGCACGCCAATGCCCATGTCTGCTTTATAGATGGTGGGGCGCAGGTATACATCCTCTTTCCAATCATCCGTCCGCAAAAGATCGAGCGTGAGTTGGATCAAACTTTCTTCGTCATGTTGAATATTCATCGCCATCATGCGCGCAGAATTTAATAGGCGGTGATAATGATCATACGGACGAAAAACGAAGAGACGTTTCTTCTCTTCGTTCCAGTATGCCCGCATACCGCTGAACACAGATGTTCCATATAAAAAGCCGTGAGTGGCTATGTTGATTTTTGCGTCACTTAAAGGGACGATCTTTCCCTCAAAGAAGGCGTGCTTGGATAGGTCCACTTGCACCTCCAGGAAATTTTATGGGATGTCGCTTGCGTGGAAATTATAACCGATGAGCTTCGCTTCATTTTTCAACCTCAAATTGATTGCGCTCCCAATCATTCCCTTGACGTTTGGGTGATTCCTGCTTAAAATCTAATTCGATACATATCAAATTAGATTTACGGAAGTGAAATGTGAACGCCAACCCTGAAATGCTCGATTTTGTAAAAGCCATGTCCAACCCTGACCGATTGCGGATTATTGGCCTGCTCTCGCAGGAATCCGCCACCCGCGCCGAGATTGCCGAACGCCTGAACCTGTCAGCGAAGGATTCTTTGAATCACCTCGCATTCCTCGAACATGTGGGAGCCGTTACCCAGACCGATGGCATCTTTACCTTGAACAACGATAAACTCGCGGTGCTTGCGCGGGAGAAACTGGCAGAGGTGCGTCCTTCCTATAACCCGCCAGACGATTTGGATGAGAAGTCCAGAAAAGTGTTGAAAGCCTTCCTCAATTCTGACGGCAGCATCAAGCAAATCCCTGCCCCGCCAAAATTGCAGGTTATCCTGAATTACCTTATCCAGTTTTTTGAACTCAACACAAATTATACAGAGAAGGAAGTTAACACCATTCTGCGGCGCTTCAACGAAGATACGGCCGGTCTGCGCCGTGACCTGGTGGATGCAAAAATGCTGGCCCGTGAAAGTGACGGCTCACGATATTGGAGAGTCAATTAACGCACTGTACCGTGACGTTTATGCCGCAATACCCTTTATGAATGAAAGTTGTTTTGGAGAATGAAATGAAAACAAGAAAAGATATTAACAGGGAATATAAAGAACGGGTAAAACCCGCTGGCATCTTCCAGGTGAAAAACACTGCCAATGGCAAGGTGTTGCTTGGAAGCAGCCTGAACCTTGAGGGCCCGTTGAACCGCCATAAGTTTATGCTTAAGATCGGAAGTCATACCAACAAAGCGCTGCAGAAAGATTGGGATGAACTTGGACCGGATAAATTCGTATTCGAAATCCTGGAAGAGGTGAAGGTCAAGGATGATTTGAACTTTAATCTAAAAGATGAATTGACATTATTGGAGCATATCTGGCTGGAGGAACTTCAACCATTTGGCGAGCGAGGCTACAACATCAACGAAAAGATTCGAGAAGCTTGATTTTATATTGGAGAAATAATATGAGCGATGAAGTTGTCACCTTTTTCAAAGCCCTCGCGGATGCAAACCGCCTCAAGATTGTTGGACTGCTGGCGCAGCAGCCTTACAGCGTGGAGGAACTCGCCGCGCTGCTCGACCTCAAACCGTCCACAGTTTCGCATCACCTCGCGAGGCTGGCAGAAGTCGGCCTCGTCAGCGCGCGGACTGAAAGCTACTACAACGTCTATCAATTGGATGAAAAAGCCCTGGAAGCCAAGTCACGCAGTTTATTCTCGCAGGAGAATCTGAAGGCGTCTGTCTCCGAGGTCGACTTCGATGCCTACGATTCGAAAGTAATCGGCGATTACACTCTCAAGGATGGAAGCCTGAAAACGATCCCTGCCCAGCGCAAAAAACTTGAAGCTGTTTTGCGATATGTAGTGAAAGCCTTTGAAATAAATAAAAGATACAGTGAGAAAAAAGTCAACGAGATATTGAGCGGCTATCATGAGGATACTGCATCCCTGCGGCGCGAGCTGGTTGGGTTTGGTTTGATGAAGCGCGAAGGCGGAGGCGGAGAATATTGGAGGGAAATATGATCACAGAATATCCACTTACAAAAGCCAATCGCATTCAACTAGCAAAGGCATTCAGAAATGTGCCTCGCGTAGATATATCCATCGAATGCGTTCTTGAAGCTCAAATGGGTAAAGCCTTTGTAGACAGTATGGAATGCCCCTCTGCATTCAAGATAGTGGTTGGACCATTTTTCTATTTTGCCGGGGATGCTTCTAGCGAAGGCGGGCAGGCGATGTTGAAGGATATCAAGCCTTACAACCTGTTTATGTCATCTTCCGCTGGATGGGTTGAGGAATGTAGGAAATTATATGGCGAGCGCCTTATTGCTTTTGAGCGTTACAGCTTTTCATCCGAGAAACTATCACTTGCAACTCTTCAGCAACTTTGTCAAATCTCCGTCCACAATATTAAGCAAATAGACATTACCCTGCTGGAAAAGATATGGGGGCAGGACCATTTCATTGATATCTCCGATTTTGATTCCCCATCTGATTTCATGGAACGCGGCATTGGGTATTACGCCGAGAAAAGTGGGGAGATTATCGGAGCAGCCTATGCCTCACTGGTCTGTATTCAGGGAATCGAAATAAGCCTGTTTGTCGTGGATGATCATCGGCGGCAGGGAGTTGCAACAGCTCTTGCTGCAAATTTGGTCAGGTGGTGTCTGGAAAATAATATGGATGCCCACTGGGATGCGGCGAATCCTGAGTCTTGCAGATTAGCTGAGAGATTGGGATATATTTTAACAGGGAAATATCAAGCGTATTATCTGAAACCCTGAACTTAAGAAGCGGCTGTTCCTATATCCACTTCTTCGATTCCAGAAACTTTCCCGCCTGTAATGAACTATAAGTGAATGAAATCATGGCAAATGGAGCAATTGCCAGCAGAATCCAGAATTGATTCAACGTAAGCAGATTCTCGGTCAGCGCGCGGCGGAAGAGATAAAGCGAAAAGGGCAGAGTGATTAATAACGCTGTAACCAGCCCGGGGCTATAGAGACGGAAGCGAATTGTCGAGAGTATATGTGGTACAAAAGCATTGAAGGCCAGCGTCATTTGAATCCCCAAAACGAGCAGGTACCCGCCTTGTTGCCCCCAGAGTTCCACTCCCAAAAATGTCAAAATGAATCCGCTTAATGTGAGGATGGTCACCGCATTCACAAATTGTTTTGTGGTAATGCTTGGATGAATTTTTAAAGGCAGACGCTTTGACCAGTTCTCCATGAACGGCGCTTCCTCCATGTTGTGAAGCATGAAGAATATTGGGACGAACCAAAGTAATCGGTCAAAGGGAATCGAATCAAGAAAGATCATTTTTTCTGGCCGAAAGTTGGATGGGATCATTTCCTGAAAGCGCGCCTGATAATTTTTCACTTTCAAGCCGCATCACCTTGCTGTTGGCAAAGAATCCAAAATCAAAATTCGTTGCGTCACCAGCCTTTTTACCGGGGACAGGCATCAGCCGCGCGGTGAGCGGCTTATCCAACCTCATTGCCAGCGCGGATATATCCAGCAAAAGCGGAGCGATCTGCTCGGCAGTTGTATCTCCCGGTAGTGGAACTGTATCCAGCCCTGTTCCACATACGGCAGAATAAAGCAGAGCATCTTTGATGGTATGGACACCCTCGGCGGCGCGTTTCGCAAGGACGGAATCTTCGAGGATCGGCTGCATGAATCCGCTGAAGCCGGTGTGGGGAAAATCGGCACGGTCAACGGCCTCAGTTAAAATGGCGGCGGCGGCTAGCGAACCATGCAGGCCAATCTTTGGAACTCCCATTTTTTCAACGGCCCCGCCAAGCGAATGTGCATCATCCGGGAAAGGCGCAAGAGAGAAGTCGATACCGATGAACCTGGTTTTCGAAAATATGGTGTTAGCGATTTGGGTGATGGCTTGACCATGTTTCGAAATCTCAGCAATCAATGCCTGCCGTCCATCATCCAATGTCATTTGCCAATTAAATGACTGCACAGCCAGATCAGCGGATTCAGTGGCGATTGCGAAGGCAGGTTCATCGTTGTCGTGATACGCTGCGGGGAAGAATGGCGCGCCCGCTTTGACATTTGCCAACGCGGCGAAGCGCAAGTTGGCAAACCCATCCGGTGTGATGGTGGATGCTTGTTGAATGATTTTCGCACAAGCTTTAATTGCTTGAAGCGAGATGCCGTTTTTCTTATCTGCGATTACGCCGCCAAAGAAAATATTTTCACTTGCGGCAATCGCTTCCGGGATGAATGTATAGCTCTCTGGAAATTCGATCAGCGCGGGACCGAGCGCGGCATACGCCACGTTGATCTGCGGCAATAATTCTGACAGTTGCTGTGCCAGACGGGGGAGTTCGCTTACTTTGCCGTTCAATAACTTTGGAAATGGAATGGCAGCCAGGCGTGTAGTTTGCACTTCGTATCCTGCCGCCTCATAAGTTGCCTTGGCTTGAACAAGAAATTCCCCCGCTTTTTCCAGTGCCTTTTTATCAAGCGGATATTTGGGGTTGAGGAAATAGGTGATCGAACGGATTTTCATGATATTTATTTCTATGAGTTTTGTATCTTAACTATTTTGTTCCTTACAGCCATTCTAATCTCATTAATAGCTACTCCTAACGCTTTTTGAGAAGGTTTGTCTTTGCCAAAAAACTCATTTTTAGACACGCCTACGAGAGCGTTTAGTTTTTGTAAAGTCGCGGACATTTCTTCATCATCTAGGAAAAGAGTCTCCCAATAATGCACTTTGTTTACCAGTTCTACTATATACTCATCAGGAGCCTGATCTTTATTCAATGGGCTTTCCCAATTGTAAAAAATATCTCTATATAACCAATGGAGAATGGAATCTATATCCCGCAAAACGTCCAGCCTCTTTTTTTGTAGTTCATACTTTGCATCAAGTCGTTTCTGTGCTTTAAACAGCCGATAATTAATAATACTTACTACCATTCCTCCAAGAACACCTGAAACAAAAAGCTTTATAAACTCTACAATAAATTGTTTTGATAATTCAGTGTTAGTCATTTGATATTCCTTATTTAAATATTCTTTGCCTCACCACTTCAAACATCAATACACTCCCCGCTACTCCAGCATTCAGTGATTCCATATTTCCAGACATGGGGATGCTGATCTTGGCATTTGCCAGCTTCCGCGCGGACTCGCTTGCACCATCCGCTTCGCTTCCTATGATTAACGCGAGCGGTTGGCGTAAATCAGTTTCCCAGCAGGATTGACCGTCCATGTCTGCCAAGAAAACTTGAATGGGCGGGTGCGTCGCACCTGACAGATGGCTTTTTTCTGATAAACGAGCAGAATCCTCTCGACTTGAATCATTCTGTTTAGTTAGGTGCGACGCACTTCCGTCGATGAAGTTATTGATCTCAGCCCAACTCATCAAGTGGATCGGCAAACGGAAATGCGCGCCCATTCCCGAGCGGACTACTTTTGGCGCAAACGCATCTGTCGTTTCAGGCGGGAGGAGCACCGCTTGTACGCCTGTCGCTGCCGCAGTCCGCAATAATGTGCCAAGGTTGCCGGGGTCGCGGATCTGGTCAGGGATGAGGATGAAATCGCAGTAATTGGGGACTGGTAATTGGGTGAATTCGAGAACGGCAAGAATTCCTTGCGGGCTTTCGGTTTCACTCAAGGATTTCATCAAACTTGTAGAAACTTCCTCGACATCAATTCCGCTAAACGTTAAACGTTCAACGTTCAACGTTCCCCTTTCACTCAAAGTCTCATCATATAAAGCAAATCGAAATTTCCAATTACTATTTACTGCTTCCTCCACAAGCCGCACACCTTCAACAACAAACGCACCTGTTTCGCGGCGCTCTTTTGCGCGGCCAAGCAAGGCGCGGATGAGTTTTAGTTTTGGGTTGTGGGTGGATGTGATCATGAGTACAAGGATGAAGGCGAAAGGATGAATGATGAAGAATTACCTGTCCCAAACCGTTAGAAATGGTTGAATGGTGGCATCGTCGAACAGGATAATGCGGACGATCTTCAAAGATGAATTAACCGTACTTGAAAAATAACTTTCGACGGCTGAAAAAATAATTCCCGCTGCGCGGTCTTTTGGAAAACCAAATATCCCGGTCGAAATGGCAGGCATGGCTATGGACTCACACTTCAATTCATCGGCGACTCTTAAGGAGCCAGTGATCGCATCTGTAAGTTTGTTATCTTCGTCGCCGTCGCCCCAGACCGGACCCACAGCGTGGATAATGTATTTCGCAGGCAGTGCCCCGCCCAAAGTCCACGCAGGATGCGCGTGCGAGACGAGGCCGTGCTGTTGAATCCATTTGTCGCTTTCTTCCTGAATCACATTCCCGCCGCGACGCACAATCGCCCAGGCCACGCCGCCGCCATGCTGTAAATGTTCATTTGCCGCGTTGACGATTGCATCCACCTTATCAAGCGTGATGTCACCTTGGATAATTTGCAGGGATTGACCTGTTGAAAGAATGCGCTCCACCAAAACGGTATTCATACTTTTATTTTACCCCGTTAATTTTGTAGGCCGCGCTTGAAGCGCGGCCTACAAAATTTATTTCGTTTTTGCAACCACAGAAGCAAATGCTTGTGGGTTTCGTACCGCCAGATCTGCGAGCATCTTGCGGTTTAGGTCGATGCTTGCCTTCTTGAGGGCAGACACCAACTTGCTGTATGTGGTGCCGTTCAAGCGGGCCGCGGCATTGATACGGGCGATCCATAACTTGCGAAGATCGCGTTTGCGGACGCGGCGATCCCGGGTGGCGTACCACAGGCTTTTGAGCATGGCTTCGTTGGCACGTTTGAACAATGTGCTTTTCGAGCCGCGCTGGCCCTTCGTGATCTTCAAAATTTTCTTGTGACGTAGATGCCCTTGCGGGCCTCCTTTTACGCGCATTTCTTTACCTCCTGCAAACTCGCGGGCGTCGGTGCGCTATGTGGCGACACCAGTTGCGTACACCCGAAAGCCGCAAATAAAAATTGACAGCGACCGGAAGGACTAGCCTTCCATGTGGGGGGCGAGGCGCTTAATCCGCTTGATGAACTTGCGGCCTTTGACGACCACCATCTCACTTAATAAGGCCTTGGTGCGATCCGACGTGCGGCGGCGTAAATGGCTCTTGCCGCCTTTGGTTCGCACAAGTGTGCCGGAGCCAGTTAAACGAAATCTTTTGGATGTCGCTTTGTGGGTCTTCAGCTTTAATTTACCAGACTTCTTTGCTTTGCGAGGCATTGCTAATTCGCTCCTTTCAAAAAATTAACCCCGGGACTTTTCTTGCGCCCGTGGACTATCAACCTGATTTAAACGTTCGGCTCTTGAGGCTTACGCTTCAGACTTCGCCTCAGCCTGCTCGCCCTTTTCCTTCTTTTTGCCTGCACTTTTAGCGGGTGATAACACCACAAGCATCGTGCGGCCTTCCATTTGCGGCGGGACTTCAACGACGGCAACATCCACCAGGTCTTGGACGATCTCTCTCAAGTCCTCGAGCGCGATCTCTGGATAATCCATTTCGCGGCCGCGGAACTTGATGGTGACGCGCACCTTATGTCCCTGATTTAGCCAGCGGCGGGCATCGTCCACTTTGAAACCGCGGTGTGCTCCGTTGGTCTTGGGGCGCAGACGGATTTCCTTGATCTCGATCTTGGTCTGAGCCTTCTTGGCTTCGCGTTCCTTCTTGGCCTTTTCATAGATGAACTTGCCGAAATCCATGACGCGGCAAACTGGCGGCGTGGCTCCGGGCGAGACCTCTACGAGGTCCATCTCTGCATCACGGGCAATCTGTAATGCCTGGCGGATCGGCACAACACCGACGTTGCCGCCATCTGGACCGATCAGGCGAACTTCCGCAACGCGGATGCCTTCATTTACTCGAAATTCGTTGGCGCTGATATGCTACTCCTCTTGTATGTAGAAACAAATCCAGCCTTCTAGGGCTGGTTTTTTAGCGGGCGAA
>JACRBH010000146.1 GCA_016234535.1 Chloroflexota bacterium
CTGATTGATTTTTTCAATAAGTATTTGATAAATGACTTTCCGTAGAAGCGACTTCAATCGCTTTTCAGAACGACTGACGCGAAGCGGTTACTACGTTGTTCACCAACTCTTCAACCGAATTACCTCCCCCATTCAAATCCAGCCAGACCAAAAACTCCGCATTCCCCTTTGGTCCCAATAACGGTGACTTGATCAACCCCAGCAGGCCAAAGCCTGCCTGCTTTGCATATCCAAGCACATCCAGCAGAACTTGACGGTGAATCTCCGGGTCGCGGATCACGCCGTCGCCGCGCGCGACATCTTTTTTGCCTGCTTCGAACTGCGGCTTGATCAGGGCGAGGATTGTTCTTTCCTCTTTCTTCTTTCCTTCAAGAGGAAAGAAATCAAACCAACCTTTAATAACGGGCAATAATATCTTCAACGAAATGAACGAAGCATCCACCGTGACGAAGTCAACTTTCTCCGGCAGTGACTCGACGTGCCGCGCATTGGTTTCTTCCATAACAATAACTCGCGCATAATTTCTTAGCTTCCAGTGCAAAATCCCTTTGCCCACATCAATTGCATATACTTTAGTCGCGCCGCGCTGTAACATGCAGTCAGTGAATCCGCCGGTGGATGCGCCCACGTCAACACACACAAGGTCTTTGACGTCAATTCCAAAAGCTTCCAGCGCCGCATCCAGTTTTTCGCCTCCGCGAGACACAAAGCGCGGACCGTGGTCAACTGTCAGCGTGGATTTGGAATCTATCGCAGTGGCAGGCTTGAGCGCGACCTGATCGTTGACTCGCACCTGTCCAGCCATGATCAAGGCCTGCGCCTTTGCGCGCGATTCGGCCAATCCGCGTTCCACGAGTAAAACATCCAATCTTATTTTGGGCATGAAAATATTGTATCAGGTAAAATAGACGCATGTTAACCGCGCTGTTAAAAACCATGCGTCCGCGTCAATGGGTGACGAAAAACATATTCATTTTTGCCGCGATCGTTTTCGATAAACAATTATTCATCGTTGATTCCTTCCTGCGAACGCTGACAGGCTTCGCGTTGTTCTGTCTCATTTCCTCCAGCGTCTACATTTTCAATGACATCGCTGACGTTGAGGCAGACCGCCAACATCCTGAAAAGAAGAACCGCCCGATTCCCTCAGGAAAACTTCCCATGTCCGCCGCGTGGACTGCTGGTATTTTATTGGCGGCAGTTACACTTGGAATTGGCTATTTGCTTGCGCCGTCTTTTGCATACGTGATCGGGTTGTATTTCCTGATCAACATGGCCTATTCAAAATGGCTCAAGCACATTCCCATTGTTGACGTACTTATCATTTCAGCGGGTTTCGTCCTGCGGGTTCATGCGGGGGTTACCCTTATTCAAGTGGAGCGTTTCTCACCGTGGCTGTATGTGGTGATGACGCTGCTTTCACTCTTCCTTGGCTTTGGCAAACGCCGCGCCGAACTTGCATTGCTTGCGCAGGGCGCAGGCTCACACCGCAAAGTTTTGGACGGTTACACCCTTCCCCTTCTCGACAAATACATCATGATCGTTTCAGGCACAACCATCGTGGCCTACTCGCTTTACACATTCTCCGCACCCAACGTGCCTGAAAATCACAGTATGATGCTGACCATTCCATTCGTGGTTTACACCATCTTCCGTTATCTCTATCTCATCGAAGTCAAACACGCAGGCGGTGCGCCCGAAGAAATTTTATTATCAGACCGTCCATTTCAAATTGCGATGTTCCTTTGGGGAATCGTCGTACTCGCAATCTTTTATCTCTCGTGAAATCATTCGCGTCCGGCAAGATCATTCTTTTCGGCGAACATGCGGTGGTATATAACCGCCCCGCGCTCGCCGTCCCCGTCACACAAGTTCATGCGGATGTCGAAGTTTTGGATTCGCCCCACAAAGGGATATTCATCCACGCCCCCGGCATTGACCTGCACGCCGAACTTAATTCGCTTCCTGCTGACCATCCGATTGCTTCGGTTATTCTCAAGCTGTTTCAACGCTTTGGCATTTCCCAAAACCCAAATCTCGAAATAAATATTTCATCCACCATTCCTGTCGCCTCCGGACTTGGCTCTGGCGCGGCGGTTTCAGTTGCATTGATTCGCGCACTTTCCTCTCGTCTCTCTCATTCCCTTTCAGACGATGAAGTTAATGCACTCGCCTTCGAGATCGAAAAGCTTCATCACGGCACACCATCAGGAATTGACAACACCGTCATCACCTATAACAAACCCATCTATTTCATAAAGGGACAGCCGATAGAGACGCTCAAAGTTGGAAAGCCGTTCACCATTGTCATTGGCGATACAGGCATCTCTGCGCCTACAAAGGAATCCGTTGGAGATGTGCGGCTATTGTGGTTAAGAGATACAACCAACTATGAAAGTTACTTCAACGAGATCGCGCAGATTGCGTTGGTCGCCCGCCGCTCGATTGAAAGCGGGAAACCCGAATTGCTCGGCGAACTAATGGATCAGAATCACGCGCTATTGCAAAAACTAACCGTATCTTCTCCCGAATTGGATAAATTAGTGCAAGCCGCGCGTAACGCTGACGCACTCGGCGCAAAACTCAGCGGCGGCGGCCGCGGCGGCAATATGATCGCGTTGGCCGACCAAGCCCAAGCGGCGTCTGTGGCGCAGGCGTTAATGTCCGCTGGTGCAAAACGCACGATCATCACGGAAATCGCGTAAGGGCACAGCGGAGTAACAAACCGTCAAAATCCATTAAGGATTCGCTGTGCCACTACCGTGCTCCAACAACTATCATGAACAAAAAATGGCTCGCTCCCATCCCCCCTTATCTCGCCGTATGGGCGGGATTATGTTTGTTCAAAAGCGCCTGGCTCTCGTTGATCGGATTTCACACCGCAATCCTTCTCATGCTGGCAATTGCGCGGCCCAATATTCCGGTCAACATACTTTTCCAAAGCAAATATCCAAAATTAGTTTTTGCCAGCGTGCTTCTTTGCCTGACCAGTGGAATTGCATTGTATATCCTCTGGGACGTGCTTGGCATTGCGGGCGACCTTTCCCTTCAACTACAATCCATTGGATTGACCTCTTCATCATGGGCCGCATTCATCGCATACTTTTCGCTCGTTAATCCATTCATCGAAGAATATTTCTGGCGTGCGTATCTTGGAAACGACCGCAGGGGTTTTCATATTGGCGATCTAATCTATGCGGGCTATCACGCATTGATTTTGGTCAACAAAGCTTATTGGATCTCCATCATTTTTGCGCTGGCCTCTCTTACCTTTATTGGCTGGTTCTGGCGGCAAACACACCGCGAAGACAAGGGACTGCTTGCCCCGGTGCTTGGTCACATGGCCGCAGATTTTACAATACTGGCCTGCGTGATGATCAATGTAAGGGCGGGATGACCCTGCTCCTACAGGTTACGGAGAATAACAAATGAATTGTCCAAAATGCAATGCCGATCTGGCAAAAAAATATTACAAAGGCACAATCGAAGTTGACTCCTGCCCCAACTGCCGCGGCATGTGGCTGGACTCGCTTGAGTTGGACAAATTGGAAGATATGGCCTTCGACGATGACAAGCATAAAGGCTCCCTGATACATTTTCAATCAAAGACAAATTATCCCTGCCCGCACTGCGGCTCAAAGATGGATGAATTCCAATATCGTTTATATGACCTAAAACTGGATTATTGCGCCGAGCACGATCACGGCTTCTGGCTGGATGCCGGCGAGGATGAACGCGTGATGGCGTTCATGCGCCAACGCGCAGGGGCAATACAACGCAAGGTGGATGCGGAATCCTCATGGAAGCAAACCCTAAAGGAAATGCACCTGTTTTTAAAAAAAAGAAAATAGCCCGATAAAACTGGAATGCGGGCTTAAGTCCGCGCTCCATTATTCATAATACTCAGGGTGGTAGGGCGAGGCATTTTTTTGCGACTCTTTCAAAATATCATCGATAGTCATATTCTCACGGCGCTTGTTTGCGGGATGATAATGGACATGCACCCGCCTCAGGTTCGGAATTGACTGGAGCAACTTTGATTCCACTTCATTGGCAATACCATCCCCCTTTTGCACACTCAAAGCGCCGTCAATGCCTATCGTCACATTGATCACGATATGAGGTCCGAAACGATGCGCCTGTAATTCCTCCAATTGTTTTACACCCGGCACGGTTTTCAAAAGAACCGAGACGCGTTCGGCAAGGTCGCGATTGGGCACAACGCCCATCAGGTCAGTGGAGGATTCGCGTAAAACAAAAATACCCGTCCGCAGGATAAGAAATGCAACGAGCGCGCCCGCCAGTGGATCCACCCACGGCAATCCGCGCTGGCTGAGGAAGATACCGATGGAAGCGGCCGACGCGGAAAAGATATCATTACGATGATCGTATGCCAGCGCATCCACAACGGGGTTTTGAGTCTCACGCCCAAGCTGGCGGATGTAATAGGTGAGAAAAATCTTTATCGCGACAGTTCCCAGCGCAACCCACAACGCAAATGGCTGCGCGCCCGTTGAGCTGGTATGTCCATCCACCAGATCCCAAATCTTATCTACCGCATCCCAAAAAACAGCGACCGCCGTTGCGACAATGAATGAACCGATTACCATCGAGGCAATGCTCTCCATTTGGCGATGCCCGTATGGATGCTCGCTATCGGCAGGTTTGTTTGCAAGACGCACGAAAATACTGGCCGCAATATAATATGCAACATCAGATGTCGAGTTGATTCCCTCAGCCAGCAAGGCGGGGCTGTGACCTAAAATGCCAAAGATCGTTTTGACAAATGCGAGGACAACATTAATCCCCAGGCCAAGATTAATGGCTAACAAACTTTTACGATCGCGCTCATTGGTCATGGGTTGATTGTATTGGGCTTTATCTTCAAGCGCAATTGACAAAACTCCTGTTTAAATAACTGACCTTACGCAGTCCAGCCTGTAGCGCGACACATTGTCCCCGCATGGGGGTTTATGTCGCCCATTTTGCGAGACTGCGAAGCGTCTTGCGTTACCGCGTAAGGTGAGTAAATAAAAAAAACTTCCGCAATATTGCGGAAGTTTTTCAATCTATGCCTTGCTTCTTCGTAAAAATAACTTCGTGATCTCTTCCGCCACTGCGGGCATGAGCGCCAGTCCAAGAACCACGCTCCATTCGCGAACAGAAAGAAAATGTGTATTGAAGATCGGCTGAAGGAACGGCACCGCGCACACGATCAATAACAATGAGATCGAGAGTCCCACAGCGTACTGCATATATTTATTGGAGAAGATACCGATCTGGAACAGTGAAGCGCGTTCCGAGCGAACCGTATAGGCGCGGAATAATTCAGCGAGGGATAACGTGACGAAGGCCATCGTCTCGGCAGTTTGGACATCGATGCCGCGCCAATCATGGGCGATGACGAAGGACAGTGCGTTCACTCCCGACGGGATGATTGCTCCTGCTTCGAGATGCCAGATCAACCCCATGACGAATGCCCCCAGCACCGCGCCCGTTTGCACAATGGTCTGGATCGCAATGCCAATGCCCATCGAGCGGTTAACAATCGGTTCGGATTTGGCGCGCGGCTTTTGATCCATAATATCGGGGTCGCCCTTTTCCATTGCAAGCGCAAGCGCAGGCGCGCCATCGGTAATGAGATTGAGCCACAAGAGTTGGATGGCTGTCAACGGCGCAGGCAGACCCGCCAGCGTGGCAAGGAAGATGATCATGATCTCGGCCACGTTCGACGAAAGCAGGAAGAAAACAAATTTGCGGATGTTGCTGTAAATGATGCGTCCCTGCTCTACCGCCGCGACGATGCTCGCATAGTTATCGTCGGTGAGAACCATATCGGCCGTTTCCTTGGCAACATCTGTGCCGGTGATGCCCATCGCCACGCCAATGTCGGCGCGTTTGATGGCGGGCGCATCGTTGACGCCGTCGCCTGTCATTGCGACAATTTCATCGTTGGCCTGCAAAGCATCCACGATGCGCATTTTATGCTCGGGCGAAACGCGGGCAAAGACATCTGTATCTTCGATGATATTTTTAAGTTCTTCATCATTCATATCGTCCAGCGCCGCGCCGGTCAATACCTTCTTGCCGGGGCGCAGGAGGCCAATCGCTTCGGCAATGGCTTTGGCGGTATTGGGGAAGTCGCCCGTGATCATCACCGTGCGGATACCCGCATGGCGCGCATGTTCAAGCGCAGGTTTCACTTCGCTGCGCGGCGGGTCGATCATGCCAACCAAACCGACAAAGACGAGGTCTTTTTCCAGATCATCGGCTTTCAAATCTTCCGGGTTGTCAGGGACATCCTTCTCCAGGCGATAGGCCAGCCCTAAAACACGCAAAGCATCCCTGGTCATTGCATCGTTCGCGGCCAGGATATTTTCCTTTGATTCCTTCGTTATCGGGCGGGGTTTATCATCCATGCCTTGATATTGCGTGCATAGCTCAAGCACAATATCGGGCGCGCCTTTGACGGCGATCACATCCCAACCCTTATGCTTCTCGTCATGGAATGGTGAAAGATCCTCCGCCTTCGGATCATGCACATCATGGATGGTGATCATGCGTTTGCGTTCCGAGTCGAACGGCACTTCGTTCTCGCGCGGATATGCCTCATCGATCTCGATGTGAATCGCTCCAGCCTTGGCAGCTGCCACTAGCAGCGAACCCTCTGTCGGGTCGCCAATGATGCGATAGGTCTGCTGTGAATCCTTTTCGCCGGTTGTTTCAATCGTCGCATCGTTATTGATCAATCCAAGCCAGAGGGTGGAGAGGATTGCGGGATATTTCTTCACATCCACTTTTGCGCCGTTTATTTGAAATTCTCCGTTTGGCGCATACCCGGTCCCCGTCACATGGATGAATTGGTTGTCCGCCCAAACCCGCGTGACAGTCATTTCGTTTTGCGTCAGAGTGCCGGTCTTATCCGAACAAATCGTCGTGGCCGAACCAAGCGTCTCGACAGAGGATAGCTTGCGGATGAGCGCGTGGCGCTGAATCATCTCGCGCATCCCGAGCGCAAGGGAAATCGTCACAACGGCGGGCAGACCTTCCGGCACCGCCGCAATCGCAAGGCTGATGGCGATAATAAATACTTCGGTTATCTGTTCCGCGAATTCCTTGAAATAAGCCAGCGGAGTTGTGAAAAGTTCGCCGATATTCGTTTGATTAATCAACGCGACGATAAAGACAACAGCGACAAGGATCAACGAACCAATGCTTAGCGACCTGCCCAACTGGTCAAGCCTTCTTTGTAAAGGCGTCTCCTCAGTTTCCACATTTTGCAGCATGGTGGCGATCAAGCCGAGTTGCGTTCTCATACCAGTGCTGGTGACCACGCCGCGCCCACGCCCATAGTTGACGAGCGTTCCCATAAAGGCAGTATTCTTTCTGTCACCCAGCGGGACGTTTTTCTCAAGCACAGTTGCCGCGTTCTTTTGCACCGGGAGTGATTCGCCTGTAAGTGAGGCTTCCTCCACGCGTAAATTTATAGCCTCGAGCAAACGGAGATCAGCAGGAATAAAATTCCCCGCTTCAAGGAAAACAATATCGCCGGGTACAAGGTTGTATGCAGGCACTGAATGGCGCGCGCCATCGCGCAGCACTTGCGCATCAGGCGCGGCAAGTTTCTTGAGCGCGGCGAGGGCCTGTTCTGCACGCTGTTCCTGCACAATTCCCAGCACCGAGTTCAACACAACAATTGCCATGATCGCGGCGGCTTCCACATAATCGCCGAGCAGGGCAGAGATCACCGACGCCACGATCAACAGGATGACAACGAAATTGTTCAACTGCGCCCACAACAAAGCCAGGAAGCCCGGACGCGACGCTTCTTTTAATTGATTATGACCATAATGCTGTAACCGCTTTTCCACCTCCGCCGAAGATAAACCTTCATCCTGTACTTCAAGATGATTCAGAACTTCTTCAGCCTTTAGTGCATACCATTCCCTTTCCTTCATTACTTCCAGTGCCATGAAAATCTCCTTGAGATTAAATTTCCGATCCAACTTCAAGAGGCTTGATCATTTTCCTTGAAAATTAAAACGAGACCACCACAACCTCTGTGATGGTCTCGCCAACGTTTTCAAACGTATGAATTGCCGATGGCTATGTGCCAATGGAATGACGACAATTCATCCTGCGGGGAAACAGGCGGCTACTCCCCAAACGCTTTGAGTGTATCCACATGCAAATGGATTGTCAAGCAACACGCCAAACAAAAGTGTTTGGAAGGGAGTACAATTCGCGCCATGACCAAAACCAAATCACCGCTCTTTTATTTCCTTCTCACCATCGTTTTACTTGCATTGATGGCTCTCTTCGGTCCGGAGGAAAAATCACTGGGATCGAATGTGCGGATCGTTTACCTGCACGGAGCCTGGGTGCTGGCTGCGGAAGTTGCCTTCATCGCAGCGGCTCTGGCGGGACTTTTGGGACTGCTCCTGCGAAAGAACATTTTCCACGCCTGGTCTGCCGCGCTCGGCCGCACTGGCATAGTCTTCTGGCTGACCTATCTTCCCCTTTCGCTCTTCGCCATGCAAGCCAACTGGAACGGTCTCTTCCTTGCCGAGCCGCGCTTCCGCATTGCGATGATCTTTGCCATAACAGGCATTCTGCTTCAACTGGGTTTGTTGCTTTTCAATATTTCCTGGCTGACATCATTGGCGAACATCATTTATATCATTACACTGCGCGTGGTCTTTGCAACTGCCCAAAACATAATGCATCCGCCGCCATCCCCCATTTTCAATTCAGGCTTGTGGAATATCATCCTTTTCTTCGTCGCGTTGAATATTCTGGCATGGGTCGCGGGATATTTCCTGACACGTTTTTTCCTTGGCTTGCAGCCCAATAAAGAATAACCAGATTGCGAATCCGCTTCCAACTTATCATCTTCATGTTCCTACGCACCATCCTGAACACCGCACACAGGATGGTTTATCCGTTTTTGCCCATCTTTGCGCGCGGACTTGGCGTGGACATTTCCACGATGTCACTGCTAATGACCGCCCGCTCACTCATCGGCGTGACGAGTCCATTGTTCGCCCCCATCGCAGACCGGCGCGGACGTAAATTTGGCATGTTACTCGGCATCATTGTCTTCATACTTGGCACAGGGCTGGTTGCCATCCATCCAAATATCTGGACTCTTGGCGCAGCGCTCATCCTCGCTGTAATTGGCAAATACATGTTCGACCCGTCCATGCAAGCCTACTTTGGTGACCGCATTCCCTACACACAGCGCGGCACAGCTTTGGCTGTTACTGAAGTCGCATGGTCAATGTCTTTCATTATCGGTGTACCGGTGATGGGGCTTCTTATTGCCAAATTCGGCTGGTCTGCGCCATTCCCCGTACTGACAGTTCTGGGGCTTTTCATTTTCATAACGATCTGGCGCATCATCCCAAATATAGATCCCCACCACGAACTGACATCAAACTCACAGACGGGATACTTGGCGGTGTTTTCATCCACACCAGCGATGGCGGGAATTTCAATTGCCTTATGGGCAAGCGCAGGCAATGAATTGGTCAACGTGATCTTTGGCGTCTGGCTGGAAGATTCTTTTGGATTAAAGATCGCCGCGCTCGCAGGCGCATCCGCCGTGATCGGTATTTCAGAATTAAGCGGGGAAGGACTGGTCGCATTAACAACAGACCGGCTTGGCAAACCGTTCGCCCTTTCGATAGGTCTGATCGGAAACGCATTGGCATCCATCCTGCTCCCCTTCATCGGACATACACAAGCCGGCGCGTTGATCGGACTATTCCTGTTTTACATAACTTTCGAATACGTTATGGTGAGTCACATTCCAATGATGACAGAGCTTGTCCCTTCGGCGCGGGCCACGATATTATCCATGAATGTTACCGGCCATTCAATAGGGCGCGCGCTGGGCGCATTTCTTGCGTCATTTATATATCAACAATTTGGTTTTACATTTGTAGCATTAACTGCTGTGGTTTTTAATGTGGCAGGGCTTTTGGCTTTACGCCGTCTGCAAAAGGGATAATCATGGCATTTCTTATTTTTCAGGTGTGTTCCTTTTTAGACAGGGAAAATTTGATCTTCCTATATCAATCAGTCTAAAAAAGCCCTGTCTTTTGACAGGGCTTTTTTAGACTGATTGACGTGAACTAGAAACTAGAAACTGGAAAGGCTGGAGTTGATTTTGCTGAATACGTTGCCGACAAGCGGTCCGAGGATCATCAAAGCCGCGATAACGACGATAGCTACCAAAACGAGAATCAGCGCATATTCAACAAGACCCTGGCCTTTTTCTTTGGGTGAAAATAACATGGGAAAGTATCTCCTTTCTTTTGGATTTCTCAGGAAGGCC
>JACRBH010000144.1 GCA_016234535.1 Chloroflexota bacterium
CCTGTGAGCATGAGGGGGATCATGCCTTCCTGAATGGCGGTGGGTGTTACATAGCCAAGTTCGACGATGGCCTGCTCCAGTTCGGGGCGCAGGTTTAAAGAAGTAAATTCGGTTGTCATCAGATTTCCTTTTTTATATGTCTTTGCGAAGGCGCTTTTGTTCTTCGCCTGAAGCAATCTCCCATAAAATTGGAGGTTGCTTCGTCGGGAAGAGCATCCTCCTCGCAACGACATACATAATAATGAAATGTTCTGATAACTCCGTCTAACTTCCTTCTTGCCAACAAAGTTTACTTTTACAAGCAAACTCGCCCAACAAAAAAGCCCGATCAGGTTTCATCGGGCTTACAGTTCAGAGTGACCAAAACAATTTCCCAAAAAAATTACTCTCCATTGAGAGCGGACGATAGTTTACCACAGAAATTTTGGATTCTGTGAAATTTGTTACACGAGATTTAAATTGTCATCAATACAATGGCGGTCAAGGCCGACCCGATGCCGATCCACTGATTGCGGGTGAGTCTTTCCTTGAGGAAGATCCACGCAAGAATGACGGTCATGCCGGGAAAGAGTGAACTTAACACTGCGGCTACATCCAAACGACCTGTTTGGCCCGCGAGGACGAAGAATACGTTTCCTGAGATATCCAGTATTCCATTAATAACGATCAGCGGCCATGCGGATGTATTTTCCACGTTCCACGGGACGTGAGTAATGAGCATGTATGCAGCGATCAAGATCATGCCGCCGCTGCGCGATGCGACCATCGGCCAGACGGTTGCGCCTGTGCTGGTGGCTTCGTGCATGAGGACAAAGTATGAGCCGAATCCAATGCCTGCAAGCAGAGGCAGTTTCAAGTCTGAGAGATGCGCCAGGATATCTGTTACACCGCCCGCACCCTGGGAGATCATCCACACCGCAAAGAGAGCGAATCCAAATCCGATCACGGTCAGTATCTGGGGAACTCCTTCTTTGAAAATTCCCACCAAAACCGGCAGGGATGCTGCCAGCAGCGCGGAGACAGGCGTGGCGATGCTCATCAATCCGAGCGTCATGGAATGATACAAAAGGATCAAGCCCACAGTTCCGAGCGCGCCCGCCAGCATGGCAAGCAGCCAAACTCTCTGATTCGGCAGAGACTCGCCCGAAATTTTTACAATGATCAAAAGAAAGATAATACCGACAACCTCACCGTAAAAAACTGCGCGATATGCGCCTGTTTTTCGCGAGGCAAGCCCGCCTGTGAAATCACCGGCCCCCCAACCAAGCGCTGCGCCGAGACCGAATAGTATGGATAGCAAATTTGAACTCCTGAATTTTATCCGCTGATTAGTCAGATTGAGCAGATATTAACTTTATGAATCTTTGTGCCTTTGTGGTGGATTAATTCTTTCCCGCCGCCTTGGCTCGTTCCAAAACCTTCTGCGCATTTTTGACCAGCGGCATATCAATCATCTTCCCATCCAGCGAGTACGCGCCTTTGCCTTCTTTTTGATTGGCCTCGAATGTTTCGACGATTTGCTTTGCATAAGTAACTGCTTCACCACTAGGCGTGAACGCGGTTTGGACAGGTTCCACCTGCGCGGGGTGAATGATCTGCTTGCCGACAAATCCAAGCCGCGCGCCGAATTCGGATTCGATCCGCAGGGCTTCGATATCCTTGTAATCGATTGCTACAATATCAATGGCCTGTAAATCATTTGCCGCGCAAGAGACAATGACAGCCTGACGCGCATACAGCAATTCAACTGCATCCTTCGTGCGGACCGCGCCAATGGATGCCGCGAAATCCTCCCCGCCAAAGATGATCGCACGCGAAGCGAGACGCGGATGCGCTGCGATTTCCTTGAGATTCAAAATCCCCTTGGCGGTTTCCACACCAGCTAAAATTCCAATCGAATTCACAGGCCAGCCATATTTCAACTCCGCGGCTTCGATGATTTTGCTTGCCCATTCTACTTGCTCAAAGGATTCAACTTTTGGAATCACAATTCCATCCGGATGATAAGGAAGCACAATTTCAATATCATCCTTCTCCCAGCCCGAGCCGACCGAGTTGATCCGCGCCAGTTTTTCGCTTTTGCCGAAATCCAATTCCTGCAAAGCTTTGACAATGGTCGCGCGCGCCAAATCTTTTTTATTAATCGCCGTCCCGTCTTCCATGTCCATGCAAATAGAATCAACTCCGAGAGTGATGGACTTCGTGATCATCTTCCAATTATCGCCGGGCATGTAAAGTAGTGCGCGTCGTGAGTGCATGAGGTCTCCAAAAATTACAGGTTAAGGTTGAAGCTTGTCCTGACTGGCAAAGCCGTATCGAAGGATTACAAATCGAAAGATTGCCCTTGCGATTTCGGTAAAAAGTCCAAACGCTGACCTTTCTTCAAGAACATCGCTGTTCGTTCGAACTCGACCACCACAGTTCCATCAGATTTCTTTCCCCAATGTTTAAATCTCACAATACCCACGTTCGGTCTGGATTTCGACTCGCGGCTCTCCAGCACTTCAGTTTCAGCATAGATCGTATCGTTATGAAATGTCGGGTTTGGGTGAGTCACTTTATCGTAACTTAAATTTGCGATGATTGTTCCTTCACTTAATTCGGCAACCGTCAAGCCAACCACCAATCCCAAAGTAAAAATCCCATTCACAATGCGCTGACCAAATTCCGTGTTCGCGGCAAATTCTTCATTCATGTGTAATGGCTGTGTGTTCATCGTCAAAGCCGAAAACATCACATTATCCATCTCCGTGATCGTGCGTCCCGCCGAATGTTTGAACTTCATCCCGACTTGCAAATCCTCAAAATATTTTCCAGCCATTATTCCTCCATCTCGATCAGGATCTGTTCCCGCTCAACGGTCTGACCCTGCGCCGCAAAAACAGACTTCACTTTACCATCTTTCAAAGCCTGAATGCGGATTTCCATTTTCATGGCTTCCATCGTTAAAAGGGTTTGACCTTTCTTAACAATATCTCCCACGCTGACAGAAACGCTTCGCACCTGACCCGGCATTGGGGCGATCAATCCCCCGGCATGTTCGTGCCTGACGCCTTGTTTCGCCCCCGAAGTTTTCGTCAGCATCAAAGTGTGACCGTTGATCGTCACCCATCTCTTCGCCATATCAGACGAGACATAAGCCGTGACTCGTTTGCCATCGATCAGCAAATCCATCCGCCCGTATTCAGCGCGGATAATTTGAACCGAAACAGTCTTTCCATCCATGCTGGCGACATAGTTATCACCTGATGGGTTAATTTCAAGAGTTTGGGTGTCGAAGTTTATTTTCATAAAATTATCCATTCGTCACACCTGCACTTGCGTACGGTGCAAGTGTTGCGAGGAGCGGAGCGACGAAGCAATCTTCAACTTATTCATAAGATTGCTTCGTCGGGAAGAGCACCCTCCTCGCAATGACGAGGCAAATCAATTCCTGTAACTCTTCGTCTGCTTCCACGGGTTGAAGGGGTCAGTCTCATTGGAAACAGCGGGTTGTGATTTCGAGCCAACAAAGACCACATCCGCAAGTGCGGCGGCGATCAAGCTCTGGAGTTGGTCAGCTTGCTGTTGAACATCGGGCAGCAAACTTCGCAGGGTTTGTTCCACCCATCTGGTGGACACTTTGCCCTGCGCAAAATCTTCATGGGCCATTACAGCTTGCATAAAATCAATATTCGTCACAACGCCATGCACAACAAATTCACTCAGCGCAGTTTGCATTCTTTGAATGGCAGTCTCGCGGTTCTCCGCATGGACAATCAACTTCGCCAGCAATGGATCGTAAAAATGATTGACTTCACTGCCCGTTGAAAACCCTGAATCAACGCGGATGCCAGGTCCGTGCGGCTCGATGAATTGCAGGAGACTGCCTGTGCTTGGCAGGAATCCATTGGATGGGTCTTCAGCATACACACGGCATTCGATGGCGTGTCCGTGCTGGTGGAAGTCGCTTTGGACAAATGGGAATTTCTCTCCCGCCGCAATGCGAATCTGCCACTGGACAAGGTCAATGCCTGCGGTAAGTTCGGTGATGGGATGCTCCACCTGCAATCTTGTATTCACTTCAAGGAAGTAAAAAGGTTGAAGGTTGAAGGTCGAAGGTTGAGAGTCTACGATGAATTCGATGGTGCCTGCGTTGTAATAATTGACGGCTTTGGCAGCGGCGACTGCGGCCTGGCCCATTTGTTCGCGCAGTTCAGGCGTGAGCAATGGGGAAGGGGTTTCTTCGATTATTTTTTGATGCCTGCGCTGAATGGAACATTCACGCTCAAAGAGATGAACAAGATTGCCATGTTTATCGCCAAAGACTTGAAATTCGATGTGATGAGCATCGGCTAGATATTTTTCGATCAATAATCTTTCATCACCAAAGGAATTCAAGGCCTCACTTCGCGCGGATTCGATTGCCTCGCTCAATTCATTTTCGGCATTGACCACGCGCATCCCTTTGCCGCCGCCGCCTGCTGAGGCTTTGACCAAAACAGGGTAGCCGATTTCTTTTGCGGCTTTTTTGAAATCGTCATCTGATTCCAAACCTTCAAAGCCTGGGACGGTTGGGACGCCCGATTGTTTCATCAATATCTTCGCCTCGGCTTTGTCGCCCATGGCGCGGATCGAATCTGCCGAAGGGCCGATAAATGTCAGGTTTGCCGATTCAACTTTCAGGGCGAAGGATGCGTTCTCTGAGAGGAAGCCATAGCCCGGGTGAATGGCGTCTGCTTTCGAAGCGAGCGCGGCCTGGATCAAGGCATCCGCATTCAAATAGGATTCTTTCGGCGCGGCACTGCCCAGCAAAATGGATTCATCTGCAAGTTGAACGTGCTGTGCATGTTCATCGGCTGAAGAATACACGGCGACGGTTTTGATGCCGAGTTCGCGGCAGGCACGCATGATGCGAATGGCGATCTCGCCGCGATTGGCGATGAGGATCTTATTGAACATTTAGCAATTCCAGTAATTCTTTTTCACGTTCAGGTTTCAAGCCCGCCTTCCATTC
>JACRBH010000140.1 GCA_016234535.1 Chloroflexota bacterium
GATCGCCCTTCCCGGCATGTGCGTTGACCTTCAAATTATTCAACGTCCCACCCACAATAAAGGATGGGTCGCGCCCCATCGCATATAACATCCATGCGATCATGGCGGTCGTTGTCGTTTTACCGTGTGTGCCGGCAACGGCAATCCCTGTTTTCCTGGCCATTAATTGACCGAGGAAATCTGCGCGCTTGTAAACAGGGATGCCTGCCCGTATTGCTGCTTCGACCTCGGGATTGTCATCTGCTATGGCAGAGGAGCGAATCACCATCTCTGCGCCGGCCACATTGCGCGGATGGTGTCCGATGTAAACGCTGACGCCGTCGTTTTGAAGATCCACCGCGAATTGCGAGAGTTCGCGATCTGAGCCAGTCACTTCATATCCGCTCTCTTTAAGCAGGCGCGCGATGGCAGAAAGCCCCGAACCGCCAATGCCAATGAAGTGAACGCGTGTCATGTTAGTCTTCCAGTCTCTTTGTTGTTAGTCTGATAGTCTCTTCGTCATTGCGAGGGCGCTCCAGTTCTTCGCCCGAAGCAATCTCCTATAAAACTGGAGATTGCTTCGGCGGAAAAGCACCGCCTCGCAATGACGAGGGATTTAGATATACACCACAATAATAAAGATCAAAACAATGATGACGGCGAAATAAATGCCGGGCTCACCCAGCAAACGCGGCGGCATATATTTCATCATGATTTCAACAGCCTGGGCCACTGCCTGATCTGTTGCCGGGCTGATGACATTTCGATAGGGATAGTTTGCCATATGGTTGTAGAAAAGAACGGTTCCTGCAACGAAATAGCCATTTATCCCGCCCAACACCGCGCCGAAAAGCGAGTCCTGCAAACGCTCACGCGCGGCCTTGGATGCAAAACGCGCAATGGCTACTGTCTGATATCCAAAATAAACCAGCGCCAGAAGAATGATCGAACGTATCCAAAAGATGGAACTGGTGGTCTTATCCAGATCGCGAACGAGGGGGATGTATTTTTCCAAGAGCAGGGTAACTGCCAATGCAGTGATGACACTGAACGCCACAAGTAATTCCTTGGCCCAGCCGCGCATCGCGCCGATCACGGCAAAAAGGATGACGTACATCCAGAAGATATAAACAATGCTCATCATAAGGGTTGTGCTCCTGCCAGTTCAACCAACTGGCTGGCGATAACAGATGCCGCATTAGGGTGCGATAATTTTTTCACCGCGACACGCATGGCTGCAAGTTTATTTTTGTTCAGCAGCAAATCTTTTATCATGGACAGGAGTTTATCTTCCAATAACTCATCCTGCAAGATGACTGCGGCGTTCCTTTCGGCGAGAAAATCGGCATTCACTTTTTGATAGCGCCACGCATACGGATACGGCACGAGGATGGCAGGCAGACCGAAGAAGGGATATTCTCCCAACGATGATGCGCCCGCGCGCGATACGACCAAATCTGCGGCGGCAAGCGCGGCCCCCATTTCATGCGAGTAAGACATGGCATGATAACGAGACTGTAAATGCGCAGGCAAGTCCTGCGCGGCTTTTTCAATGACATGCCAATCCAACGAACCGGTGATGTGAATGATCTGCGCGACATCCAGCAATTCATTGAGATGTTTCAAGACTGCCATATTGATCGAGCGCGCGCCTTTGCTTCCGCCGGTGATGAGCAAGGTTGGCTTTGTTGAGTCCAGCCCAAAGTGCTGAGTCGCTTTTTCGCGGGACCAGTTTGAAAGGTCGGTGCGAAGCGGGTAGCCTGAGAGGATGACTCTCTCCGGGCGTGGAAAATATTTTTTCGAGTCGGGAGCTGTCACAGCCACGCGATCCGAAAAACGGGAAAGGAATTTGAGCGCAAGACCCGGCTCGATATCGGGCACATACAGTACGGTTGGAATGCTGCGGCCAGCCACAGCCATGGGCGCGGCAACGAAGCCGCCGGTGTAGAAAAGCACATCGGGTTTGAATTCACGCAAAATGCGACGTGAGGCCAGCACGCCGCGCGTAAGTTTCGCGATGTTGCCCGGCAGTGCGCGCAGGCCAACTCCATGCACACCGGCCGCAGGCACGGAACGATAAGAGATACCCGCGCGTTTCACGAGTTCCTCTTCCATGCCGCCTTTACCACCCACCCACAAGGTTTCAACTTTGGGGTGTTGACTGGTTAGCGCTTCGTGAACGGCGAGCGCGGGATACACCCCGCCGCCCGTTCCACCAGCGCAAATTAGCAACCGCACTATAAGACCTCCATTCTTCATCCGAAATCGTACCTTCGCCGGTTTGGCGGGAAATATTAAAGAGAATACCGATTGCGGCAAGCGTTGCAACAAGGTTCGAGCCGCCCGCGCTGATGAACGGCAGCGCGTTCCCTGCAAAAGGCAGGAGACCAACCATGACTGCGATGTTGATCAAAACTTCGGCGGCGATCCAAATCACCAAGCCAGAAGCGAGAAGCGTTCCGAGCATATCCTGTGCGCGGCGCGCAATGACCAATCCGCGCCAGACGAGGAAACCATATAAAGCGATCAGCGCGATGGAGCCGAACAGACCGAGTTCTTCCGCAACGACTGCGAAGACGCTGTCTGTTGGGGCAACAGGCAAACCGGTAAATTTGGAACGTGACTGACCCAACCCAACGCCGAACCATCCGCCGTTGACAATGGCTTCGAATGAACGACGCACATGATACGAAGCCTGCAACGGGTCTTTGATGCCTGCAAGAAAATCATGTACACGCTCGCGGCCTGTCACGCTAAAGGCCGAGACAATCCACGCGGCGAGGACTGCAACGATCAGCAATGCGCCGATCTGTTTCAGGTCGCCGCCTGCGAGGAAGAAGAGCAAACCACCCAGCATCAACACGGTTGCGGCGGCGCTCAAGTCAGGCTGTTGATAAATCAAGCCGCCGACAATTCCGAGGATCACACCCAGCGGAATTAATCCAAGTGAAATATCCTGAAGGAATTGTTTCTTGGCATACAGCCAAACACTGAGATAAATAATCGAAACCAGTTTCGCCAATTCAGAAGGCTGCGCCGACCCATTAAAGAACGC
>JACRBH010000143.1 GCA_016234535.1 Chloroflexota bacterium
CTACTTTACCAATAATGCCAATGCGGGTGTTGCCAGTTTCTTTACTGGAGTGCAAAATTTCTTTGGCGCTACTGCCACCAGTAACTGGGGCTACTGGACTCTTTACTTCTTTATGGTGGTAATCTTCACCTTCTTCTATACTTCTGTTTTGTTCGATCAGCAGAATTATGGAGAGAACTTAAAGAAAGCCGGCGCGACCGTCCCCGGTGTTCACACAGGCGCTCCTACTCAAAAATATTTGAGTACAGTGCAGAGACGCATTACCTTGCCGGGCGCTTTTTTCCTTGGTGTGGTTGCGATTATGCCATTTCTGCTAAGTTTAATATTGAAGTTATTCCCTGGCTTGGGTGCGGCAAGCACTCAAACTAATGTGTTCCTTGTTTCATCTTCGGGTTTGCTTATCGTGGTCGGTGTTGTACGGGATACTTTCATGAACATTGACGCGGAACTAAAATTACACGGATACCAAGACTCACTATTAGTTCGCTAAGGAGTGACTTATGGCGACCTTTATCGTCCTGCTCGGCCCCCCCGGTGTTGGTAAAGGAACGCAGGCTAAGATATTAGCCGATGTGAAAAAGTTTGCACACATCTCTTCTGGAGATCTTTTTCGCGAGAACATTAAAAATCAAACAGAACTCGGTAAACACGCCAAGTCTTATATAGATAAGGGTCAGTTGGTGCCGGATGATGTGACCATAGGTATGATTCGAGAGCGACTCAGCCGCCCGGACTGTGAACTTGGCGCGATCCTTGATGGATTTCCGCGAACCCCGGTTCAGGCTGATGCACTCGAGAATATGCTGGCTGAATTTAATGGGCAGATAAATACTGTCCCTTATATTACAGCTCCCGAGGCGGTTCTTGTCGGACGCATAAGCGGACGTTGGACCTGTCGCTCGAATGGTCATATTTATCATCGGGTGTTTAATCCGCCCAAGCAGGATGGCATATGTGACATCGATGGTTCTGATTTGTATCAGCGTGAAGACGATAAAGTGGAAACTGTAACGACACGGATTCGCGTATATCTTGAGCAAACCATACCTTTGGTTGAGTATTACCGCAAAAGCGGTAAACTGGTCGAGGTGGATGGGACGCAATCGGTTGAGCAGGTGTCAAAAGAGTTATGCTCGGCTGTAATAAAATAATTGTTGTGAGTATGCAGAGCAGGGAAAACTGGCTCTGTTGAAAAGTAGGTTTTATCCAATGAGTTGGGAACGCCAGATCAATATAAAGAGCCCCGCGGAGATCAAGATCATGCGTGAAGCAGGGCGCATCAATGCCACCGTTCTGGCCGCAGTAAAAGAACGTTTGCAACCCGGAGTGACAACAGCCGACCTCAACGCGGCTGCTGAGGAAGTGCTGAAGTCATTCGGATGCGTATCGCCTTTCAAGGGTTATGGCCAACCGCCGTTTCCAGAATCCATCACAGTCTGCATCAATGACGAGATGGTGCATGGAATTCCCCATCCAAAACGAAAGTTGAAGGAAGGGGATATTGTTTCGATAGATTGCGGTACGATCTTTGAAGGTTTCGTTGCGGACTCAGCTTTCACCGCCGGAGTAGGGGAGATTTCTCCCCAGGCAGCGAATCTGCTCGAAGTCACTGAAGGCGCGTTGTATGCCGGCATAGATAATATGCGCAAAGGCAGGCGCACTGGTGATATTTCGGCAGCGATACAAAATTATGTAGAGAGCCGTGGCCTCCATGTGACACGTGAGTACACCGGTCATGGCGTTGGACGGAAAATGCATGAAGGCCCGCAGGTGCCGAATATCGGCATAGCTGGGAACGGCATGCTCCTCCGCCCGGGCATCACCATAGCTCTTGAACCAATGGTACTTATTGGGACGCACGAAACCCGCGTCCTGCCAGACAAATGGACGGTTGCTTCTGCAGATGGTTCCTTGACGGCGCATTTTGAACATACGATTGCCGTCACCGAAGGAGACCCCCTCATCCTGACTGTTCTGTGAACCATGCAGAAAACCGTAAAAATATAGACGAATAGAAAAATAGCAAGTATAATCGCAACCTTTGGCTGTCCAAGACAAGCCGCAAGTAAGGAGATTTAATTCATGAAAGTTTCGCCCTCCATTCGCAAGCGATGTGCCAAGTGCCGTATTGTTCGGCGCAAGGGAGTCATATTCATCATTTGCGAAAATCCAAAACATAAGCAGAGACAGGGGTAGTGTGGTGACCTATGGCGAGAATTGAAGGTGTTGATTTACCCCGTAATAAACGGGTTGAAGTTGGACTGACCTACCTTTTCGGTATTGGACCAACCCGCGCGCAGAAAATTTTGGCTCAAACCAAAGTTAACCCTGATACGCGCATCAAAGATTTAAGCGAAGCGGATGTATCCGCCATTCGCGAATATATTTCCAAAAACTTCAAAGTCGAAGGCGATTTGCGCCGCGAAGTTCAGTTGAACATTAAGCGCCTGATCGAAATCGGCTCTTATCGCGGTTTACGCCATCGTCGTAACCTTCCTGTACGCGGCCAGCGCACAAAGACCAATGCACGTGTCCGAAAAGGCACCAAGAAAACGGTCGCCGGGCGTGGTCGTCGCAAGGGCGGCAAGAAGTAATCCTGTCCGAAAGGTAAAAGAAAAATGGCTCAGAGTGTTCGTTCCACCCGCCGCCCATCGGGCGCAAAAAAAGGGAAGCGTACCCTGTCCTCCGGACAGGTGCATATTTTTGCTTCCTTCAATAATACGATTGTGACTGTTACAGACACAGAAGGCAA
>JACRBH010000150.1 GCA_016234535.1 Chloroflexota bacterium
CATAGCGCGTTTTGAAACTAGTGGAGTGTTGGATATTCAGGTAGACCGACTGGCACAGGAGCTGCATCGCAGGATCATCAATTCGCTGGGTGATATTCACATCACACATTACTTCATCACGGAAACGATCAAGCGCTTCAACCTGACGCCAGCGCAAGCCTGGCTGGTGACAGTCGCGCGCGATATGGCGTACCTAAATTCTCGCACCGGTGAACGGCGCGAAGTGGTGACCTTCAAAGGGGGCTATCAAGAGATGTCCTCCTTGATCAGCTCCTCTCGTTACAAGACCGTGCAAGCCTGGTTCAATCAACAATGGAAATCTCAACAGCGCGGCGGAGACCTCACTCGTTTTCTGGTTGAAGTGGAACCTTCCGATTCCAAAACCTATCTCGACCTGCGTGTTGAGAGTATGTCACGTACCTTTCGGGTGCTTTTAGATGAACCGCTGGACGCAAATGGCAGTAATAAGGTGGACGCGAATGGCAGTAATAGAGTGGACGCAGATGGCAGTAATAGCCAGACGCAAATGGAAGCATTAGTGGGCGCAAATGGCAGCAATATGGTGGACGCAAATGGCACTGCTTTAAGCTCTTTAAAACACCCATTAAACACAAATAAAAATAACACTTCCACCACCCAACACGCACGCTGCGCAAAAGCGGCGGGGGCGGCGCCTGATTTTTGGGAACTCGAAACCTTGCTTCAACAGAATGACGTACATCCCAAAGTCCAACGTGAACTGCTGGAAGTCCAGGCTTCCGTGCATGCCTTTGTTTCGTGGGTGCTGTATGTTGCCAGCCCGCAAAGCGGAAATTTAGCAGACCCACTGGGTTACGCCATCAGCCGGCTGCGGGAACATTCCCTGCGCGAAGCGCGCGGAGTCTTCCGACAACTGGCCGACCTGCCGCCTGCAGAACTTTTGATGTTGATCGACACCACCCCTACGCGGGCATACGAAATTCCCACGCAAATAAATCATCCCCTTGCACACGCCTGGAAAAAAGCGATGGGATCTAACAATCCCCTCCTGCCAGCCGTGCGAGTCATCCTCTTTGGAGAAAAAGAAAATGAATAACATGCGATTACATTTCCTGATCACATCCGAACAACGCGCATTCGGCGCGATGTTTTTCAAGGACATGAATGAAGACGTTCTGGCCTTTGTATATCCAACGGATACAGCACGCACCTTCCACACTTTCTTCTGCCCGCCGATGCGAATCATTGCCTTGAGTTCAGATGGACAGGTGTTGTTCGATCAAATCATTTCAAAATGGAGATTTGTCAAATTGCCGGCCTGCCGCTATGTAATCGAATGCGGTCCGAAGGCTGATTATCGTTCCTACGTTAAGACTGTACTATCCATTTCACCTGACCTGCCTCAGAGCGGCGTGATCGATCCAAGCGCAAGCATGGATAGCTTGTTGTTCGCCCTGCTTGCCGAAGCCATATCTGACATACGCCGCATCCGCGATACTCATCGCGGCAGGATCAGGTCCACGATCCAGCGTAGAAAATTCGAAGTCTGGGAACGCGGACAGATCGTGAGTTCAGCAGGCTTCCTGCTGGATTTTTGTGACGCATCGCGCTTGAGCATTCCATCCAGTGCGGTGCGCCTGGCCTATTCGATCCTGCAGGTCGAAGAACCGTATCTCGATGAACTGGTGGCGGCCTCGGTGGCCGGCATTCCGTGGCAGCAAGAATTCCCCAATGACTGCATGCGCTGCGGCAAACCGGGCTCGTGGCGGCCAATCTTGAGACCTGCCCCTGATGTGCCGGTGGAATTAACGTGGCGCTACCAGCGACCGGAAAATGCCATTCCAATCTGCCATCATTGCACCGAGACCCTTGATCTCTTGCGTAACGAATCCATGCAGATCGATCTGGCCTGGGGTCTGTGGGGGTCACGCTTCGAGGCCTTATGGCGTTGGCACCGAGCCAGGAAAAACCATCATCTACCGAATTGGAACATGGTTGCGTTTCCTCTTTGGCCGCGCGAATTTAGCGGCGATACCTGGGAAACCGGCAGTGGCGCCTTGAAAGATGCAAGGCCGCGTCCACCTTATCAAGTGGAGCGCGGCGAAGAACACATGGACTCACTGCGACGCGCCCTGTTTAGCAAAGCATTCCGCAGACGACAGCTGGGCGAGACCCATTTGCAGAAGCTATTAAACTTCCGCCTTGATATTTCATAAGGAGAAATTCCATGACTTTACTTTCTTTTCTCGGCGCACTGAGTTTGAGTGTACTGGTCTTTGAATTACTATCCGCCTTTCAATCGGCATTCAGCACCTTTGGAAGCAACCGTCTGATGGACATGCAGCCTCCCAATCCGACCAGGAGAAGGTCCACCTGGGAGGCACTACTGGTTGCTATCTGGCCGGGACACTTTGATCCCGATCAGGCCAGGAATATGGCAGATGTGGTAAGTCTCCTGCGCAGGGCTGGTTATCCATACGATACGCCCGGAGAATTCTATGCAGTGGCCATCCGCGACTTTACGATATTCCTGGCAGTGGGTGGATTAATGGCCGGTGCGCTGGCTGCATTGAATATGATCGCAGTCGCACCGGTGATCGCTTTGATCTTTATCTTCCTGGGCTTACGCCGTCCGTATGTGCGCCTGAAAACTCTCGCAAAGAAACGCGCAGAGTCACTTCGCAATAACATGCTGATCGGATTGTCTGTATTGAGCGCCTTGTTATCTTCGGGCGTCGGTGTGCAGGAGGCTCTGCGGCGAGCATCTTCCGTTGGCGGTCCGTTTTGTAACCTGCTAGGGCTGCTCGTGGCGCGTATGGAAGTGGAGGATTTTACGAAGGCCGTTGAGGTCACGCGGGCGCATCTACCGGATCCTTCGGATGTGGAAGCCAATTTATTCCTGCGCGACATTTATGATTTCTTTGCCAACAATCGTCCTGTCTTGTCCAGCGTGGTAGGGTTGCAGGAGTCTGTTCATCGCACGGTTGTGGAGACCACCGAAGCAAGAGCCGCCTTGGTGCGCCAACGTGCAGGTCTGTTCGGTGTGATGGCAGTTCTGGGATTGGTGTTGGCAATCATCACACCGTTCATGGGGGCGGGGCTGATTTAGCCTCCCGCCATGGCGAAATGAGTTTTATCGAGGATAATACACAAATTATATGTATTATCCTCGATAAAAATGAAAACTGAACTATTACTCCCCCTTTGAGAACATCCCCTATTTCAAGCTGGAAGGCTTCAAACAGGCCACAGGAATTTTTATTGGACTATTTTTCAAAACCCCATTTCCTTCGCATTGGGGCAGGTCTTGGATGTATGGCCGGGTTTGCCACACACCTGGCAGGGAATCGGCGGCAAAGGCTCACGCCACTTCGGATTGAAGTTTTCCATGAAAAACGAAAAGTTTTCAGCCCATTGGTGATATAGCCAATGCCCTGGAGTTTTCCAAAATGAAATTTTACGTCGCTTCTCTTTTTGAGGTTCATTCATGGTGCGAATAGTATAGAACCGATTGCGATTCAAGACAATCTATAACGACAGACAAGCAATACCCCCTTGCATAACTCTATATCATATCGGCTGACAGAAGGTTCTGTCAGCCGATATTTTTTATTCAAAAGGAGTTCGATATGTTGAAACTATTCAAACGATTTATGCGCGAGGAAGACGGTCAGGACTTTGCAGAATACGCATTGATCCTGGGTGCGATCGGTGTGGTCGCGATTGCAGTCATTGCCCGCTATCGCACGGAATTGATCGCCGCCTTCGAAGCCGGCATCGAAGCCCTTCGCATGGCACGGGGCGGATAGATGGCCTGCAGGAAAGAAAAGGGGCAGGCGATGGTGGAGTTCGCGTTGATGATCCCGCCCCTGATTCTGCTTCTGTTCGGGATGACCTTTGCGGCTTTCTATGCCTTTCGTTCCGCCTCCACGGATTGGGGCGTATTCGTCACAGGTGTTGCCAGCGGATCCTACGACACTCCAGCGACAGAATACGCCCGGGCCAATATCCTCTGGTCCGATCTTGCGAATCAAATCAACGCCGGTCAGAACGGTCCGCGTCAGGTGCGTTCGCTGATCAGCGTGGAGGATTCACGTAACTGGGTCTTTGGCATCCGCCTGATCGAAGCCCAGCGCGCAGCCACCTATTTTCGCCTCTGGCGTTTCTATCCCGGCCCACCCCCAGTAGGAGGCATCGAGTGAAGACTGTTCCTCATCGTCGAGGGGAACGCGGCCAGGCATTAGCAGAGACTGCTCTGTTTGCAATATTGGCTGTGCTCATGGCCTTTGGCTTGCTGGCTTGGATACCAACACATCGCGCCCGTTCCGCTGCGACTGCCGCCGCATATGCCTGTACTCAGTTCCTATCCCAATCGCCTGATCCAGCCAGGGCGAAACGCAACGCAGTGAATGTGGCATGGAGAACACTGAACGCCGATTGGTCCGCCACGGCAGGTGTGCATTATCAAGTGCAAGTCTCACCGCCCAGCGGTCCCGGTCTACCAGGTCGCTGTCTGGTTTCCTTTCAAGTGCCGACCTTGTTCAATGGATTGCTTGGATTAAGTGCCGGCGGCTGGAATAGCGAGTGGTTCATTTCGCGTTCTGAAACCTGGAAGGCGAGATGGCAATGAAGATCAAACGAAATGAACGCGGGCAATCCATCCTGCTGTTTGCGATCCTGATGCCTTTGATGTCTTTGTTTCTATTGGGCATCCTTGATTACATGATAACCAACGCGCGCGTAATGGAAACCGTGGCTGCCGCCGACCTCGCCGCACATGCGGGAGCACAGGAGATCACTGTATTACCGGATGGCATGATTACTGCAACCACCGCAGGAAATAGCATCGCCGCCTTGTATTTCAACGCCCAACGGCCAGGTAATTCACAACTTGTCTCAGTATCCTGCGGAAGGCATCAGGATCGGCCCGCCTGTTTTGTGGAAGCCAGAACCCGATCCGCTGGATATTTACTACCTGCCCGTTGGGTGACGGTGCGCGCCATTGGCTACCTGGCGCATGGCGTCACCAGGGGCGATCAATAATTTTTTGGAGTTAATAATGAAGTCACTTTTGAAAACGATTCTGGATGGATTGACTTATAAGAACCTGGCCGGTCATAGACAGCCGCGCGCGTATACGGTCGTCAGTGGACTGCTGCTGCTTTTACTTTTGATCGCGGGCGGCATGGCCCTGCTCAATCGATATTTGATTATGAGGATGATACATGTCACACCAGTTGCCATCACCTTATCTAGACAGGCTTCTAAAGAAACAGCAACCACTCAACCTACGCCTCTGCCACAAACAGGTGAAATATTCATCAACTGTCCGGCTGATTCAGCTGACTGGTCGCTCACGCCATCCTATATCAGCGAGAACTACAAGGTGATCCAACCCGCCTGCGTCTATCAGGGATTGGAAAAAACAATCGCCTGGGTACTGGCAATACGCGAAGGATACAGCCGTGCTGAAGCTACCGCAGAGCTTGGTTTTACCCAAATGCCAATGAAGCAAAAAGATCGCGTGACCATTCCCGCCGATCAAGGACTGGTCTCTGTCCCAGTCAGTTTCATTCCACCCGATCCCGATTTCACCGAATGGCGGCTGAACTCGCAAGGCAAGGCCGCCGTAACCTACGCATTGCGCGGCTGCTTCCGAACCACTACGGTTGTTGGAAACCGCGTTGAAATCTGGGGCGGTGATTATTCGGTGATCTGTCTTGTCGTGGAAGACGCAGAGAACACACATATCGTTTATGCACTGAACGATCATATCTATACATCGACAGCCATACCCACACGCTCCTTCCTTCTGTTTGGATATGGTATCGATGAAACCTGGGTCTGGCTTGGGACACAGGAGTCCCCCAAGCGCGAGATCAAAGACCCTGCGGCCGATGCCAACGAGCGCGAGGTGGTCGCCACCCTATATGACTCCTGGCCTTGGGATGCAAAATGGTTGGCCAGCTTTCACCACTTAATGATGCGAACGCCGCCAGATAACTGGCAGAACATGATTGACGAAGGCGAAAAACAAGCCATCCTGAATGGGTTGGTGAATGGAGAAAATCCATGAAGCGCAATTTACTAATCGTCATGCTGGGATTGATTCCATTCCTATTCCAGCCATATGGGGTCAAGGCGCAATCCACACCACCCACCTGTACCTTTCAGCCCGACGGCAGCATCGTTTGTACGATCGGCGGAGGGGATAATGATGGCGGCGGCGAGGATGGCAGTGGAAATGGAGAGGCTTGTGTGCCTGGTGAGCATATGGTGTATGTGGTCACAGCCTATGACCCTGCGGCTGGAACATGCAGCGCCTATCCGGCCTGGGTGGATAACTGTACCGGTCAGATTCTTGAGTCAGGCGGCGACATGGTGGAAGACCTGCCATGTGCGCCGCAGGAATCAGAACCACAACATCCCTGCGATATCTTCACCGTTGGTTCCGGCGGCATCACCTGTGGAAACACGGAATGGAATGTGAGCGCGCGTGTCACATTTCCTGAAATTTTTCTGGATGTACGCCCCTACCCCGTGACTCTCGTTCGCTGGCCAACAGCGATCCGCAATGGCGGCCAGCCAGAGTCATCCGGTTCAGGCAGTGTAAATTATCTCCCTTATGGCGGTGGGTCTGCCAATTCTCCAGAGGTGGGAGACTGGCAGAATTTACGATTAACCCTGACTCTGCGGCCTGTAGGTCCAATGTTCGTTACCCTGCCCTATATCGGCGACTTGATGCTTCCCAACCAAGGCGCGACAGGCAATCCAAGAATCATCCAATGGGAAGTGCCTTCGCATCCGGCTGTTGGCGCTGGTCCGCTGGCAGGAAGTGTTGGCGGCCTGGAAGAATTACCAGCTGATATTCCCTTGTTTGTTGGTAATGGTCGTGCGCCGTATAAGCTGTTTTGGGAACTGCGATATTTTGAATATGAAGCCATCGAAGAATGTGTTCCCGGACCGAACGGAAATGGGAACTATAACTGCGGCGGCGGAACCGGCCACAAGGAAGTTGTTGATTACGAATGGCAGGGAAACACGAGCGGCGGTGAAATCCCGCCCTCCGCTGTACAAGACCTGCCAGCTGCCCTGATGGCCGACATCAATAATGATGGAACGCCAGATGCATACTGGGACAACAACTTAGCCTTGAGGCGCATGGATGATGGCAACCGCGTGAATAGCCCACGCTATGAGCGTTCCTGGAATTGGGGCGGGATTATTTACTGGGCCGTGCGTGAAGGACAGGGACAGATCGGATGGCCGGGGCAATAAGAAAATCGGGCGGTTCAGGAATATACTGAACCGCCCGATTTTCTTATTGCCACTGCAGCGTCTGCTGCAATACCATTGTCTAAAATTCGGACATGGTGATTCTAAGGTCGCTTGACAGCTTTGAACTGTATAGTGCGCCAGAGCTAACTGAGTGGAAAATCCACAAAAAATGGTTGGAAAACAAAATTCTTACACGAAACTCCTGACCTTGGGAAAGCCATGAAAATTCGAACAAATACTATTGCGATTCAGCAATTCCAAATCTGACTCCCAGCAATCGCAAAACTGGGCGATTTGAGCTGCCAACCAATCTCGAATAGGTCACGAATGCTCGAATTTGTGATCCGATATTCGTTTACACTTGCACCGCACTGCGTTCGTTGCAGTGCAGGTGTTCGTGGAAAATTCGTGGACGGTTTGAAAAAAACAACAAAATCATGCTCCTTGGCGGTATCGGAAATTTTAGATTTGGAATTGCTGATTGCGATTGCATCTGATTGTTGGTAAAATATTTTATCCATTGAATTGCGATGATGGGCATTGAACCAATGTCTTGATTTGGTCGCTTGGTCTGTCGTAGACAGCACGGGCATTGGGGAGCCAATAGCGAAACCGGCCTGTAAGGCCGGTTGTTTGTTTAATTGACCAGGAGGTCATCATGAAACATCGTTCAGTAATACGAACCATTGTTACCATAATAGCTGTATTGTGCATCTTCCTCGGTTTGGCAAGTATCGTTACTGTTAAAGCGGCCGAAGCAAACATCAGCAATAATAGTTTACAAGATCCTTGGACAGTGTATAACACATCAAACTCTGGGTTGCCACATAATGTGGTTCGATCAACTTCCTTTGATCAAAATGGATTACAGTGGTTTGGAACAGAGGGACCTGCCGCGAGTTTCGATGGAGTGAACTGGCAAACCTACTCAAATGTACAAAATGCCCATTCACTTGCAGTTGATCAGAATAATAATAAATGGTTTGGAACTTATGGGGATGGTTTATGGAAATTCGATGGGACTAACTGGACGTTATATACAACAGGAAATTCAGGATTGCCTTCGAACAATATTCGCTCCATAGCAGTTGACCCAAGCGGTGCACTTTGGTTCGGCACTGGCGATTGTTGTTCTTACGCCAATGGCCTAGCACATTTTGACGGAGTCGATTGGCAAACATACACTCCTGCTAATTCATGTTTACCGGATCGTACTGTTTTGGCGATTGCGGCTGAATCCAATGGAGTAGTATGGCTTGGCACCTATGGTGCCGGAGTCGTACGCTTTGACGGCGTCAACTGTATTATTTATAACAGCTCCAACTCTCCTTTGCCATTTAATGAGGTTTGGGATATTGCACTTGACTCCAGTAATACTCCGTGGATTGGAACCGGCGCAGGATTGGCTCATTTCGACGGCCAAGGCTGGATGGTATTTACTCCCTCAAATTCACCGTTGCCAGGCGGGGCAGTTGTTGTTGAAATTGATTCGTTTGGAAATATCTGGTTTGGTTCAGAATCGCTTGTAATGTACGATGGAATTAACTTCACCATATACAACAGCATTAATTCACCACTACCAAATAATAATGTATGGGAACTTGATTTTTATATTGATGGCAGGTTGTTGATCGGAACATTGAACGGCGGGGCTGTTTTGAATCCTGGTGCAATAGTGCCAGCGACTATTACTCCAACCCCAAGTCCCACGCTCACACCTCCGCCGGACCCTGGCAGTGGAATTGTTTATGACGCATTCGCCGATTTTTCCGCAGTATCAAATCCACTACCTGGAAGTACATGGATGTATGGTTATACATGGACGCTTGGTGGAACCTTTGATTTATATAGAGCCCTAAGAAACGATATCGATCGGCCATTATCCATTCTTTGGACAAGGCCTGAAAATTTTATAACACCAAATGTAAATAAGAACATCTCGGGAGTTGATATCATCAATGTCGATGGTTGTATCCTGCATCCCCCGACAGTATATCTAAATCTCCACCTTGGTCAGAATAATGAGTTAAGTGTGCTTCGATGGACGGCGCCAGAGAATGGTACATACATAATAGATTCGGCCTTCAAAAGTCTTCGGTTTTGTTCACAGCCTACTACGACTGACGCTCATATCCTTTACAACTCCACCCCTATCTTTAATGTCTTCATCAATGAATATATGTCCGTAGGGGATCATGCTTTCTCGACGACCCTCGATTTGATAGCAGGCGATACGATCGACTTTGTTGTTGGTGTCGGGCAAAATGGAAACTACGGAGCCGACAGCACTGGCGTCAGAGCAACGATCACAAAAATCTCAGGGGGAACGGCCACCCCAACACCCACGCCTACTTCTTCGCCAATTCCGACACCGACAGCCATCGCAGGTGGACCTTACTTCGGCGCTGAAGGTTCTGCAATAACCTTGAGCGGCGCAAATGCTTCAACACTCGATTACATCTGGAGTGTGGATTCGCCACTGTGCAATTTCTCGAACGCTAACGATCTTACCCCCAACCTGACTTGCAGCGACAACGGCACCTACACCGCCACATTGACAGCCAATGATGGTATCAATCCGCCAGTCAGCAGTAGCGCGGTTGTCATTGTCAATAATGTTTCACCGTCTGCCGGCTTTGACAATAATGGGCCAATCAATGAGGGCGATTCGGCTACAGTCTCTTTCAGTGGCATATCCGATCCATCTCCTGTTGATACGCTGGCTGGTTTCCACTATGCCTTCGACTGCAACGGCGGTTCATTGTCAGAGGTAAATTTTGAAGGAAGTGGGGCGAGCAACTCGACCAGTTGTGCCTTTGCCGACAATGGCAATTACATCGTTAGCGGTAAGGTCATGGATAAGGATGGTGGCAGTATCGAATCCACCACGACTGTCAATGTCAATAATGTTGCCCCTATTTTGGGTGCTGTCACAATTGACCAAGCCCTGATCCCTGTGAATACCACCATCAATGCCAGCGCATCCTTCACAGACCCTGGCTCGCTTGATTCGCACACGGCTCTTTGGAACTGGGACGATGGGACCACTTCAAGTGGAAGCATCTCTCCAACAAATGGCAATGGCACGGCCAGCGCCAGCCACAGCTATAGTTTGCCAGGCGTATACCTGGTCAAGCTAGCAGTAACAGATAAGGATGGCGCGCCTTCCAACCAATCCATTTATGAGTTCGTGGTTGTATATGACCCCACAGCCGGATTCGTGACCGGCAGTGGTTCTATCAACTCGCCAGCCGGGGCGTATCTGGCCGACCCGTCAGCCACCGGCCAAGGCAAATTTGGCTTCAATACAAAATACAAGAAAAATGGTGCGCTCGAAAGCGAAACGGCCTTCGAGTTGGAAGCAGGTTCGTTTCATTTCCATTCTTCCAATGCCCAGTGGCTGGTAATTTCCGGAGCCAGGGCTTCATTCCAAGGCACTGGAACTGTTGAAGGAAATAATCATCAATTCGGCTTCACGGCAACTTTGATCGATGGCCAATTCACAAGCGGTGGTATTGATATGTTCCGCCTGCGAATCTGGGATATGGATAACGGTAATGCTGTAATCTATGACAACGAGCGTGGTTCCTATATATATGCCGACCCCATTACACCAACCAGCAAAGGCAATATAAAAGTCAAGAAATAACATCAACTGGAAATGGAAAAGTTCGAAGAAAAGTACCGTTCTTCTTTGACACTCCTCTTCAAATAGGCAAGAGACGGACAATAGTTTAGAAGTTGGCAATCTGACCATAAGTGATGCATATATGATCGAATAAAAACGGCCCGTCAATGAAAAGTTGCGGGCTGTTTTTATCCTATAAATGATCCACGACAAGTTTGAAATAAGGCGAATCGTCCCCCCCGATTTAAGGACAACCCCGAGAAGGCTATCTTTTTTATTCGGAGATGTGATTATTCAGATATAGAAATTCTGACTATCTCGTGCTTTGATAGAAAGTGCATCGGCCAAAAAGATGAATTTATCCTGCTACCAAAGACACAGGATTTTAACAATTTCCATGCCTATCTCTTATTTTTCCAGGTAAACGATCAATCCACCGATGCTTTTGGGTGTATTTCAAAATATGGTAAGGATTCGCAGCCTCACAGTATCCAACGTTGTTAGCCGGGTAAAACACAATAGCCATGTTCAGATATCTTTTTCACCTCCTCGTCCACTCTGACAGGCATTCACACCCATAAATTTCTGGATACTGCTGTTAGGTGATGTTAGGTGATTGACTCCATGACAGTTCCGCTATAAACTAGATGAAAATGGTCAATGATAATAGATAATAGGAGGCAACAATGCCAAACTACATCGAATATCAATTGGACGAAAATACAACCATCCTGATCGAAGGCCCTGAAGAAAAGTCGGATGGAATAGTCAAGGCTTCACTTGAGCTGGGTGAAGTCGCACCGACCAAGGCCAAGAAAACTTTTTCAGCCGCGCTCAAGGACGTAAGAGCACAGGCAAAACTACTCCTGGCAGAAATAGAAGAATTGCAGGTTAGTGAGGCGGAGATCAAGTTCGGAATTAATACTGTCGGCGAACTTGGGAATATGGCCATTGGCAAAATCGGCGTGGGGGTGAATTACGAGGTTACTTTGAAGTGGAAGAAATCCACGCCATAGCAATGAAAGATAAAAAATCAAGCATCCTTCGTGTTTTGAAGGGCAAGGCTGTTGTTGGCGCAGCCTTCCTCGTCACTGAACGCATGGTGGTGACTTGTGCTCATGTGATTGAAACAGCAGGCAGAAAAAAAGGGGAAACTATAAACCTTAAGCTCAATGATGGAAAAATAGTTGACGCGACGGTTAGCGAATATTGGGGAAATGTGAACGCTGAGGATGTCGCCATATTGATCTTGGACAAACCACCTATCGGAAGAACACCTTTGCAGTTGGGTGCCTCTTTGGGCACGAAGGGCCATAAATTTTCAACTTATGGTTTTCCAAAACCAGGGCAGGAGATTACCGGCAAAGGGGAGATCGTTGGTGACGCTGTACTAGGGGAGATAAAGCTCATACAGCTTGAAAGCCACCAAGTGACTCCCGGGTTTAGCGGAGCGCCGGTCTTTGACGGATCGTCAAAAAGCGAGCTTGTGATAGGAATGGTGGTTTCGATTACCCCTACGGATGAATACGGACGACAGGGTACAACCGCATTTGCAATTCCCTCTGAAATGATCCATTCGATCTGCCCGGACATTCCAGTGATTGCCGGGGGAGAGGATTTTGAGATGCTGGCAGAGGAGCTTCTCTCGCTTCCCGGAATGGACACCATTGAGCAACCCATCATCCGAAAAGTTTATGATGACTGCTATTCCAGCGGCATGACCAAGAAGGACAGGCTTCTACAACGTGTGTCTGAATTAAGGGATCTTCTTCTGGATCTTGCCATAACCAGCCCCGTCAATGACAGGTATCCTCATCTGCTTGGATTCTTCACTGCCACCCTGGCGGACCGCCTGCGGACTCTGCGGCCAGAATTGGTGCAGATGTTGCATTCCTGGTTGAAGAATCACCAAGTGGATCTAAATATTGGCTCGGGAAATTTGAAGAACCTGGTTCTTATTAGCGAGGAACAACTCAACCCTCCGTGCCTCCAGATCATTTTGGAACCTTACCAAATGGGTCTGTCGGATCAGCAGTATATCCTACGTTGTCGTGACGGCCGACGGGGGAGGTCTATTTTTTCTGACCTGACACTAAAGGAAGATGCGATCCCCGGAAAAGTCGATGAAGCGATTAGAAAGATTTATGATTCCCTGGATCCTAATGAATTGGAATCAGAAATACGCTTTGAGGACCTGCTTTGGATTGAAGTCTGGCTGCCAACGCTGGAGCTTTCGAATGACTGGGAACAACGCAAACTTACTGAAAATTCGATCAAAACCCTGGGTCAGGATTACAAAGTTGTGGTGCGGTCAAAGTATCGATGGGAGAAGCGTTTTGACCTGCGAAATACCTGGCCAAAAAAATGGGGGGTATGTAAAAAATTCCTGGCAAACGAAACAACTGTTTTGGAGAGGGATGTAATATCCGAATCCTTGGGCACACTAAACGAAGCCGTGAAAAATGCCCAGGTATTAGGCCTCCCCTTTGAGCCAAGGAATGACAGCAAACGAGGCGATTTATTGAACTCCCTGCTCACAAGCGGTGTGCCAATCGCGATATGGTTCCGTAAGGGGGCGCAACCTAAGAAGGCTGAACAATGGCTCAGGAAGAAGATTAAGGTTGATGGATTTAATCTTCTGCATCTGGCTGAGGAAGTTCAAGCGGTACGGAAGCTGGATGATAACCTGGGAAAACACATTGTGCTGTTGTGGGACAATTTTGATCGGACACTGGCCGACACAGTTGAGCTCAAGGCTCCGTAAAAAATTTAGGCGCTCAAAGGAGTAGATGATGACAACCAAATTATCTGCCTGGTGGAAATACACGGGCTCCGGCAAACCTCACGATTTTTCACTGCCGCCTGCGCCGGATTGGCGAACGTTTATCAGCCCAAATACCAATGGGGCTCGGGGGCAAAAACCTAACCAGGAAATTGAGCTGTACGAACCGGAAACGCTTTCCAAAAAAAATTGGACCGCGGATGAATTGCATCGCGCCAAAACCTTTGAACCCACGCATCGCATGATCGAATTGGTGAATGCTGCACTCTATCTTCGCCGCCCTCTTTTGATCACCGGGAAACCCGGTACTGGAAAATCATCTCTTGCCTATGCCGTGGCCTACGAACTCAAACTTGGCCAGGTGCTTACCTGGCCTGTGACATCGCGATCCACACTGGAGGATGCCCTATATCGGTATGACGCACTCGGCCGCCTTCAGGATACAAATCTGGAGCAGAGTCAGAAGCAGGGAAAGGAAGCGAACGAAGCCCCCCTGCAGGGGGGCAAGACGCCAAACCCTTTAAAGTCGAAGGATATCGGACAATATATCCGCTTGGGTCCCCTCGGCACGGCGCTCCTGCCCACACGCAATCCGCAGGTTCTCCTGATAGATGAAATCGATAAATCCAGCATTGATCTGCCGAACGACCTCTTGAACATTTTCGAAACGGGCAAGTATGAGATCAAGGAACTGTCCCGTCTGGAAAACGATTGGGTGGATGTGTTGCCTCAATACGGGGAGAAGAAGTTTCGAATTTATCATGGCAAGGTAACATGCAATGAATTCCCCTTTGTGATCATGACCAGCAACGGGGAACGCGACCTGCCGCTCCCATTCCTTCGCCGCTGCATCCGTTTGGATATCAAAGAACCGGATGACAAACAACTATCAAGAATTGTTGAAAAGAAATTCCCGAAGAGCAAGGCCGCATTGCGTTCAGACGTGTTAAAGCTCTTCAAAGAGAAGAAGAAGGGTGGAGGCATCCTGGCAACAGACCAATTGTTAAATGCCATTTACCTGAGAATGCAAAATGTGGATCTGTTGGCCGAACTGGATGAAAAGAATTCAGTTGGAGAGGATGACCAGGAGCAGGTCAAGGAAAAATTGAAGGATTCCATCCTGCGTAAATTGAACGAACAGTAACAGGTTGACTATGAATCTGGTTCGCTTGATTGGAGCTTTGCGGAAATCAGGCTTTAGCATTGAAGCCGAGGAGCTTGCTGATATTATCTGGCTGGCCAGGCAGTTGCCGGCTTCCCGCCAGCCACGTTCCACAAAAAAAAACGAGCAAACTTTTTCATTCCCGCCGCCCCCCGCTGATCGATTTCCTGGGCGGAGCTCTGTGGAGGAAAAGCCAATTCCAAATGAGTCATCAGGGGAGAAGCAAATTGAGAGAACCGTAAAAAAACCAGCCCAGCCCGGATTGTATTTGCCAACCGAGTCAGGCAGAACGCCATCCGGCAGTCTGCCATTAAATGTGGCGGGAACCGCAGCATTGCCAGACAAATTATCCTATGCCCGGGCGCTGCGACCGTTAATGCGCCGGGTACCCTCACAGAATCATTTTGAACTGGATGAGGAAGCAACCGTACATCGCATCGCAGATACACGGGTCTGGCTGCCGGTAATGCGGCCAAACATGACACGCTGGCTGGAATTAGATGTTGTCGTGGATGAATCTCCCTCGATCATTCTGTGGAGGAAAAGCATCCATGAATTGATTGCCCTACTTGCCAGCCTTGGGATTTTCCGAAGTGTTCAAACCTGGAGCTTGTGGAATACAACAGGGAGCACAAAGATTGAACTTCGCAACGGGTGGGGCATCACGGCTGAGAATGCATCCAGCCGCCCTGTAACGGAATTGATTTCAGTGCGAGGAAACCGCCTGGTATTGATTCTTAGTGACGCAGTTTCACCTGCCTGGTATAACGGTTTGATGGCAAACCTGCTTAAAGATTGGATGCAAAGTGAGATTGTTGTCCTCCTGCATTTACTCCCGTATTCATTTTGGCCGCGCACTGGATTAGTAAATGCTCCTCGTGCTTATTTCCGCTCAACCGGTCTTGGCCGTTCCAATTCACGATTGGTGGGTGTTCCCGCCTCCGGAGCAAACGAGACATTGTCGGCGAAGGATTTTGTGCAACTGATTACATTACCATTCGACCCAAAGGTCATCACATCGTGGGCACAGGCTGTATCCGGTCATACCAATATTTGGATGCCTGGCGTAATGCTGCCTTTAAGTGAAGAACAGGAACAGCAGCGTCAGGAACATATCAGAGCAGAACAGGAATGGAGAGGAGTACCTGAAAAGACTGATGAGTTCACAACTGCCCTGGCTCTGGTGGAACAGTACGAGAATTCAGCCTCCCCCGAAGCCTGGAGGATGGCAGGTTATATGAGCGCCTCAGTGCCATTGAGCCTGCCTTTAATGCGTATTATTCAGCGGGTTATGTTGCCCCAATCAGGTCGCGAGCATTTGGCGGAGTTCTATCTGAGTGGCCTCATTCGAGGAGTGGAAGGTACCAACTCTTTGAATGAAGAAGAGGCCCGATATGAGTTCTTGCCGGGTGTTCGTCGCATTTTACTTAGCAGCATCTCACGCAGTGAAGCAGCCGAGGTAATCCAACGCACCAGCCAATTCATCGACCGCGAGAGCGGCAAAAGCATCGAGTTCAACGCCCTGGTGGCCGATCCCTCGCTTGCCGCCGCGATCGATCCCCGTTCAACTCCCTTTGCCGAGGTTAGGCTGGATTTGCTGCGCAGCCTTGGAGGAAAGTATGCACGTCTGGCGAATGCGCTTGGCGGACATTACGCAATTGAATCAGGGAGCATTGGCGTGGTGAATGAGGAACAAAAGACAATCCGCTATAAGGCAAAAAGAGGCGACACACTGATATCGATCGCGGATCGCTTTGGGATCAGCGTGGAAATGTTACTGGACTACAATCCGAATTTGAAAAAAATTGGGATGGAATTAATAATTCCTGATCTGGAATCACAGGCTGATCACGGGCAGCAGCAAACTTTGGAGCAGGAAAATCCAGAACCACAAATCGAGGCAGATGCAGAGATCGAGAGTCCCATACAGGAAAATCCTGTCACAGCGAACAATAAAATTTACATATCCTACCGTCGCGCAGATAGCACCTATCTCATCGGTCAAATTCGTGAAAGATTAATAGCAGCCTTTGGGAAGCAAAGTGTTTTCGATGATCTTGATGAAGTTCCCGCAGGAATGGATTTTAGGAGCGTCGTTAAAAATGAATTAAACAGTTGTAATGTGATGCTGGTGTTGATTGGACCCCAGTGGGCAGGTATTGCTGACGCTCATGGAAATAAACGTCTCTTCGATCCGAATGATTTCACTCGAATTGAAGTTGAAACCGGACTCAAGCGTCTGTTGGAAAATTCAATGATGGTAATTCCGATCCTTGTGATGAACGCCGCGATGCCTTCTGCAGACGAATTACCTGAAAGCCTAAGCCGGCTTGTCTTTCAAAACGCACGGACCCTTCGCAATTACCCTGATTTCGAAAATGATATTGAAAGACTAATTAAAGACATCAAACACCCTCGGGATCCCTTCGAGGAAGAGATTGAACTTTTTGAACCTCAAACCATATACATCCCTGAGGGTCCCTTTTGGATGGGCAGTTCTCCTGGAGAAGGAATTCCTCCACATGAAACACCACAACATGAGGTTTATTTACCGGCCTATCGCATTGGAAAATATCCCGTCACGAATGCGCAATATGAAATATTTATTCAACAGACAAAAAAGTCAATTTCACCAACATTGGGCTGGGATGGACAAAGGATTCCAAAAGGTTTTGAGAAGCATCCGGTTACCGGCGTTACGTGGTATGAAGCACTCGCCTATTGCCAGTGGCTAAGCGAGAAAACAAGACGTAATTATTCACTCCCGACTGAAGCACAGTGGGAAAAAGCCTGCCGGGGATCCGATCATCGTATTTATCCCTGGGGAAATGTTTTCGATTTAAATCTCTGCAATCAAGGTAAATCCAAAATCGCCCCAGTCGATGCATACCCTCCTCAAAGCGCAAGTGGTGGTTTCGACTTCGTTGGGAATGTGCAACAATGGACGCGCAGCCTGTGGGGAGAAAATCGTTCCGCACCGGACCAGTTTTTTAGATACCCTTGGAACGATGATGGCCGAAATGCCCTGGATGCGAACCCTCAGGTCCGACGGGTACTTCGAGGCAGTTCATTCAAGAATGATCCCAATGATGCTCGATGCAGCGCACGCAGCGGTCAGTTTCCTGATAATGCCGGCTCATCTGAAGCGCGATACGGTTTTCGAATTGTTCTCACCCTTCAGGAAGATAACATCGTGGGAGTTTCCAAGGTCAGCATATTAAAAGATGAAGATGGGGTGAAGGTAAAAGACGAACATTTGTCAACCCCGGAATCTGATGTTACTAAATCGCCAAGTGGAATTGATAAATCCCAGTCAGGCAAAGCGGCTAAAATTCTGCAGTCACTAAGAACGGATTTTTCCATTGAAATCCCTGCAGATTGGGGAGATGACTCGAAGGGAGGCTGGCATAAGGGGGTTTGGACAATAGCAGAACTGGATATGCTTTATAAAGCTGTTGACCTCCTCGCAGAAGCAATGAGAGGCCGCGATAAATTCATTCGAAACCTTGGCGGGATGACCATACGGAAGGCGGATATTGGATCATATGGAGCAGAGTCGTTGGCGCACCGTGTGTCTTTCTCTGCAAAGGGATCAATTTCCGCCTGGTCAGTTGTTCATGAACTTGCCCATGCTTGGGACGCAAACTTCAAATGGACATTATCAACCGCCCTGGAGAAATATACTGAAGGTTCAACAAGCAAATTGCGTTCTCAGGGCGCGAGGCTGGTTGGTAATTGGGATGCAGGTCCAAATGGTGAGGAAAATAAGCCCGGCCGTCATGGCCGTCTGCCGGGTTGCAACGCGGCGGGGTATTTCTATGGCGACAAACCCAGCGGCTCAAACTGGCACTTTAATCGCAAAGAGGATTTCGCAGAATCAGTGGCCATGTATGTTGGGTGGAAAGTGGATAATGAGTTGTCACTCATGGCGCATGGGAGAATCGAACGTTACCTTTTGCCGAATGGAGTTACTGACAATCTGTCGGGAGTTCGGGACAATTGGGCTGATTATGCCAAATACTTCTATCCCGAAGGCGGGGATTATACAAAGACCAAGCGATGGCAATTTATTGATAATTTGATGAAAGGAGAAGTTGGCGCTTTATAACAGGGGTGCTATTTGTTCTCTTTGAATTTACCTTTTATACTGGGCGCGGTCATTAATTGGGTTTTCCTTTTCAACGCAAAGTCGCTACACCTGCCCTCCCACTCGCTCCGCTTCGGGGATGATGTGGCGGGCAGTGCCAGGGAGTCGCAAAGATTCAAGCGCTTTTCCTTCGCGACTTTGCGTCAAGAATTCCATTCGACAAAAGCGCAATTTGTTCCCGTGTTCAGCATACAACATCATCAGTTTCAATTTGGATTTCAAATCATGCAGGACCGGACAGGTATCCCCTGTCTCTGTTTCACTTTTCCCACGCCTCATCAAATTAAAGAGAAATCAAAATTATGAAAAATGTAGAAGGTGAAAACCTTCCATTTACAGCAGTCGCTCAGGGATGATCAATGGCTTGCTTGGATCAAGCACAGTCCGCATCGCCCGATCCAGCAACATACAATATCGCTTCGTATCCAATCTTCCGGGGTCCAGCGCTTCTTCAAGCTCCCAGGCGTGGACTCCGGGAGCACCGCGTGTAAACAGGAACTGCACTGATTGGCCGGGGGCGATTACTCTGCCAGTGGCTTGTAATTGCAAAGCAGCACGCGCTGCCGGCGATGGGGATTTGTATCCATCCAGAACGCGGCTCAATTTCTGTCTCACGATCAACTCTTCCAGTGGAATTCGGCCTGTTTTCAAATTGCGTTTGCAGTGTTCCACAAAGGCAAGCACATCCGGCACACATTCTGCCAATTTATTTGGCGTATCCGCTTGTGCCATAATTTCGAGTACAGCCAGTTGGATTTTTCGCACCCATAAAGTTGTATCTCGTCTTCGGAGTTCAATGCCACGATATTTGATCGACCCATCCAAAAAAGCGCCAAAATATTGATTGGGAACAGGCACACGCACATCTCTCTTGGATGATAGAAAAGCAACCCATTTGAAGACACCTTCGAGTGTGATGGGAATCCCCGTTTGTTGAACGATTGCATCCATGAGCGGAGTGAAATCGGATGACTTCTCAAATCCAGCCTGCTGGACGAACAGGCAGTCCACGTACATGTGCAAAACTGTGAACCCCATGTCTTCCGCCACTTCCTTGGCTTGCAGCATCAGTTCGCGGCTCATGGCCGTCACCGCTTCATGCGATTCGATCTTTCCAAAGCGCGCATTCTTGTATCCCAGATAACCAAAACAGACCACCAACAACCACTTGAGCGCCGCAGCACGTGCCTTGAGAATCTCGACTCGACAGTCACGCGGATTGAGTTCTGAAATAATATTCTTAAGCATCAACCGTTTTTCCAGAAGAGGCCGCAGCGTCTTGGGAACCAATCCTTCTGGCGACTCATCCTTCCCAACTGTTTCAGGAGATATGTTGTGTTTCACCATGATGGCCGGATACATGGATGAAAAATCGATCTGCGCCACGTGGCTGTGCAATCCAATGATCGGCTGATAGATCAACCCGCCATGATCGGCGCGAATTAATTCAGCCAGTGTTTTCTTGCCTTCCACCTGCTGCTTTTGAAATGGAACCATGACTCCATTACGCAAGGCAGTATACATTTGCATGGCAGTGATGCCCGCACCCGGGGATTTACGAGCCATCTCCTGCACGCCGAGTCCTGTGACACGCGCCTGTTCCATGACTCCTTCGAGACCATATTCCCCGAATGACATGGCATTGTGACGATCAATATGCCAGCGCCCAAACAAGTGTGCCTGCGCGCCACGATACACCACCTGACCGTACGCAAAGTAGCTGTCCGCGCGACGTGTCTGGATTCCCCTGCTTTGATCGCGATTGGGATTCAACTCGATCCCGCTCTCCTTTGTCCATAGTTTCAGACTCGGGAACAACCACGTGTCACCGTATTCGGTCAGGATCAAGTCTGGGTCGATGCGTTTCAGGTCAGCTTTTAACCCTACAAGAAAGGAACGTGTTGGTTCAAGGGCAAGACTATATTCTCCCTGTTTATATTTAATTTTGAGACTCATGGGCTTGCGAATCACTGGATTTACATCAGGACTGAGAGTCAATATTCGCAAAGGGATGGGAGTCGGGTCGATCTCCCAGGGTGAATCCAAAGGCTCTATAGCCAGTGCCCATTCTTCATCAAGCTTGACTCGACATCTACCGAGTAAATGGGTATTTGTTTGAGCGATAAAGCGCAGGCTGAGTGGAATGTCGGCGTCATAATAATCCAGGGATGGGAATTGCAGTGAAAGGGCTGAAAAGATTTTGGGAAGCTTCGAAGGATTGGATGTGGTAACGCTCATCACATCCCGCTCACCGAGGAAAAGATCACGGCGAGTCATGCGTTCCAGCTTTACATCTTTAGCTTTCAGATAGATCCATGCCTGCCGCAATAACGCAAAATCCCCCGCTGCATAAAGCGTGACAGAAAAGTCCATTTGCAATCGCAAACGTTTACCGTCATCTTCTAGCAGCCACAGGATGATACCGCCCTCAGAGTCCGCGTATATATCCAACAACCACCCAATTGCTTCATCCATTTTTTGCCATCAGTGCTTCGAGTTTCTGCTGAAGAACAGAGATTTCCTTTGACTGCTCCAGCAGCATGGCGAGCAAGGCAGACTCGAATGGCAACAAAGATTCTGCCTGTCCAATGGCGGCAATGTGCCGGCGCGCAGCTGCGAAGAGACCGTCGAAAACATATTGGTCGCTCCTGCGCAAGGTTCGGCGGAAGGGAGACAACATGCTCTCGGTCTCATTCAATTGTTGGGTGATGGTGGTAACTGTGCGGCCCATGATGTTCCGTCAAAACAAAGCAGGTTGTATGACCAGTGAGCGAGGCGCATCAATGGTGAACACCTCATCTGCAATTTCACAGACCTGTTCGATCAGGAAGGTGCGCTCTTCAACCAGCGGCGGTGCAAGGGTAATCACCACTGGCGCGGAGGTTTTCAGGCGATGGAGTTGACGCAGGCATAACTTCAGGAGGCGGCCGACTTCACAAGTGGGAGTGTGATCGTCATAGAAGGTGTTCAACAAATCCAGGATCATATAGGGTCGTTGTAACGTTGGTGTATCTGCCAGAAGCGAGTTCATTTCATAACAAGTGAAGGCGCGCCGAATGAACAGGCGTTTGGATGCAGAAGCCACATCAACTGTTTTTCGTCTGAGCAACTGAGCGACTCGATAGGGGATGAAACGATTGCCGCCGTCAAGAACAGTAACGGGTCCGCGCAGGGCGAGTTCAGCCACAATCATCGCACTTTCTTCGCGGGCGGCATGTGGAGCGTACAGAACGATCAACTTGTGAGTTTTAGGAGCAGGGAAAATATTCATTCCGTGAGATTAATATCTTTTCCAAAAAACAAACAGCCCCCGCCTGGGTATCAGATGGGGGTGAAATGGGGGTGCTATATTTGGGATGGAAGGCAACTTAAGACCCTACTGCTGGTGCTCCCATTCACTGAAATCCCAAATCGACAACAATGTCCGTAGCTCAGTGCGTTTGGTAAGATTAAATTTCTTCAACGCTCTTTCCAAACGATCCTTTACTGTTTCGGAGGAGATGTTCAGGCGCGCTCCAATTTCACGATTGGTATACCCCAAACAAACAAGCGCAGCCACATCCTTCTCGCGCGGCGAGAGGGTCTCCCATTTTTTCCAAAGTCTTTCATTGGAAGTATATTGATTCAGGCCAGCGTTCAAGAGTTCAGGGATCAATTCGGATTCAGGACGACCCTCATCTGAAGCAAGAGTGGAAAGAGTGACTTGAAGACTGTCACTCACATTCAAATGATAGGTTCGGGGGCCGGGCGTTTGACGCAAGCCTATCAGGTACATGAAGCGATCCCAGATAGACATATGCCGAGATAATATCAGAACAAATGTTCTTTCGTCAAGCAGAAATGGGAAGTTACTGTCAAATTTTTTCAGGAAATCCGGTGATTAATCCTTATCCCCTCCTTGTAATATACGAATCTATGATAATCGTCAGTTGGAGGGTGAATTTCCGCACACTATAATAATTGGAAGCTTATACAGGGCTTCTTTGGCAAACATACTTTAGGGATTGGACAAATCAACTCCTTGTTTGCAGCAAAACCCAACAAAACAAACAAATCAAATCACACCCCAAACTATGTTTGAAATCGAGATTACCCAGGAGGTATATCATGACTCAAAAAAAATCTAATCGTTTGGCAGTAAAGGCAATTACTATTATCGCCTTGATTTGCATACTTACAACAAGCATCCAGCCGACTCCGGTGGTTGCTCAGGAAATTCCGACTGCAACAACCACACCAGAAGTGTCGGCGCCGAGCAGTACCGCTACGACATTGCCACCTGAGGTACCTGTTTTAACTGAAACCCCACCCCCTCCCACACTGATGCCATCCATCATCCTGGAAGCTACAGCTGAAATGGCAAAAACTTTCGACTTCTCTGCGGCCGGTGAAGGAACTTATTTTCGTGCGCTTGTTTCGCTTAATCAACCGCACGACCTTGCCCGTTTGGAAGAATGGAATATTAAAGTACTGGAAAAATATGATGGATACGCTTATGTAATGGCAGACAATGTACAACTTGAAAAGCTGGCACGCCTGGGGTTCGACCCCAGTGAGGTTAATTCACTCGAGTATATGGCTTATGTGTACAACGCCATGAAAGGGGCATCCATCATGTCTGCGGAAGACTTGATCTCTTCCCCTCAAAAGCTAATATCATTATCCAGTGTTGATACAGATAATGACGGTCTGACCGATTCCGAAGAGGCTTGGTGGTGTACAGACCCCAATAAAGAGAATTCTGATTTTGATGGTACACCCAGCAGCAATGACCCCAATGACAGCGATGAAGTAAACGCCATTCTAAAAGGTATCACATCCTATGGACCGCCTTTTGCAATGTGGCCAAACTTCAAGCCTCATCATGCCGACGGGGATTGCCAGGATGGCGACTTTGATGGTGTTCCAGATAACGCTGAGTTGTATATGATTGGCACCAGCCCGCAGCGCGAAAGTTCAGATCTAGATAAATTCGATGATGGGCAGGAACTGTTTGGTGTAACTTATTGCCCCGGCACAAGCGGGCCATGTGGATATGGCATTTTGCCTCGTGCCGAGGATGCTGCCTTTGTAAGTGCGAACTTGCCAGCTTGGGTGAAAGAGCCAGGGAATAGTCCGTTCGTGGCGGCGTTTCCTGAGCCGGAAGTTGAAGTAGTGCCTTCGTCTCTCAATCTCACAAGAGTTGCGACAATTACAACATCAGAAGGGACAATGCAAGGAACTGAAAAAACCTACGGAACTTCATCGACGAAAGGTACAAGCACGAGTGTCGCCGACACAGTGACATGGAATCAATGGGAGGAGGTATCTCATACTACACCAGATATGGCATCGTCGAATTTGAAATTCTACACATCCAGACAAGTTGATCCAAATTTAGGAGCTATGGCAATAATAGGTTTAGCTGGAGTTGCTGCTACTTTAATGGCTGGAGCCGCTCCCGCACAAGAAGCAAATATGAACATAGGAGATCGAATATGCCAAAAGAGTGGATTTGTTAGGGATTGGCTAATGGGGTGCAACTACCACAGATGGCTATATGGGCCTCCGATAAATACAGGGCAAAACATTACGAATGTTACTAAGAATTATGTACAGCAAACCTATAATGTAACCAAATGCAATGTTTCTGCCGAGAATCAGAGTCTTGCCACTTGTGGAAATTTAGCAGTAGGCGTTTATTCACCGAATTCCTCCCAAACAATAGCTGGTCAGTCGCCAACAACAAACTCGCAAGATTTAATGCTTGGGCAAAGCGGCACTGGCTATTACTTAAATTCAAACAATCAATTGATTCTACAGCCTCAATATCTTGGAACGTATCCCGTACCAGCACCTACAACAACAATTTCACAAGGAAAAGAATGGGGAGGTTCTCATACTACGACATCTACGCAATACGAAGAACAAACCATTTCGGAATCTTCCACGAAACAATATTCCCAAACTTGGGAAAATGCTCAATCCTCGGACACAAATCACTCTGCCGACTTGCGCTTTACCTACAACATCGTCAACAACGGCACGGAGTATGCGCGAGAAGTGACCAGTTTAACGTTCAACATTTACATCGGCAACAATCCAAATCCTGCTTACACGTATGTGGCAGTCGGCGCTACCGGACAAATCGCAAAGGTCGAAAATCTTTTCCCCGGCGATTCTTTGACTTACACCTCCAATCCCATCGAGTTGACTCTGGATGAAATGCGCGCCATTGACGAAGGCGCGCCGATCCGCATTGTGATGGAAGATATTTCCTTCGGGCAGGATCAAGTATTTTATCTTGACGCCCTCAACGGTTCGGTTACTGTTGCAATGGAAGACGGCTACGATGATCTCGATGAAACCGTGGACACGTATTTAGTCCCGGTTTGGGATCCGTCCGATACGGTGCAGGATGTCGCCAAGCGATATTTCCCGGTCATCGAAGACGCGGACAGCAATCTGTTGGCGGTCTTTACACCTGAATTGGCTTCGAATATCCCTTCCGGTTGCGTACAGGATACAACCATCGCACCAGCCTCGAATACGATGGTGTATTGCAAGCATGCGCTCACTGGCACATCCTGGTGGAACTTCTATCTCTCGGATGGCTTGAGTTACAGCGGCGTTTTCAAAGACACGTCAGCCGCGCCCAACACCGCTATGCTGGTTCGCATCGTCTCGGATCGCGACCTAGATGGCTACAACGACCGCAACGAGATCAAGTTAGGCATGAACCCCGATGACCCCGCAGAGCATCCTGCGCCGAATCTGTTGGCAGGTTATACCAAATCCTGCACGGACAATGACTGCACATTATGTATGACATTTCAGAATCTTGGAAACTATGATGCTTATGGCATTGAAGCTGTGCTATATTCCCCGGACGGATTGGCTACAATCACAAATAACACAATTGGCGGCAGCGGACGTGTGCCTGCAGGTACAAAAGTTGTTATTGGACCAACCGATACATTTCAATACACAACCAGCGCAGGAGCGGCTGAGCCGGTCATTATTGTTTCATATAACGACCCACAAGGCAATCATCGTTTTATCCTACCAACAGGAACTTATCCATCTGGAGCGCTGATCACTGATTTAAATGCAGATATCAGCGGCCTTAATGGGAAGATGTTGCCCGACCCAGGTGTGGATATTTCCTCCACCGGTGCGGGGCAGGCAAGTTTTGTAGTCAATACTCCTCATCCAACACCTATCACCAATGCACATTTATTTGTTGAAACAGTTGATGTCAATGGCAATGTTTTAAACGAGGAGGATATTCCGATCCCAACTCTTGAATCGGGACCGACCGTAATTACACGTACTTTTTCCGGCACAGATAACATAATCCTTGTATTCTTTACAGATTCCCAAGGCAACATCATTGATAGTTCTGCACGCCCATTGGCATCCTTTGGGGCAGACCCGGCACCTGAAGCAAATTTAACCACAAGCAGTTGGATGACCGGTAAAGTCTCAATCATGGCTGCAACCATTGAGATTCCTGATCCCTGGAATATTGGCATTATTCAATCCGGCACAACTTTATATGCCACTCTGAATTTAGCCAATACCGGCCTTGGTGATCTGCGTTACTCATTAAGCGGATTTGATGGCAACCTAACACTCTCAACTGGCAGCCCAGCCGGCACGCTTGGACCTTCACAGACACATTCCTTCGGCCTTGCCATTGATACTGCTGGAATACCAGCCGGCTCATTTACCAAATCCTTGACCTTGCGGACAAACGATCCGAATCATGGCACGGTTTCAATAAATATCGCGGGGACTGCTGGAACGGTCGTCGCTGGTAACGCCAGCGCATACGCAGTGAGTCAATACCATCCGTGGGATCAATATGTCTATGTACCAGGTCCACACAACCAGAATGATGTTGTTACATTTACGCATACACTTGCTGATGATCCAACGCGCATGTTCCCGCTTTACCTTTATTCCGAAGATGGATCAAATCTGAAAGGTGTTGGCGAATACGGCGTGGATTTCAGCGGTCAAACCGCGCCGTTTAGCGTTTTCGGTACAGGCACAGATTCTGATTTAGCTGTTGCTTATGGAGAAACTAAGTACACCGATAACACACGCTCTGCACTGGCTTCCACTGCAAATAGCGGACAACTCAATCTTGCGCTTGCAAGCTCTTCTGATTTTGCTAACGGTCAGGAAGTGCTGGTTATTCAAATTCAGGGCACAGGAGCAGGGCGCTACGAATTTGGAACAATCGCTAACGTTTCAAGCAACACTCTGACGTTGAGCAAGAACCTTGCCAATACCTACACAGTTGGAGGGAACTCGAAAGTCCAAGTTATTCGCGTGATGCAATATCATGATGTCACTGTTCAAAGCGGAGGTGTTCTCACGGCTCATGCTTGGGATGGAAATTCTGGGGGGGTCATTGCATTTCGTTCATCCGGCTTAACATCAATTAATGCTGGTGGTGTATTAAATTCATCTGCAATAGGATTCAGAGGAGGAGTTGGTGGGGTAGATAGTCAAGCATACACTGGCGAAGGTACTCAAAGTCCCTCTGCTATGAATACTACAAATCCTCCTGGCAATGGCGGCGGAACTCAGCACGTTCATTGCGCTGGCGGTGGTAATGGCACTGCTGGAGGCAGTGGAGGCGCAAGCACAGTCGGAGACCCAGACGGAAATCCAGAATTAACAATAATGGTATTTGGCGGCGGCGGCGGGGCAGGTGCTGTTGATCCTGCAAGTGGTGCCGGTGTCGGAGGAATTGGTGGTGGGATTACCTTTATAGCATCAAGACAATTGATCGTTTCAGGAAATTTGCTAAGCACTGGTGGAAATGGAGGAAGTGTGCCTTCTACCGGTAGAAGTGGATGTGGCGGCGCAGGAGGTTCTATATTAATAAAATCCAAAGATATAACACTTGGAACAAATTTAGTATCTGCATCAGAAGGATTGAAAGGAACAGGAGGAACGTACAGTAATAGTGCAAATGGTGGTATGGGTCGTATTCGCATCGAATATAGCACTTTTACCGGCACAACAAATCCCATAGCTAGTGTTCATCAAGTGAATTATTACAGCGTTACGGGACAAGATGCGCCATTTGGCGTATTTGGCAATAGCTCAGATAGTGACTTGACAGTAACCACAGGTCAAACTGCTTACACAGATAACATCCGCTATGCACTAGCATCTACTGCATCAGCAGGACAAGCAAATATTACCTTATCCAACGTTACAGGGTTCGTGATTGGAAAAGAAGTATTGATCATTCAAAGTCAAGGTATAGGCGTGGGTAATTATGAGTTTGCGGCAATTACTAATATTAACGGGAACATATTTACACTTTCAAAATCTTTAGCAAATACATATACGACCGGAGGGAACTCAAGAGCGCAAGTACTACTTGTTCCTCAATACAATAATTTAACCGTGCAAAGTGGCAGTATATTAACTTGCCATAATTGGGATGGCAATACTGGTGGTATCATCGCTTTTAGAGTAAGTGGCAGTACGAATATTCTTGGCACAATTTTAGCAAGCGGCAATCCTGCTACAAATCAAACTGGGGGAATAGGAAGTGGTTTCGCAGGTGGAAATGGAACCATTAACTCATCTCAACCCGCTTATTATGGTGAAGGAATAACAGGTGCGGCTGCACTAGCAACAAGTGGGGTATCTAATGGAAACGGAGGAGGCGGCGGCAGAGGAAGCTATACTCAAAATAGTCCTGCTCATGATGGGGCAGGTGGAGGTGGTGGAAATTCCACAATTGGTGGAACAGGACTAGGAAATAACCATGCATGGGAAGCTTCAGGAGGAATAACTGCTGGAAATACTAGTTTATCCAATATAGTTTTTGGAGGCGGGGGTGGAGGGGGAAGTAGTTATAACGCTGGTGGTGGTGGCGGTGGTGGTGGTGGGATTGTCTTTCTATTCTCAAGGATAATCGATATTACCGGCACTGTTAATTTGAATGGAGGAAATGGATCTGGTACTTGGGGGTCTGGCGGAGGGGGAGCTGGCGGTTCTGCATTAATTAGTGGGCAAACTATAAATATTGGTAACAATCTAATAACTGCAACCGGTGCGCCAGCAATTGGATCAGATGGCGCTGTCGGTGGTGATGGTCGCATTCGCATTGAATACACTTATCTTAATGGAACAGCCAATCCCTCTGCCAGCACACAACAAGTCAATTATTTCAATTTGACCGGCTCCGCTACAGGCAACCTTTATATTCCAGATTCTATTCCGAATAACAACAACATCCGCTATCAGTTGCTTTATGGTCAACGCGGCTCAAATACAACTGGTGGGGACCAAACCTTCTCTGCACATCTTCCTAACCGCCAATACAGTACTATCAACATGAGCGCATTAATCGAACGCGTGGCCGGCAGTGGCTCCACTTTTAATTTCTGCCTTGATATTGGCAACGATGGTATCTGTGAATATACAGCTAATAATCAAACCTTTATTGGTCCGGTGCGATTGGATTCAACAAATTTTGCAAATGCGTTGAATGCATATATTACAGCACAACAGAGCAGTGCAAACACCCTGGTCATTCCCATTCGAGTCAACATTGACACGCCAGCGGATATTTTCCTGTTCAACCTGATAGGTTCAGTAGGCAACGACACAGACCTCCAACCATCTGCACCTGTAATTACTCCTCCTAATGGCAACCCGCCGAGCAATATCCCCGAAGGTTCGTTGGTAGATCTCAGTTCAACGATCACCAACCATGGCTCATATAAAGCTGAAAATTTCACAGTTGGTTTTTATCTAGGTGATCCAGCAGCAGGCGGCACATTGATCGGGTCAACATTTGTCAGTTCACTGGCTGCAGGAGAAACGTCAGCGGCGCAAACAGTGGATTGGAATACCTCCGGCCTATTGGGCGGCCAAACAATTTTTGTCAAAGCAGATGTATCAGATAGCCTCCACGAGTCGAACGAAACTAACAACATTGCCTCATCACCGTCTATCGTCAAGAAAAAGGCTGATCTGGTCATGACTAATATCTCTGTACCTAATGTCCGCCAGAACGAAACCGGCGTAGCTGGTGTGACAGTCAAAAATGATGGGCAAGCGGATGTCACCGGAACAGTCGTTAAGTTGTATCTTGGAACCGATGATACTGGAACTGTATTGGGAAGCACGACTCTTGATGTGCCTCAAGGACAAAGCACTTCAGGGCAAATTGCCTTCTCAATCAATGCCGCCGGCCCCCACCCCATTTTTGTGAAAGCCGATCCGGATAATCTTGTATTGGAAGCAAGCGAAACAAATAACACCGCGTCAGCAAATACTCTCATCGGCTGGGACAGTCTTTCTATTGATACAGGTGGCAACAACGACATTCTATATGATGCGGTTTCAAGCGAAGGATATGGCCGTCTCACACAGGGAACGGCAGTCACAACTTGCGGCACAAATCCTGAACAATCCTACCGTCAGGCCGGCAGCGCAGAAAGTTTGGATTATCAATTTGATAACCTGCTGCCAGACCGGTACTATCATCTTGACCTTACCTTTGTAGTTTGCAGCGGTACTCGCAATGTGAAATTACGAATTGAAGATCAGCCGATCTCAGAGCCAGGCGATGATCCGCTTAACCCAGTTATTGACAGGGAGATCCATATCACCGATCAGGTTCAGACAGTATCCCTCCTGCTCAAACCAACCGATTACACTGACGGAAAAGTCAAACTATCCATCATTCGTTCCAGCGGGTTAAGCGGACCAATGGTGAATCTGATCGGGTTATCCGAGGTCCAATATTGCAGTGTGGACAGCGGCCCAGGTGAACAGCCCTGGTCTCCTACGAATAATTGTGGTTTCGATCCTTCCGCGACATCAGATGGATTCAATGGCTGGGGAACCGCACCTCATCAGACAGTGCGTTTCAGCGAAACTGGACAGGTAAAATACAAGTTCTCATCACTAGATCCAGCCAAGGATTACAACGTCAGGTTGACATTCTTTGAAGGAGACGCTGCGGGTCGAAATGAGCAGCTTCTCTTCGACGCAACATCATCGCAAACAATCAACCTAAGTTCCACACCTGGATCGGTTTTGATAGCCATTCCATCTTCCACATATAGTGATGGAGAGGTCACACTTACCATCAACGAAATAAACGGTGACAGCGCTGTTATCAGTGAGGTTGTTCTGGAAGAAAACACAGGCGGCAGCCCTATTCCCCAGCCTCCAACACCAACACCTACATTCACCCCAACCTTTACACCATCGCCAACGCCAACAAATACTCCGCTTCCAATCGTTCCGCAGGTTACATTATCCGCCTTCGGCGCCAGCTGGTCCGGGCCAAGTGTTCAAATCAATTGGAGCACAACCACGGAGATCAACAACTCCGACTTTGTTCTGTATCGGTCGCCTGACACTCTGGCATGGGCTGAAGTTGCGACTGTCCACAGCAACAGGCCTTGTGGAAACTACGCAAGCACATCCCCGGTCAATTATTCATACACCGATACGGCTGTCAACGGAGGCAGCACATATTATTACAGATTGCAGTTCTCAGGGGCGGGATGCGGCGGTCATTCGGTCATGTCAGCACAGATGGTAAGCGCCCTGCCGACACCCGCTGAGTTTGTCAAGACTGACCCGCTAAACAATGCGATCAATCAAAATCTCAACCTGATGTTAAGCTGGGAGGCAAGTGCCCAGGCAACTTCATATGAATATTGCTTCGACACAACGAATGATAATGATTGCTCTTCCTGGATAAATAACGGGAATTCCACAACCAAGTCACTAAGCGGATTGTCAGCGGGCACCACATACTACTGGCAGGTTCGGGCCGTCAACATAGGCGGAATGACATATGCCAATAATGAGATATGGTGGTCATTTACCACATTGAGCGATATGCCGCCAGCTGTGCTTGGCATTACTCGTGCCAGCGCAGATCCGACCAATGCAGCCAGCGTGAACTTCACAGTCACATTCTCCGAATCTGTGACTGGAGTGGATAAGTTCGACTTCAACCTGGTCACCCCTGGCGAGATCTCTGGCGCAACGATCACAAGCGTAGGCGGTTCTGGTGCCACGCGCACCGTGGTGGTTGGCACTGGCACTGGTTCCGGTTCAATCCACATTGACTTGATCGATAACGACACCATCAAGGATGTGTCGCTCAACAAGCTGGGCGGCGTGGGTCTCACAAATGGCGACTTCATCACTGGCGAATCCTACACGATTGATAAAACACCTCCAACTGTCGTCTCCATCGTGCGTGCCTCCCCAAATCCCAACGGCTCAGCTAGTGTGAACTTCACAGTCACATTCTCCGAAGTTGTATCTGCTGTGGATAAATTCGACTTCCTCCCAGTCACGACCGGCACACTCACTGATGTGACGGTTATAAGTGTTGGAGGAGCAGGCGTAACCCGCACCGTGACCGTCAGTACCGGCACAGGTGTTAGCACCGGCGTCAATTCTGGTACCCTGCGCCTCGATCTGATTGATAACGACACGATTCAGGATGGGGTACTCAACAAATTAGGTGGAATAGGCACGGCGAATGGAGACTTCACTTCTGGTGAAATCTATTCCATCGAAAAACCACCCGCGTCAGTCATTTCGATCTCGCGCACATCCGCCACTCCCACCGGCTCCTCCCTGGTTGGCTTTACAGTCACGTTCTCTGAAGCCGTGACTGGGGTGGATAGGTTTGACTTCAGCCTGGTCACCACCGACACTCTTTCCGGGGTCGCGATCCAAAGCGTGGGAGGCACAGGCATAACCCGCACCGTCACGGTCAATACCGGAACAGGTTCCGGCACACTCCACCTGGATTTGATTGACAACGACACCATCAAGGATGCAGCCAACAAACCATTGGGTGGAGTTGGTCTGGGCAATGGCAATTTCACTTCGGGCGCGACCTACACGATTGAAAAAACACCACCATCCGTGCTTTCGATTGTACGGTCTTCAGCCAACCCCACTGGAGCCGCCAGCGTAAAATACACAGTCACCTTCTCCGAAGCCGTCGTAGGGGTGGACATGCTTGACTTCAATGTAGTCGCGACCGGCACCCTCTCTGGCGTAACAATCACCAGCCTGACTGGGACTGGCACCACACGCACTCTGACTCTGAGTACAGGCACAACTGGCTCCGGCACGATCCATGTGGATCTGATCGACAACGACTCCATCAAGGATACAATCTTGAACCCACTAGGCGGTGTTGGGGCAACAAATGGCAACTTCACCTCCGGTGAAACCTACACAATCGACAAAACAGCGCCAATCGTGGTTTCGATCGTGCGGGCAAGTCCGGATCCCACAAACGCGGCGAGTGTGACCTTCCTTGTGACCTTCTCCAAGGCAGTCACAGGCGTGGACAAGTTTGACTTCAGCCTGGTACTCACAGATACCCTCACTAGCGCAACTGTCACAAGCGTGGGCGGCACAGGTACAACACGCACCGTCACGGTCAATACAGGCACAGGTTCCGGCACGCTCCGCCTGGATCTAATTGACAACAACACCATTAAGGATTCCTTCACCAACCTGCTGGGAGGGCCGGGTCTTCTCAATGGAGATTTCAGACTTGGAGAGACCTATACCGTTCGCTAATTCACATTCCTATTTGGGCTGTCTCATATGAGGCAGCCCAAATAAATAAAAATTCATATAAGGAAGGGGAGGTTCCAGCCTTGTTCATAGTATTGTGAAGTTCACAAGACTATATAAAAATAACAAACAACCCAGTTGTAATAATCCCGGGTTTTTGCTAAGATAATTATGGAGAAGCACCATACAAGGATTCTTCGGGATGTGGCATGAAATAATAATTCCATCTTTTCCTGTATTTAAAATTCAGGCAGCCATGATGTGATAACTTAACTTGGACGCTTACGAGTTATCAAGGAGCAAATAGCGAAACCGGCCTATTGTGGCCGGTTTTGTTTCTCCAATCTCTTGCATTGGGAGGGCTCAATGTCCAGAACAAATAAAATCAAGTTTGTTATAAACATTGGTTTGGTTTTTATCTTAACAGTTAACCTGACGGCATTCGCGAAACTAGCGCGGGCTGCTGGTGTCTGCGGCAGTGGTACGTGGATATCCGGCAACCTTGAGATTCATCACATCAATATAGGTCAGGGTGACTCGACTCTCATCGTTGGGCCAACTGGCAGGACCCTCCTTTTTGACGCAGGAGAATCCAACTGGAATTCAAGCATCAAAGCACAGATCATCGGTCCATACATCGAGAGCGTCCTTGGCTGCAAATCCCTGGATTATGTTGTGATTTCCCATTTTCACCTTGACCATATTGGTTATGTTGAATATGGCGGCCTCTGGCATCTTGTGGAGACTCAGGGATTCACCGTGGGAACAACCGTGCTGCGTGATTACACCACTTACCTAGGCGATATTAGCGGCACATTTACCAACTGGAAATCCTATCTTGAGGGCGCTGGTCAGGCCAAACTCAATCCAATCACAGCCATTGATGGCTCCAGCCAAGTGAATTTGGGAGCGGGTGTCTCATTCAATATGGTCACTCACGATGGAAATGGTGCAATTATCGCCGGGGATTTCCACGGGGATGCCAGCCCCCCGTCGGAGAATGACTATAGCCTTGGTGCGGTGCTGAGTTTTGGAGATTTTGACGAGTGGATTGGCGGCGACCTGGATGGGAATTATGAGATCGGCGGATTTGGGTACACCTATCATGATATCGAATTGAGCGTTGCCAGGGAAGTTGGTGATGTGGATGTATACAAAGTTAACCACCACGCCAGTTCCCATTCGAGCAGCGCTACCTTCGTCAATCAACTTGACCCCGAGGTTTCAATTGTGACAGTTGGGGACGGCAACACCTATGGCCATCCGACCCAGCCTGTTATGGATCTCCTGCTGGGAACATCGACAGTCTATATGACCGAGCGAGGCAACGTAAACACCAACATTGGCTCAGCGATCGTGGCCGGGCATATCGTTATCAAAACCACAAACGGCTCCAACTACACAGTCAACGGGACTTCTAACACAGCAACCGAGCCTGCAAGGACTGACCTTGACGGCGACGGCTACTTTACAGAGGTGGATCCCAATGATAACCTTTCCGGCATAATTCCCGCTCCGAATGGCGGATGCGGCCCAATCTATCAAACCTGCTTGACATCCTGTCAGGTCACCGCAGGCCAGGTTCTTATCAACGAGGCCCTGCCCGCACCATCCAGTGGATCAGAATGGATGGAACTTTACAACACCACCGCCAGCACAATCAACATTGGCTATTGTTATATCGATGATATCCCTGGAGGAAGTGCTGCCTACCAGATCCCCGCAGCCACCATCATTCCGGCTCATGGTTTCTGGTCCCTTGATCGAACAAGCTACTTCAATAACTCTGGGGACGATGTTCGCCTCTTAAAGGAAAATGCCACTACAGTTTTGGACAGTTTTACCTATGGAAATACCGGTTCAGACCTATCCTGGTATCGTTTCCCGGATGGTGGGGCCTGGGCCGACTCACCAACGGCATCAACCACCAAGGGGCAATCGAACAATACGCCATTCTCTCCAATTGTCTTGTCCAGTACGCGCGCAAGTGCCAATCCCACCAGCGCAGGCAGCGTGGATTTTACGGTTACGTTCTCGGAAGCCGTTACAGGTTTGAATACGAGTATCCCCTTTGATGATTTTTCCCTGACCACCACGGGAGTCACTGATGCAACCATTACAGCCCTGAGCGGCTCTGGCGCCATTTATACAATCACAGTTGACACTGGCATTGGGAACGGAACGATCCGTTTGAATATTGTGGATGACAATACGATATTGGATGCAACGAGTGACCCGCTGGGCGGAGCAGTTGTGGGCGATGGCGATTTCACCAGCGGCGAGATATTTACTGTCATCAAGTCAGCCACCTTCACAGATGTTCCGTTGACCCATTGGGCCAATGGGTTCATTGAGCGCTTGTACAACGCCGGCATTACCAGCGGGTGTTCGGTAATCCCATTAAACTACTGCCCAACGAACATTGTCACCCGCGCGCAGATGGCGATCTTCCTCGTGCGCTCCATGCACGGTGTTGGGTTCGTACCTCCCACAGCAACAGAGGTCTTTTTTGATGTCCCAGTTGGTTCCCTCGGCGCGAACTTCATCGAGCAGTTGGCGGCTGATGGAATCACCAGCGGATGCGGCGGCGGCAACTTCTGTCCAAACTCACCGGTGACACGTGCACAGATGGCAGTCTTTCTGGTGCGTTCCAAGCACGGCGTTGCATTCGTACCTCCAACAGCAACCGGTGTCTTTGCAGATGTTCCAGTCGGCTCCTTTGGCGCAGACTTTATTGAGCAGTTGGTTGCTGATGCGATCACCAGTGGATGTGGTGGTGGAAACTACTGCCCCAACAACTCAGTCACCCGTGACCAGATGGCGGTCTTTTTGGTTAGGGCGTTCAATCTACCGTAAGAGGTAAAAAAGAAAGTGCCCTTGAGGTTCCCTCAAGGGCACTTTAGGATTTAGCAAAAAATCGTGATGTGGGATATGGAATATGGGATTAACCATACATTGCAGCAGGAGGTGGTAAGAATATAGATGTTGAAGTGGTTGGTGAAGGGACTGGAGAAGCTGTGAGCTAATGATAACCAACGGGTCAGATCGTTATCTCAGAGTGACATTTGACACTTGAATCGAAATATTCTTTCCCCTTATTATTTATGGCAAGAATACGTAAACGGCAGCCTCCCGGAAATTCCCTGTCGAGCCCGATCGAGCGCCACTCAACGAGGATTCATTACACCCTGGGAGATTTTATACTCTCACCCACGGAGGAGTATCATGATCAAAAAGATTTTAAACAAAATCAGTATTCGTCGATTTACAAATGCCTTTATTGGGGTCATTTTTCTATTTTCCACCTTCTTTTCACCCGCTTATTCAGTGAGCGCAGCTCCTGCCATTGCAGATTCTTTTCTGGATATGATGGTGTGGGGGGCAGATGTCTGGTACTTGAATGATGGCGGATTACGGGGTGATTACATCAATAATCACAACAAACATCTAATGTTCATTGGCGGAGATGTTGGGATCCCGGGCCTGACAGCTAAAGCTGGCGATGCGGAACTTTCAGCAGTGGCGCTAAAAGGAACAGTTTTTATAGATATGGATGATGTTTATTCTGCCATGAATCCCGGCAATAAAATTACAGACGAAGGTGCTGATGGATGGGTAACTGTATGGGTTGATGGCGGATATTCCCTTTTTTCAGCCAGCTATGGACCAGGGTCTGTCGGTTTTGATCGGCTGAACATGCGCTACCCGGATACTGAGCAAGATCCCTCACGGGCAGGTTATGAACTGGAATTTATGTCTGCTTGTGGAATTGTAAAATTAAACGCCTGGACAAAGACCGTTGCAGGTTACGAAACGGGGGACCTTGATTTGGCCGACAATAATTGCATTCAGTTGGGCGCTGAGATGTATTCACTAACCTGGAACCTGGTTAGATTTGAGGTTCAATATACCGTCCTTGAATCAGCCCTGAATCAGCCTTTCAATTCGTTTACCGGGCGAACTTTAACTTCCACGCTGCAATTTATCAATAAGGCCAACGAGGCGTTTAATTATTTCATAGCCCATAGTTCGCGAGATAATGATCCATCCAACGATTCCTGGGAAATGGGGCCAAACCCGCTTATTCCAATTCGAACATTCACGTCGCGGGATGACGGTGTGTCAACCGGAGTAAATGCGGCTTTCGACTATGTTATTGGGGGTAACGATGTCGATGGCGATCACGTACCTGACAATCGCTTTGAAGCCAATGCCAGTGTAATTACAAATGTTCGGTTTCACACCACCGGAACCGAGACCGCAACATATCGCGTTAGATTAATTAGTTCGCTTCCAAGCGGCTGGGAAATATACCCGCTAGATGATGATTGGGATTTATTCGATACAACCTTCGAACTTGTCAATGTATCTGGTTCGTCCAGTTCCGTTACAACATTTGCACGTACGATCTGGATCGCGAACCATGTATCTGGATCTGCCGCCAAAGCAGATATCGAATTCGTCGTGGAACAAAAACAATGTGCCATCGGTTGCTGGGAGGAATTGGACAGAATCCCCCAGACTCTTTATCACACAGATCAAGTTGGAAATCAATTGCCACCGATAATTTCCTACACCCAGCCATCTCCCACCCCTGAAATAAAACCAGGCACAGCGTATCCCATCTCAGTTACCGCATGGGATCCGAATGGAGATTCCATAACGGATGTAACTCTTGGGTACGAAATTGGGGCAGAGATCTTTACCCAACATTTGACCTATCAAAGTGGAAATACATGGTCAGGGGAGATTCCTGGAGCACATACACAATTGGCTTCCGACCCGGATTATGTTGTAGGGATTCCATACTGGTTTGAAGCATCTGACTCTTATTTTGTTGAACGGCAACCTGATGGGAATAGCTCGTATTGGGTTAACGTCAGCCCCAGTGCAAAAATTTCAGGATATGTAAAATACCAGAATGCGGCCGGGATTCCGGGTGTTTGGGTTAGTATTGGCACACAAGGCGCCTCCACAGATAATACGGGCAGATTTGACATTAAAGGTGTCGCGTCGGGTAATTATGTCGTCACACCTTCAATCAATTTTTGTTCTTTTTCTCCGCCCTTCCAGAATACAACGGTTGTTAATTCTAATATCCTGCTTCCTGTTGATTTTATATGTAATCAAATTCAAAGCGGTTTGAGTCTTGTCACCGATCTGGTTGATGTTCCATTCGATGGTTCCTCGGTTGCGCATCTAACTGCTACGCTTCGAGATGTTAACAATAATCCCATTCAGGGCGTGCCGATAACATTTTCCACCAACTATACCGGAGGAATTAACTCGCCAGTGACTACCGGCCCTGATGGGAAAGCCATCTCCACCTTTACACCCAGTGAAGTAGGGCCGGTCCAAATTACTGCACGAACTCCAAGCGGGCTCTCATCAAATACAGTCAACCTTAATGTGATTCCAAGCAGCAACAGCATTGATACCGTTTTGGAAATTCGGGTGAAATCCCAAACCGCCACAACTACAACCTACCACATAGATGGAAAATCCACATTTACAAGCAATGGAATCACTGTGGATAATACAGACATCCTTTATGCGGTATTGGATCAGTCTGGGAATCCACTTATTCCTCAAATATATTCCTTTTACTATGGCACAGTAACAAACCCAGGATATGACCGGACCGATAATTATGGAAATTCCGATATTGAATTCACAATAAGCGCGCCGGCTTCGGCCACTATTCGGGCAACAATCCAGGGAAGTTCGGATAGCATATTCGTGAACTTACAAGCAGGGGCGGTTATCCCAACCGTCATACAACCTTTTACTACAATGAGTTTTCCCGTTGTAATAGATTCTGATCTTTCGATGGCGCCTAGTGGAGATTGGTTGGTTGCCTCCAATGACGACAGCCGGCTTGCGCAGGCCTTTAATGCCAGAACATATCAATTCTCGTCAACTTTCACGCACCCTGACTATTTTGGACGCCCATATGCGGTTGATTATTCTTCAAATGGTGATTCTTATGTAGCGATTGGAACAACTGACTCAACTGACGGGTATAGTGCAATGGTATATGAAGGGATATCCCCGTTTACCTATTACCGTGGTAGAAGCAAGGCGGCAAGTGGGTACACGGGTGACATCATTGGGATTTCACTTTCGCCTTCGAATGATCGCATTGTCACGATTAAGGACACCGCCCCTCCAACTCTTCAAGCTGAAATTTGGACTCTTGCCAGTGGCACCGCGCCGGCCTATACCTTCGGAAGCTGGAGCGAGTCCTCCTATTTGCGGGCGGTGGATTGGTCGCGTAATTTTGGAAGTTATTCACAGGGAGTCATCGCAATTGCGCAAATTCATGCGCTATACTTTTATAATGGCAACGGATATTCCAGAATTGGCAGCCCGGTTACCGGCTTCGACTCCATCAGGGAATTGCAATGGTCAAGAGACGGCTCCAAACTGGCTGTGGTGGATGATATTACAACCACAACAAACAATATAAAACTATATGACCAGGTTGGAAATTATATAAAGACCCTGACGCTAAACTATGGTTATATACATGGAATTGACTGGGATCATACTGGATCAAGATTTGCGGTTGCAATTGGAACCGGCTCGGGAGTTGGAAAGCTTGTAATTGTCACAATCAGCGATAACTCCCAGCAGGTCTACGATATGGGAGGCAGGATATTTGATGTTCAATGGTCCGGTGACGATTCGGAATTGTTTGTAGCAAGGGAAGCCAATAACATCGCTGTATATTCCTTGCTTGATAATTTAGGTCCAAGCATTTCCGCGCAAACAAACGCCGTGAATGGTCAGACAACCCAGGACTCAATTATGGTCTCTGGAAATATCACAGACCCACACTTCGTTGTTAATCCCACGATTAGAGTCAACGCAAATCCCCCCATCTCATTAAGCCTGAATTTAAGCGGTGGATTCAGCCAGGTAGTTAATCTTGACGAGGGCACTAATGAAGTACTAATCTCTGCCCAGGATGGAAGTGGGTTTTCCAATTCGCTCACCCTGAATGTAAACAGATTAATAGACATGATACCTCCAGGCATCACTGCTGTAAGTGTGACGCCGGCAAGTGGAAATTTCGCTCAATTATTTACGATCTCTGCAAATATCAGCGATGACTGGTCAGGTGTCAACCCGAATTCGGTTTATGCCTATGTTCAAAAACCTAACGAGGCCAATCTCGCCACAGTACAAATGTTTGACAATGGCGCAAATGGCGATCTAACGGCCGGCGATGGTTTGTTTACTGCGAGATGGCAGGCAACCCAGTTGAATGCCGAAGGCATATATTATGTAGATATCACGGCGACGGACAATCGCAACAATCCAAGAGAAGCCGAAAATGGAGGGACATTTGAATTAAGTGATTTGCCTGAGATCAGCAATATAACCTTGTCACCTACAACACCTGCATCCAACGCGCCCGTAATTGTGTCTGTCACTGCGGTTGATCGCTCTGGCATTGCAGATGTAAACCTCCTTTATGCGATCGGCGAGATTCCTGGCCCATGGAATCAGGTGGAAATGCATATATCCAATGGCATAACCTGGGTTGGGCAAATTCCGAAAATTGCATCCGATACTCTTGTAACTTATAAAATAATTGCCTTGGATGCATTTGGGCATTCCAATGAGACAAATGCATTAAACTATCGCGTCATTGACCGAACTGCCCCGACAGTAGCCACCATAGCTCGTGCTGGTACCAATCCCACCAGCGCTGCCAGTGTCGAATTCACTCTGAACTTCTCTGAATCCGTTACCGGCATAGATTCTATTGCACCTTTCAATGATCTTAATCTGATCACCACCAGCGTCTCAGGAGCATCCATCAGCGGGGTCAGCGGTACGGGCAGCGTCTATACAATCACAGTTAATACGGGTAGTGGAAACGGCACAATCCGCTTGAATGTGGTGGATGGCAATTCAATTGTGGATGGAGTAGGCAATCCGTTGGGTGGAGCAATTGTTGGCGATGGCGATTTCACAACTGGTGAGACTTATACTGTAATCAAAGTAGCTACCTTTACAGATGTTCCATTAGCTTATTGGGCAAATGGCTTCATCGAGCGCTTATATAATGCGAGTATCACTGGTGGATGTTCAGCCATCCCATTGAACTACTGCCCTGCTAACTCGGTCACGCGCGCGCAAATGGCAGTCTTCCTGGTGCGCGCCATGCATGGTGTCTCTTTCGTACCCCCAACAGCTGCCGGAGTCTTTTCTGATGTCCCAGTCGGTTCCTTCGGCGCAGACTTCATCGAGCAGTTGGCTGCTGACAGCATCACCAGTGGATGCGGGGGAGGCAAGTATTGTCCAAACTCAGCTGTGACACGCGCACAGATGGCGATCTTCCTGGTACGAGCCAAACATGGGGTTGCATTCACACCTCCCGCTGCAACAGGTATCTTTACCGATGTTCCAGTCGGCTCTTTTGGAGCAGATTACATCGAGCAACTGGTTACTGATGGCATTACCAGTGGCTGCGGTTCAGGTATTTTCTGCCCCACCACCTCGGTCAAGCGCGATTCAATGGCGGTCTTCCTCGTAAGGACATTTAATCTGCCATAAGAAATGGTTAGCAATCCGTTTATGTATCAAGATCCGCGAGAGTTTCTCGCGGATCTTTTGAATATACAGCGACTGGCTATAAAAGAAACCTGTGTCGGCAGCAGTAGCGGAATGGTATTACGCCAGAAATAACGTGGGGTAGAAATATAATAATTCAGGCATTAGCATTACGACAATCGCGGCATTTAAATCTCAATACGAATGTCATATTGAACGACCTATACGTTTGTGATATAAGGAACTTGAGAAGCGGGTAGTGGAGAGTTCACCGAGACGCAGAACTTTTCTGCGCCGCTGAGGGCAACTCCACTTTTTATTTTGAGTGCGGCGGGTTTTTATTGTTTTGAAGATCAACAACCAGATAAATGTATTTAACACAAATTACCACCATTACTTTTTGTGTCTCCTTTAACCTAGCTTCTTAGCGCAAGGCCACCACATGCGCCCTTGCACTCGCTTCGGGGACTGTAGTGGCGGGCGGCAAGATTCTATTTTTTTCCTCTGCGACTCTCCCCTTGCATAATCTGGCGCAAATTCTGCAAGGTGGCAACTTGAGCTATTTAATAAATATCGCAAACATGGAATATTCGCGTTTACAAAAGCCAAGCGCGGGACAACCATATTTTTCAGGAGAGTGTATGCATAAAAGTATTAACTAGGAATACCAGTCATTGTGGATATACAGTCGACACAGCACTGGTATCTTATGGATTAAACCTTGTCATTTTCGAGTTATCCATAAACAGTGCGGCATGAGTATAAAGCATCAAACCCTATTTCTAATTCGAGGAGATATAAATGAATACGTTTCAAAAACTTTGGAGGCTGGCCCTGATCGCCTCCATGATGGCGGGTGCGCTTAATTTGGGTACAATCCCGGCCACACCTGTGCTCGCTGATTCGGTCGCGCAGACACTTCCGTTCACCCAGAACTGGAGCAATACCGGACTTATTACAGTCAATGATGATTGGTCAGGCGTGTCAGGAATTACTGGCTACCTCGGGCAAAACATCACAACTGCCACCGGAGTAGATCCCCAAACGCTATTAACAGAGAGTGCGCTCGCCGGAGATCTGACAGTTCTTGCCAATCAAGCTACTGTGACGAGTACAGCTGGAGACGTTGGCGAGTTCGAGATCACTGATTCGGTAATTGCGCTTCAGGGTTCAGGAACAGCGGACGCCCCCTACATCCTGATCGCCACTAATACCACAGGCAAGACCAATATCAATGTTGCCTATAACTTGCGTGACATTGATGGCGCAGCCGATAATGCCATTCAGCCGGTCGCACTGCAATATCGTGTTGGCAGCAGCGGCGATTTTACCAATGTGGCGGCTGGGTTTGTGGCGGATGCCACATCTGGGCCAAGTCTCGCGACTCTGGTTACTCCTGTAAGCGCCACACTTCCTGCCGCAGTGGATAATCAGGCGCTTGTCCAGATTCGTATTATCACAGCCAACGCAGTTGGGTCTGACGAGTGGGTGGGCATTGATGATATTTCCATTACAGGTGGAACTGCAGCTCCCTCACTGTCTATTAACGATGTCTCTTTAGCGGAAGGAAATTCCGGCACAACAACCTTTACCTTCACTGCCGCGCTTTCTTCCCCGGCCCCGGCAGGCGGCGTGACCTTTGATATTGCCACCGCTGCTGGAACCGCCACAGCGGATGATGACTATCAAAGCAAATTATTGACCAGTCAAACCATTGCAGAGGGTGTTAGTGACTACACCTTCAATGTGACTGTCTATGGCGACACAACCTTCGAAACAAATGAGACATTCACTGTTGATATATCTAACATAACCGGCGCGACAGTTGCCGACGGTCAGGGCCTTGGCACCATCACCAATGATGACATTGCTCTGCCTGTGTTGAGCGTTAACGATGTGACTGTAGCGGAAGGCAATTCCGGCACAACAAATTTTGGTTTTGTTGTGAGTTTGGATGTAGCCGCGCCTGTAGGCGGCGTGACCTTTGATATTGCCACCGCAGATGGAACAGCCACCACTGTCGATAGTGATTACGTGGATCAGAACCTGACCTCGCAGACTATTCCGGCAGGCAGCACCTCCTACAACTTCGATGTGATAGTCAACGGCGATGCCAATATTGAATCGACTGAATCATTCGCTGTTAACGTGACCAACGTGACAGGAGCAACTGTCGGCGATGGTCAGGGGCTGGGCACCATCACAAATGACGATGCCGCCACCCCGAATATTTCAGTCAGCAATGTTTCTGGGGCCGAGAGCAATGCTGGCACCAATACCTTCACCTTCAATGTCAGCCTGGATATTCCTGCGCTGGCAGGCGGTGTAACATTTGATATTGGTACTTCCAATGGAACAGCTACCACAACTGATAACGATTACGTTGCGAATTCCGCCAATGGCGTAACCATCCTGGAAGGTAATTCCTCCACCACCTTCGATGTGACTGTCAACGGCGACACAACCTTTGAAGTTGATGAAACCTTCAATGTCACATTGAGCAACGTGACCGGCGCGAATATCAGCAACGGTACGGGTGTGGGGACCATTCAAAACGACGATGCTGCCCCGGCCAACCTGAGTATCAACGATGTGACCGTGGCCGAAGGCAACAGTGGAACAACAACCTTTGGCTTTGTTGTGACCCTGGATGCTCCTGCTCCCCTAAGCGGTGTGACTTTCGATATCGCCACTTCCGACGACACTGCCACCATCGCCAACAGCGATTACGTTTTGAACTCGGTCACTGGCGCAACCATTGCTTCCGGCAACACCACCTATAATTTTGACGTGACCGTCAACGGTGACTGGGACAACGAAGCCAACGAATCCTTCAACGTCACTGTCAGCAATGTGAGCGGCGCAGTCGTCACTGATGGAGCCGGTGTTGGCACCATCACCAACGATGACCCCGCCGTCACTCCGATCTACACCATTCAGGGTACTGGCGATACCGCCCTCTCTGGCACACACACTACCATGGGTGTTGTTGTCGGTGATTATGAAGGCGGCGTTTCCCCGCAAATTCGCGGCTTTTATATTCAGGATCAGACAGGTGATGCAAATCCCGCCACATCCGATGGCCTGTTCATCTATAACGGCAGCATCAATAGTGTCAGCCTGGGCGATCTGGTACGCGTCACCGGTACCGTGTCTGAATATCAAGGGCAAACCCAGATCAGCGCAACAAGCATTTCCGTGCTCTCAAGCGGCAACACCATTTTACCCACCGACATCTCACTACCCTTCGCCAGTGCTGCTGCGGAAGAGCAATATGAAGGCATGCTGGTGCGTGTCCCACAGACTTTATACGTGACAGAGATCTACCAGCTCGGACGTTTTGGCCAGATCACCATGAGCGGTACTGGCAAGCTTTACCAGCCTACTAACATCGTGGATCCCGGCGCTCCCGCTCTGGCGATGCAGGCAGCCAATAATCTTAACAAGATCGTTGTGGATGATGCTCTGAATACCGAGAACCCCGACCCGATCCTGTTCGGACGCGGTGGCAATCCGCTCTCTGCCAGCAACACATTGCGCGGCGGCGATACAATCGCCAGCCTCGTAGGTGTCTTCACGTACACGTGGGGTGGCAACTCTTCCAGCCCCAATGCTTACCGCATTCGCCCGATCAATGCCATGGGCGGTGGCATCCCGAATTTTGTCGCGACCAATGCCCGCCCGTCTGCCCCACCAGTCGTGGGTGGTTCCATTAAGGCTGTGGGCATGAACTTGCTCAATTACTTCAACTCCTTTACGAGTTGTTACCCAAGCGGCACCGTTACCGACTGCCGCGGCGCGAACAGCGCTCTCGAATTCACTCGTCAATCAGATAAGACCGTCAATGCCATTATTGCCATGAATGCTGATGTCATCGGTATTGTGGAAATTGAAAATGATGGCTATGACGCGAGCAGCGCCATTCAGGATCTGGTAAACAAACTCAATACAGTGGCTGGGGCTGGAACGTACTCGTTCATCAACCCTGATACCGCGAACGGAGTCTTATCCCTGGGCACGGATGCCATCAAGGTTGGTATTTTGTATAAACCTGCCAAAGTGAATCCTGTTGGAACAACGGCTGTGTTGAACAGCGTGGCTTTTGTCAATGGCGGCGATGCAGTTCCTCGAAACCGCCCTTCCCTGTTACAGGCTTTTCAGACAGCCGACGGCGAACGATTCCTCTTCAATGTCAATCACTTGAAGAGTAAGGGGAGTGCCTGTACTGATCCAGATGCTGGCGACGGGCAGGGTAACTGCAATATCGTCCGCACCAATGCGGTCAACGAATTAATTAATTGGTTTGCCACCAACCCGACTGGCACCGGCGACACCGACATCCTGATTGTCGGTGATTTGAATTCCTATGCCAGGGAAGATCCCATCAAAGCCTTCGAAACGGCCGGCTACATCAACATGGTGAATCATTTCGGCGGCGCAGAAGCCTACTCGTACGTCTTCGATGGACAGTGGGGCTACCTCGATTATGCCATCGGTTCACCCAGCCTGCTCTCACAGACTACCGATGTTGAAGACTGGCACATCAACTCCGATGAACCGTCTGTGCTTGATTACAACGTGGAATACAAGACTGCTGGGCAGATCACCAGCCTGTATAGCACCGATCCCATTCGCATCTCGGATCACGACCCGGTCATTACAGGTTTGAAACTGGATGCTACGGCCCCGACAGTTACCTCCAGCGTGCGTGTGGGTGGCAGTCCCACTAGTGCGGCGAGCGTTGACTTCACGGTCACATTCTCTGAACCTGTCACTGGTGTGGATGCAAACGATTTTGACTTATCCCTTGGCGGCAGCGTGCTTGGTGCGAGTGTCACTAACGTGGTCGCCGTAACCAGCAGCATCTACACTGTTACCGTTAATACCGGCAGCGGCGACGGAACCCTGCGCCTCAACATCAAAATATCTCCGACCATTCAGGATGTGCAGGGCAATACGTTTGTGGGTCCCTATACCAGCGGCGAGAGCTATACAATTGACAGGACCGCCCCGACTGTTGTCTCGATTGTACGTGTTGGCAGCAGCCCAACCAATGCAGCCAGCGTTGATTTTACGGTCACATTCTCTGAACCTGTTACTGGCGGTCTGAGCATCGATGATTTCTCTCTTACAACCAGTTCAGGCATCAGTGGCGCTTTTGTTACAAGTGTAAGCGGCGGCGGTAGTACAACCTTAACCGTGACAGTTGACACAGGTAGTGGAAATGGCACATTGCGTTTGAATGTTGTGGATGACAATACTATTTTTGATTTAGCAGCAAATCCGCTGGGTGGGGCCGCTATTGGCGATGGTAATTTCGCTCTTGGTGAGATTTATACGATCATCAAGTCAGCCACCTTTGCCGATGTTCCCCTGTCATATTGGTCAAATAGTTTTATTGAGCGTCTGTATATTGCCGGCATCACCGGTGGATGTTCAGCGAGCCCATTGAACTATTGCCCAGCAACACCTGTCTCCCGCGCACAGATGGCGGTCTTCCTGGTGCGCACTATGCATGGCGTTACCTTTGTGCCTCCCACAGCTACCGGCGTCTTTGCTGATGTACCGGTGGGATCCTTCGGAGCAGACTATATCGAGCAACTATTTGCCGATGGTATTACCAGCGGCTGCAGCAGCGGCAACTATTGCCCAGGCGCATCCGTTACCCGCGCGCAAATGGCGATCTTCCTGGTGCGAGCCAAACATGGGGTTGCATTCACTCCTCCAACCGCAACTGGTATCTTTAGTGATGTCCCAGTTGGCTCCTTCGGCGCGGACTTTATCGAACAATTGGCGGCTGACGGTATCACCAGTGGATGTGGCGCCGGGATTTATTGCCCCAGCACCACGGTCAAGCGCGACTCGATGGCGGTCTTCCTCGTGAGAACTTTCAATCTGCCATAGTTCCTACCAGATTCAAAATCCTGTTTTCAAATGAGGCGGATAACTTCCGCCTCATTTCTTATTCAGAACCGCCATCCTCTTGAAAACCCAGGAAACTGTGACTTTCCCATAAGTTTGCCGCAAGTAAATTCTGGAACCATAAGATTGTCGAAAATAGGTTGTCTGTTTGTAGGCAAAATGGCTGATTGAATTGCCTTTAGATCGCATCTTGGCAAAAAACATCATTTTGGATAAGAAGTTATGGGTAAATCAAATTTGAATGAAGTGTCAACTTGCATTTTTTATTGCAATGCCAGCTTCTTTTGTTTACCCAGCAAGAGAAATCGGCGACATTCAACAAGTCACTGGTCATTTTGTAACACTTTATGAATGAAACAAGAAACTTTCTGGCTGTAATGGGCTTGTGCCTTTTTCAAAATATCCCGCTTGGAAGCATAGTTTTGCCAAAGCGGCAAACTTATGGGTTTAATTACAAAAACAAAACAGCCACCTTGCGGTGGCTGTTGCAGAGTGAGGGGGGCACCCTGCACTTATATTTTAACACCAAATCCTACAATTGCAATGTCTCTGTTGATTCTTTGATTCTCCATACCAACACCATCCATTTGTTAATGGCATAACGTCCCAGTATAAATGATCATGATGGGCTGGTCATTTACTTAAGTTTTCGCTTTCAGACTTTATAGCCTGCATACCTCCGCATTCCCATATTCCCGGACATCCAGAGTGAAAGCGGCGCTCGATCCTGCTATTTTCAATCAGAATATAGGATCATTTTTCATGAAAGTTCAAATTGATTCTTTAGCTTGCTGATTTGTCCTGGTTTCAAGGATTGAGCACCCTCCAATCCTCCATAATTTCGCACAATTCTATCGTCATAATTTGATTTTCGCTTATTGTAGAAATCTCCCTGGTATAGCCCGTAATGAGCTCCACGGCTTTTTTGCAGGCATTAGGCAGATATTTATTGGCCCAGACCCAGTCCAGATAAGCGCCAGGGAATTGTTCAAAATGTGCCTTTGCAGTATCAAACTCACCAGGTGTTTCCATTAATAAATGGATAAAGATATTACTGACGTGGTCACGGAAATCCACAGGCGAATCCAGCATATCGTCCACGACCTGGATTGCCATTGAAACCAATCCGAAAATCCTCCTGGAATTTTCCACCCGCACTTCAACATCATAGACATCACAAAGCAAATCAACCCAAACGCGAGATAATTCTCCCGCAGTTTTATCCTTATAATCAAGCATGTCTTGAAACTTCAATTCGGGCCAGCCTTGAGTATTCCTGCTAACCATCAAACTGTTTTGTCGAAACCCCCAGATCTTTTGACGAAGCTTTTTTCCGTGCGTATCCTCCCGGTTTGCCTTGATCTGAATGAGTAACTCCTGCAAGACATCTGCACATTCCTTTTTGATGAGTGGAAGTCCTTCAAGCAAATATACCCCGCCCCCTTCAATGTCAATGATTGAATCGATCTTGATAATATATCGAATAAATAATTCCGGGATGAGCGAGCGGCCTGGATCTTGAAGAAGTTTATCCAGCACGCCACAATATTCCGCCCACCAGAAAAGCGTATAGTAATACCATATAACAAGGGGACGGCAGTAAATCATGGATAGCGATGACCAGGATTTCCCACGTATATTTTTTTGATATTTCCAGAAATTCATAAGAAATCTGAGGTAACGCCCGGGATGTCTGTGGCTCAATACCCCTGTTGGAAATCGCACCAAATCGGCAGGAGCAAAAATTGGTACATTTTTCAAATTTTGCCTGACAGGCTGGAAACTCCATACCAGAAGCCTGCGTCTTGCTTTTAATTTTATATTTTCCCAATATTCAACAAACCTGGTGATGCCATTGCCCCAAAATAAACCCTGCAATTGATGCGTCCTAAAGGAACGAATTATTTGTTTCGAAGTCACGCTTTCCTCCAATTGTTTGGATGATTTCAACAGCGCGGGCAGGCTGCGTGGCAGAAAACCAACCTTTATCGCGTCCGTCAGCGATGGGTAAAAAATTCCTTACGAAAAAAGTTTTATGATGCTGCCCAGGTTTGTTATGAGCAGGGTCGCTAATGGGAGCAGCAAAGTATTGACAAAGCCAAATGTGATTCTGAAATTCAAAGCCGTGTTCGGAGTGCCGGCGATACGATCGTGATAATCCATTAACTTGTGCAGGTACTCAATGCCCTCCCTGGTTTCGAGCCCCTTGGGTTCGAAATCTGCAATCATTTTTTGCAGCTCGATCAGTTTGTCCTCTTTGGCCCTCGATATGATGCTGGCCAATGCTATATGATTTCGAATAAAGATGCTCAACATTGGATACCAGCCACAGATAACTGCAATTGCAAGTATTGGCAAGGAAAATGTTCTCGTGATGGAAAAGGCCAGGGTGGTAAGGGCCGCTAAAAACGCAATGATCAGGACGGGTATGGACAAGAGTTTTGAAAACTTTAAAATAGCGATCGACTTGCTTGGATCAGGCTCATAAATTTTAAAATCCCATGATTTGGCTTGAACTCGAAAATCCCGCGAAATCCAAAGGTAATACCCTCCTGTACCAATTGGGAAATTGGCCAAAAGCAACAGAACGGTTGGTCCCCAGCCAAGCAGGCCGCCTTTAATTTGATAAATTAGGAATGGGCCATAAAAGGCAAGAGCGCTGCTAAAAACAACACTGAAAATCACCCCCCACAATAATGGTTTTGTCCTCTTCGTAGTGCGGGCAAACCATTTCTTTATATTTTCCAAACTTTCCCTGGAATTTACATATTCGAGAAAGTCGGAGCTGAATCCCTTTTTAAGTTTATCAAAATATGATTTCACCAAAATAATAAAACAGAAGCTTATTAATACATTAAACAACTCCAGAATTTGCACCTTCCCGCCTGGGGCTTCACCAATTGCTGCCGAAATACCAAACCCCAGGCCTAAAATCAAACCTTCCAGGATCAGGATGGACACCCAAAATGGGGTGGTTTTCGACTTCCTGTTTATTCGTCGAATGATGCCATCCACCGGATAGGACATGATATCCAAAAGGGTCTGATAGTCTTCAGTCTCCAATTCGGCCCTAAATGCAGCACGTGCTTTAGCAAGGGCATTTTTTTGTTCTGGCGATGCCGATTTGTTGTTCATACCAGCCATACCTCTCGAATCTGCAGGGTACGGGCACTCATCCAATGATCGACGGTTATGCCTCATAAGCGAACCGGCAGGTGCGAAATTAATCAGAAAAGGGAAAGGAATATCCAAATTCAGTATACAGTTTTTTATCTCCAGCGTCATATGTCATATGTCACAAAAAACAGCCGCCGCAAAGGTGGCTGCACAGGATAAGGGGAGCATCCTGTGATTCGGATTACAGCAACGAACTTCCGACAGTCAAGGCTGGCAGTTGCTTATTTATACCGACACTTCCCATATACCCCTCCCATAATTCCTATATGATGAAGACCATGATGACCTGGTTGTTCATTTATATTTTAGCCATCAGCCTGTATGACCTGCGCACCTGCCGTATTCCAAACGGATACACCATTCCAATATTCCTGGCGGGAATGATCATGCATTTTCCCGGGTCACTAGATCTCTGGCTCGCGAGTTTTCTTTTGTTGTCCGTATGGGCAAACCATTGGATGGGAGCAGGTGATGTCAAACTCTGGCTGGCCCTGTTATGGGCAATGCCAGGGGAGTTTTCAGCACAGGTGATTCTCTTTATGTTCATTTCCTTTTTTCTCACTAGCCTGATCCAAATCCTCTGGCGAATCATCAAGGAACAGGAGCCGACTCGTAAATTGTCGCCCGCCGCGTGGCGAACGATTCCCTTCATCCTGTTGTGCTGGTATGTTCACTGATCTATTTCTCGCCCTGCTCAATAAAAACAATGCGCGCGGACATCCGATCCTATCGGCCATGTTGTATGTATTCTGTCCCGCTGCCACCCGCTGGTGGCAGGCAGGGGCGGATCCTGTATTGCCATTTGATCCGGTCTGGCAATCGCTGCAAGACCTATCTTCCGGCGGGACGCTTCGGGATCACCTTACCCACTATGGCTTTGATGGAGTAATGGAGGAGGTCAAAGAATACATCGAGAGAGTCCGTACCTATCGTTCCCAGCATCCTTTGATCCAGGCCTCTGAACTAACGCCGCAATTCACAAAACCGAAAATTGAACTACCCAACCGTTTTGGTTCACAGAATGCGATCAACAATCTCGGCGGGGATTGGCGCAACCTTTTCATCTATGTGCGCGCCTGGGCATACCTTGCACATGATTGGCGGGAGGGATTGAATGTCGACTCGACTTCAGGGTACATCCTAAAAAATGAAAGGGTTTCCCTGATCCTGCCGTTCACCCGCCTGCCCGTGCAATTCGACACATGGATTTGGAGGCTTCAAATCGGTCATGTCATGGAGACCAAGATTGGGCTGCTTGTGTCAAACATGGAACAGGATCAACTGCGATTCTCCCTGCTGGGAAAATGCAGCCCTACCGGTGATCAACCGTGGCCAAACACCCCCGCAATCTTTGCCCTTGATCGGGAAAGCGGTGAAGCAAAGGTTTTTGATCAAACCCTGCCAGACAGGGAACTCGAACGAGTGGTTGAATCTTTATCCAATCTTGCCAGGAAAGGTCCCCATCACCCACTGAATGCATTGCGTCAACCTTCGACTTGTAAGAAATGCGGATACCAAAATCAATGTTTCAAAAGAAATATCATCTCACCATTCGCCTTGAAGGATCTATGAAAAAAGCCCGCCCCTTCATCATCCTCATTCTGTTGATCGCCATGCTGTCATTGAGCAGCCTGGCAATGGCCGCTGCACCATCGAAAAATTCCAATTTGATTGTGATTATTAAAGGTACGCCAACACCCCCTCCGCCTCCCACACCAACTCCCCCAGGCGGCGGTTCCGTCATTAACAGCATTTCACAGATCTTTCACCATCTGGTCTTTCCCGCTGAGACGATCTCCAAAGCTTTGACGAAAATCTTCAACAAGGCTGCCGACCGGGAAGTGCGTGCCATGAGTGAAGAAGTGGCGCGCTGGACACAGGTCATCGGTGAGATCGTGCAAGCGCCCAGTCAGGGTGATTACAGCAAGGTGGCACAATCAAGCCTGCCTGTCGCGGCTGCACTGGCTCCCGCATTATTTTTATTGCGGCTGGCTTTATATCACTGGGGCAGATTACTGGGCGACGATGACAGCGGGTTGCGTGTGGTGGGCGACTGGGTTACTGCGGGAGTGCTTGCCGTTGCAAGCGGACCCTTTCTTGATCTGATCGTCCGACTGGGCTGGTGGATGGTGGGGAAAGTGATCGGTGAAGCCGGTGGATTGGCGATGAGTTTTGTGAAGTCAACCACAGCCACCTCTGTGGTGCTGGGGCTTTCCAATCTGAGTTTCCTAGGCGGTTTGATCTCCGTTGGTCTTGCGATGGGGTCCCTGCTCGCAATCGGCGGCATGTTGTTCGCATTTGCCTCTGCGAATGCAGTTCTATTCATTCTAGCGATTCTCGCCCCGCCCATTGCAATCGCCAGTGTTCTTCCACAGGCAACCTGGCTGCGTTCGTTATGGATAAAGGCTGTCATCCTGATCGCATTGCTTCCTATTGTGGCTGGCGGAGTCTTCAAAGCTGGACTCGCGGCAAGTTATTTATTCGACAAGCATGGATTGTTATCGGCCATTGTCCGCGTGATCTGGTTATGGGGCGCGACAGGATTATTACTTTCACTGGCTGGCATTCTCGGCAGGATGACAATCTCCACCACTGCGGATGCCTTCGGGCAGATGATGAAGGCGGCCCAGCAAATCATCTCGATCGGAGCATTGGCCGCCAGCGGTGTTGGAGCCGCAGGGGCGGGAGCACTAGGAGCAGCGGGATCGGGCGCGAGCGGAGCAAGTATGGCAGGAGTTGGAGCCGCTGGAGCAGCGAATGGACTCGGTGGCGGGCAAGCTGTCATGAGTCATTTGAATGCGGCGGGACAATTCACTCAGCGCGCAGGAACTCTCGATGCAATGGGACTCCATGCCCCTGCGGCATATAACCGTTCCCTGGCACATGAACATGAACTGTCGGCAAGACAGGTTGAATTGGGTGAACGGATGCAGCGTTTTAGCGGGAATCAACCGCAATCCCAATCGCAGGATTTCGGGTTTTCCTCCTCCGTGAATACCGCCATTCAATCCAACTTCAACGGCTCGCCTGCTGATTTTCAGCGCGGCTTTCAAGCCCTGTCACCCCATATTTCGCAGCACGGTCTTGATGCAAATGTGATGGCCGCTCAATACCCGGCAGACACTGCAAATATGGTGCAGGCATATCTTAATCATTCCGATGAAATAAGTCAGGCAAGTGATCCCTTATACCGGGCCTCGGAACTTGGAAATGCAAGTCAGGTGCGGAGCATGATCACCTTCATGCCGATCAACAAAAAAGACGAAGACAACCAGACATGACCCTAATTGAATCTTTCACGCTCGTATCGTTTACGTTGTTCAGTTTCGCTGATTTGCGTTACCGCCTTGTTCCAGGAATCGAGCTGTTTTTATTTGGAACAATCCTGCTCACGATACCCACGGCTCCCATTCAAACTGGGATCATTTTATTGGCATGTGCCTGGGGTGTGCTTCGAAACATTTCAGGCTGGTTTGCCTTGCCGCTTTTATTTTTTCCACCAACATGGCCTGTCCTGATCACCAGTTATGGATATCGAAGGGGGCTTATCGGTCGCGCCGATCTGCTTGCGATCAGCGGCCTTGCCTGTCTTTTCCCACTACCCGCTGTGCTGTTTTCATTGTTTGGCCTGGAAGTCTGGCGCAGGTTGTGGATCCGCAGACAAGCGGGTTCCATTCCAGCATTGCCAGGCATGTTACTTGGGCTGCTCGCATTTCTTTTATTGCGATTGATATTTCCCAACACTTAGCGACACGACAAGGCATCCCTCTGCAATCTTTGAATATCATAACGATATGCCGCGTTCCGGAACTTTGGGTAATCCCCAACCATATACCCCCTTTGGTGAATTCGCTGGTCTGCCCTTCTGGGGCGGCGGCTTGACACTGCTTGCCGCAGCGCCGGGGATTGGCAAGACTTCCTGGCTGCTGCGCATGTTGTTCGAAGCTGCTGCCAGGCGCTTCCCTTCTGCCATTGGATGCTATGAACACACCTCCGAAGAACTACGCTATCGCCTTTTTCTTCAAGTGGAAGCCATGACCAGCGGTCCGCATAAAAAGGCACCACAGGAAAAAGTGGAGACGACCCTTGCACGGGCAAGTGAGGCAGTATTGCTTTCTTTGAATTCGCAGGAAGATACCGTGCGCGCGTTGGAAGATATGCTCATTCATGATTATGCCTTTCCTGTGAAAGGTCCGGCGCTGGTCGCGGTGGATTATCTCAATCGCGTGCCGGTCATCGGACTGACAGGCATGATGGGTGAAGAAGGCCGCAGCGGTGAAGCCGCCGCCGCTTTGCGTGAAATGGCGCGTCATCATGGCTGGGGGGTGATCGCCGCCGCAGCCTTGAAATCAAAAAACTTCAACGATAGCGATGATCTGTCCGCCCTGCTCGGTGATGAACGCGTCCCATATGAAGCGGATCGTGTGCTGGTTGTTAGACACAAAGGCGATATACAGAAATGTGAATGCACTCCTTTGGAAGTCATAACCTTGAAGGACCGCACCGGTCCCACACGCCGTTTTCCGATGCAGTTCTGGGGCTCCCGTTTTTATCCCGCCCTTGAATCGGAATTCCACAGGCACGAACCAATGGTCCTCTCATGAACGAAGCAGCATCATTAGTGTTGGCTTTTTTGCGTGAAGCCTGGCTGGCTCTGGCAGGCGCATTTCTGGCATTTGTGTTATTGGCAGGTATTGCCCAAGTTTTACGTGTGAGTTCAGCCAGTATGTTGGGCGCGAACCTGTGGGTCTGGGAATCTGTATCGGCCTTGCTGTCCATCGTAATGATCGGGTTGTTTGCCTTTCTTGGAATTCCACAGATCGTGAGCGCTTTGCAATCTTCCCTTCCAGGCGCAGGCGGCTGTGGACCGATCAGCGAGCTGGGAACCTTTGCCTCCGCTTTGATCGGCGGCCTGGCAGCACTACGGATGCTCAAAGCTACATTCATTTCCGTGCTATCCGCTTCGATCGGCGGAGCCTCCTCTTTTTCTCACGCACTGATCGAATGCGCCGAAGCGATCTTCGGCATGATCCTGGCCAGCGCGGCCATTCCACTCGCCGCATGGTTCCTCGGAACCTGTTGAAACCATCAAGGAGAAATATTTTATGTTCGATCCCATCCTGCAACAAATTCTTGCTATCGCCCGCGATGCCTGGGCCTTCATGGCCGGTCTGTTGATCGTCGTCGCCCTGCTTGGCGGTTTGTATTTTGTTCTACAAGGCACGGCAGGTATGGCCTTTGGCGGAAGTCGCATGACTTCGATGGCCATCATCGGCGTGGTCGGGCTGGTGATCATTGTTTTGTTCGCCTTCCTTTTCCTGCCGCAGGTCGGTGAGATGCTCAAGAATTTTCAACCGGCTGCGCCTTTTTAGGACACCATGTTCAACGACCGTGACCTCGGTATCCTCGGCGCTGGCGCATTGCTAGCCGTGCTGTGTTTGTTCCTGCCAGTATCTTTTGTCGGCAAGGTGGTGGTTGGTTTTCTGGTGCTGGTTGGATTCATGGCACTGGCCTTGCTGCGTCTCGGTCCCGACCGCGTCCCACCCGAAGTTTGGCTGACTCGCCGCTTTCGCTATTCGAGGCAGAGCCGCAAGTATGTCAATCAGCAAAATGCAACACGACCCTTGCACAGCACACAAAACCCTGACCGTAATGCGTCATCATTCACTGCACAGACTGTTATCCATCCCATTGAGTTTGCGTGGGACGAGATCGGAGTCTATCCGCTGGTGACGGCTCTGCTGGGAGTCGTGGGCGTGTACTTTGCAGTCTGGCTTGCGAATGGTGGAGCTGAGGAACTTTCGATATGGTTCAAATAGGAGAATATAAATGGAAACTTTAATTTCACTGGTCGCTGCGCTGGCACTGGCTGCAATCCCAATCGCATTCGGCTGGCGACGCACTGTCGATGAAGCAGGCATGGCGCGCGCAATGGGCATTGCGCAGCCGAAGAAAAGATTCGAGCCTGAGAAATTCGCGCAACAAACTGGAACAGGGCTGACCTTCAATCAGATCGCGTATGGATTTCTGGCCTGGGTCGGGGGAGGATTGGTTGGCGGAATATTTCTGGGAGTCTTTCCCGCGATCCTGTTTGCGATTGCGGGCGGGTTGTTGTATGCGGGCACGTTATCTGATAAGCGTCAGGAGTTTCGCTTGAAGCAAGCCAAGGATATTTTGCGTGGGCTGAGTGTGGTCGAGACTCTGTTGTCGCAGGGCAAACCTTTGGGTGATGCGCTCAATGATGCGGCGCAGGCTGTGGGACCTGATGGGAGAATGGTTTTGAACGATTTGGTAGTCCGACTACGTACCGCCCCAGCCGATGAAGCTGCGCTGGCCGTGCGTGAATGGACAACTGCCTGGGACAATCCTGCGGTGGATATTGTTGCCACTTCACTACTCGCTTCCATCGAAGGCCGCATCGAGATCGGTCCGCTGGTTGCATCCCTGCGAAAAACATTGGGCACAGTGGTGGAAGTATTATCCCGCGCCCGCGCCGCCGCCAAAGGTGTGGAATGGCAGGCCAGATTTTTAGCGCTCTTTCCACCTTCTGTGCTGGTGGTGATTGCCATTACAACTCCCGAGACAGGCAGGTTATATTCCGCCAATCCATTCTTGTTATCGCCTGTGATCATCGGCTCAGGCGTTTCATATTGGCTCTCGATGCGCATGATCCGCAACGGCTTGTCCATTGAAGCCTCAATGGGGCTGCAAGCTGGACAGCAGGGCGAGATTCGCCTAGATCGTCTGGGTCGCGTATTGTAGTGAAAGGCATCTTTCGTTTTTCGCTTGTTCTGATGGTCGCTCCGTTATTTTGTGGAACGGCCTTTGTCATTGGATATGTAATCCTGGTCGCGCTGACCATTCCACAACTACCCGCCTGGGCGCAGCCCGCCGTAACACAATGGCTTTTGGATATTCCTCAACATGCCGAGAGCAGTGACAATGGGGCATATGGTTTGAATGGCAGTTCGTCCCCGGCCGGGCTGAGCGCAGTTCAATGGGACGGATATATCGGAACAGAGACCATGATTCATGGCCTGCCCATAATTGACCGTGTTCAACTGTGGAGTGTTTGGTATGACAAGCCATTACTGGGCTGTCTCTTTCACGATCCGAGATATGAGTCTCACACGGGCAGCGACTTTCCCATGAATGAGGGGACTCCGATCCACACCACCATCAGCGGCAAGGTGGTGTGGGCTGCAGAGAATGGGCCGTGGGGAAACCTGGTGGTGGTGGAGAACGATGGCTATCAAATCTGGCTGGCACATCTAAGCAGCATTGAAGTATCCGAGGGCGATATTTTGGAATATGGGGATGAGATCGGGCTGAGCGGTAACACAGGCAACAGCACAGGCGGGCATTTGCACTATGGCATCAAGCACAAGACAGAGGCAGGCAGCTATGTCTGGCTTGACCCACAATTATTTTTCAACGAAGATGAATACATTTATATCGGCTGCTCGGACTAACATATGACTGTACGAATTGGTAACGTAACCTTCCCAGATTGGGTCAGCTTGCCTTTTGAAGACGGCTGGTCAGACACCTTTATCTTTCGCATCTCCTCCCTGGCCTGCGTCCCGCCCTTCTATTATGAAGAACCATTACACCGCATGGCGTCCCATGCGCGGAGTAAAAGATCCAGCGCGTCGATCTGGGTCCAAGTTGATGGGCCTGGTGAGTGGTTTGCAGCTGAGGTTCGCAAATCATTGGTGGGTCTTGCCCTGCCCTTTGCTGTAACACGCGGGGACGCAGAATTGAACTACCTGCAATTTTCACGCCCCCCGACCTTGCTATATTCACGCTCACAGCCTACACCTTCTGTGGAGGATAGACCACAAACTGTTTCACCCGAAGAACTTCGATGCCTTCAAGCATTGGGCAGGATGGATAAAGGAAATGTTGATGAGATCGCATCTCTTATAGGTTTATCCATCGACGGCACAAAATATCTTCTTGCCAGTCTTGAGGAAAAAAAACTGGTGGTGTACAAGATCGGCGTAAGATTTAATTCAAACAAAACAATGCCGCCTGAAATGGATCCCTGCCCTCTCTGGCATTTAAAACCAAAAGGGCTTTCGATTGCATTGCGAAGTTGGAACATACCTAAAAAAGTGGATTTTTCATCCCGACTGGAGGAAAATCGACGGCAGATCGGATTTGAACACCGCCGCATCTCGCGTCGGTGGCCGGCATGGCTGCAGACCGCCTGGCCGCATGCAGAGATTTGGACCGGCTGGAGTGAGGTTCGTATTCCTGAAACATCTGTGATCCCCGATGGCCTGGCCTGGGGGAGAATTCATGGATATGAAACTTTATTCTGGCTGGAGGTTGGGGACGGGCATAAAAGCAAAGATACGATTTCGGATATTACAACCAAGCGATTGAACCAGGCTCGGAAACTATGTGAACGCACTGGGGCGCGGTTGGTGTATGCACAGCTAAGCACCAATTGGGTTCACGAAGCCGCGGGGTGTACCTGTGCAGGATTACCGAATGATGTGGCTGTCATATTGGGAAATTGGAAGAAGTTTGGGAAGTCGCCCATAGTAGAATGGGGAAAGGTAACCACCATGTAATCCGGCAGAGTACGAGATGATATTGCAAATAACAGAACATTATTTCCAGTTATTACTTTAATGGACTTAAAACTCAATCAACAATAATTAATCGTTTCTCCCGAAGACCTCTGAGATAATTAACCATGTGAGTAAGAGTTGAAGATGTGCGTCAAATATTGAATGGATGCATGGATCAACCAAGATCAGTAGACCATAGCCACATACCCTTCCTGGGAATTATGGCAAGCCCGAACCGGGTTCAAAAACTGCTGCGTCATCCTTCGCCCAAAGCAGATTCATTCCCTCTGTCTGAGATCGAGCGGTCAAGAATGAAGGGGCGGAAGAAAAAACAGCATCCTCCAGAGTGTCAAGAATATCAGACGATCCCATCTGTTCAGTTCCCAGGTCAAAGGATTTTAGAATGATGGGTGAGGATTCGCTGCCTGATCTCCACAGGAAATATATCTTGTTGCCTACCGATTGAATTGCAGGCGATGTGCGTCCGCCAAAGGCCAGCCCTTTGGGAATGAAGGGGATGTAGTGCTCGTCCACCAATGCGTACTTCCACGTACCAAGGGCATCTCGCCAGGCATGGACTAACAGCGGCCCCGATACGGAGTTTTCAATGTACAAGACATGTACCAATCCATTTATGCTTTTAACCACCGAGGCACCAGCCCATACGCCTGACGTGGATATTTGATCGCCTTTTGACCATTGACCATCCACTCTTTCGCTGATCAGCACGCCACCGGTCGGGTCGGGGAAATTCGCGGACACGTTATAGGTCACAATCACCCTAACCCCTTCCAGTGCCAGAGAAGGGAACAAGCCCGCTCCAACGGATTCTGGCTGTCCAACGAATTCTGAATCACTCACCTCTGAATAATAAATGCTATCCTTTTCATTGAACCAAACCATGTGCGCGTGTCCGTCCGAGTCTACTGCTAGTTGGCGAGAGTCACCGACAGCGGACACAAGAAGTTTCTGGTTAAAATCGGAGGTAGTATTCGTGTATATCGATGGACCTCCCCGATCTCCATAAAAGAGATGAATCGATCCATCTGGACCAAGGGCCATGACTCCGTCCGCTCCATTGGCAATATAAGCAACATAAAGCACTTTGGTTACGGTCCAGGTCTCGCCTTCATCTTCCGAGACGGAAACAACCACCAGATTGGGAAAACGTCGGCTGTGGGCAAGGATGTACAAGCGTCCATCTGGAGTCACCCCTGCCGAGGACTGTCGGCCAAACCCCAACGGTACACCGGTTCCGACATCGATTGCTTCCGAAGAGTTTTCGAACAACTGTGACAGTTCGTTCGAAAACTTAATTCGTTCTGACGGATCGGCGGTATAAGTAGCCAGTTGATATAGCGTAGAAAAATATTCGGCATCCCTGCCCATGACTTGAAAACGTTTCAACGATGTATCTAGGTAATCAACATCCAAAGGTTCCAGTCGCAGAGTCTCTACATAGCTTTGTGTAGCAAGGTCGTACTGTCCCAATTTAAAATAGGATTCCGCCAATTGAAAATGAGCGCTTGAATTCAGGGGGGAAATCGCCACGTACGATTGGAATTCCTGAGCAGCATTCTGATAATCTTCGACCAAATAAAACGAATGGGCCAGATAATAACGCGCACCATAATTTTCCGGATCAATCTCAATGGCACGGGTGAGATAGTCCCTAGCCTCACTGCTCTCCATTCCGTTGACCAGAAATTCCGTGAAAGCCCTATTAAAATAGAAATCACTCAACAAACCGGAAAACGGGATGCGCCATGCCAGCAACCCGATCGTCATAAACACAAGGTTGATCACCACAATCAACGGCAGGGATATTTTTTTCATGCAGCCTTCCCAAGCGTGGAAAACTCCCAACGAATGTAAAGAATCAGATCGGTCAGCAGGTCCAACAGGCCAGCGGAACCGGTCAATACCAGTACCCATGTGAGCAGGATATCGAGCTGGGATCCGGCAGGAAATGGAAGCATGGTAACCAATGCAATGGAAAACAAGAACCATATCTCCCCATAAGGGATGCGCCTGGGAATTTCCGAGACGAACATCAGCGTGGACGCACTGATGAAGTAGACAACACCGCCAACAGACCCCGCTTCTTTATAAAATAAATTCCCAATAAAAAATATCTGACCCTGACCGGCGTATGTATTTACCAGGAAGAATAGTAACCCTGCACCCAAGAGCGGCGTGCCAATTGTAGCAATGGCGAGCAGGCGTGGATATTGAGTAACAACCAGCCAAAACAACATGGCCAGCAGGATATCAAGAGCGAACAGAGGCCATGCCTGCATTTGTAAATAGCGGGGATCCGCGCGTTCCTTCAGAAACAATATCAGCAAGTTGGGCCAAGCCAGGGCAATGAAAAACCCGAGAATGGCTTTTACCACCCTGGCGGTTTTATCGTTATCAATGATTTTAATCAGTCTTTTCATATGCTGCATCACCCGCCATTCAAATAAGGGAGAACGTAGCGAACCACTGGAAACGGTCCAAACGCATCGACCCAATAATAAATCATCGTCAGAGAGAGAACTGCCCAAAGCGCAAAAACAAGGATGGTTCTGAGTTTGATCCTCGCAATCGATATCTCTTTTGACAACTGTTTGATCTTTTCGGTACTGTACAGAAACAAAAGCAGCAAGAACCCGCCAGCGATGAAGGTGAGCATGTAGTTATCAAACAACTGGTAAAAGTCATTCTGGATCGTCCGCACAGGGGCAAAATAATACTTAATCGTCATTTGAGACGGAACATAATTTGAGATTGATTGAGGACCCGAGTATCGCACGATGGACCAAGGCAGGGTTAAAAGCAAAACGGTCAGCGAAGCAGCACCTGTAAAACTGAAAATGATACCAAGGCTTCTTTTGATGCTGTTCAGCGATCCGGAGATGGAATAAAGCGCCGGGCTGCCCAGGATAAAAACCAGGGGCAGCGTCAGTAAAATTGACATTTCAATCAATCCATGAATGCCAATTAGTGCGCCCAACAATAACCCCATGAATGCAAACGCAAATATGACATCGGCGATGTAGTCATCAGGCTTCTCCCATGAAAGAAGACCGCGTTTCCTGCCTACAGGATGAAACCTGAACATATCCGGCACCTGGAAGCGCATCTTTACGGAAGGGTGTTTCAGTGCAAAGAAATATATTTTGGCGGACAGTCTTTTATAAGCTGAATCATCCCCCATTTTTGAAAGTGCATAACTATCAGCGGTCAACTCGCGCAGCCGTGTAATCGCCAGGAGACCCGTACTCATAATCGCATATGCAAAGAAACCCAAGAAGGCTGGAAGGTAGTAAAGCAATGTCCCGACGTCGCTCTCATTGATCTTATTGGTGGACGATATGCCAGATACGGTTACGATCAGCCTGGCCGCCAGGATGGAGATGGCCAGGGCTCTCGCCAGCGTAAATTTCCATACATCACCAAAATAGTGATGACCCGCCTCGTGCGTGAGCAATGCACGCAATTCATCATCGGCCAACCCGTCCAACGCCGCTTGCGTAATCATTATATATTTATGTCGTTTCGTTCCAAACGCATAGGATGAAATTTTATTTTCATCGGACACATATACAGTGACATCGCCAACCCCGATCTCAGCAAGCCACCCATAAATAAACTTTCCTTTTTCATCATCGGACTGCAGTAGTTTCAGATTCGATTTTGCAAAACTTCTATGCACTGAATAGTAGTATAGCCATAAGGCGAGAAAATAGGGAAGGTAGGTTCGAAGAGTTTCAGCCTTTAGCTTGTTCTGAAATTCGTTGGGCTCAGTATTGAGGACAAGCAGGAAGATGCTTTCCAAAATCGGATAGAGCATCACCAATACAAACAACAGGTTCGTTAACCTGGTAATAAAGAATTGAGATCCTTCACGGGAGTTTTGATGATTCATAATGGAGGTGAAATCTACTTTGAGAAACCGGTTATTCTTTAAGTACTTTGATCAAACTGTCATATATCTTATCAATGGCTTCTTGTGTCGCCTTTTTACTTTTTCCACCCGGCTTGATCAACAGCAGAATTCGATCCCTTTCTTTTTTCAATTCCACCTGCATCCCGTCCAAAGGATGAGCATTGCCCTTCGTCTTTTTTGCCTTGGCGATTTCGAGAAGTCGGGGCAGAAACACCTTGACCGCCTCGACAATGACAGGCGCAATAATGGCAGTTGCCAATTCAACCGACCCAAACCCCATGAAATCTTCTGATGAACCCTCTGCGTTCAGGGCTTGATCCAGGCTAACCCCAGAATCCAGATAACCATCCACCCATGCAGAAGAAAAGCCGGCCTCGTCCGGCGCCAGGTCTCTGATCACCAAATCTGAATAGAATTTTGCCAATTCCCTGATCTGTTCTTGGTCGCTACTCATATGTACCCTCCACTCTTTTTGGCTTGATTATATTCCATCTATTGAGATTATCAATGTCTTAAGTCACCGAAGTCACAGAATATAACTCCCATGTTTAACTGCGTCAGAAAAATTCCGTCAGCATTTCACCCCAGAAATGACCGTTCGACCACAGATGGAGCGACGCATACAGGCAGGCTTGACCAGTCAATTGCTTGATTACGATCAGGAAACAGCGGTCAAAACCAATAATTTCTAAATGAATTGTTGCAGTACTTGCAACATGCCTCCCGTATTGTTGAAGAAATTCAACCTTACAGAGGCATATCATGGCGCGAAAAACCGATGACGAAAAGCTCGAAAACATCTATAATTCAGTTCAGGAAAATCCAGGAAAAAAGGCGGGATTTATTGCTCGTCTATTGGGACTCAATCGTAGTGAAGTGACTCGTTCACTTCCCGCCCTCGAAGACAAGAAACTTTATATTGCCGAAGATGATAAGGGTGGTTTGTGGCCGTTTCAGGAATCACAATAAAAATGTTGCAGAATTCAATGGGGCGTTGTGCTATTCTATTGCAAGAACAAGTCATAAAAATGATGATGTGTTGTGGCATGGAGCAGACATGAGCGGAATGACAAAAGCAGAGCGACTGGAAGAGATGAAGCGGCTTTATATCCAGCGCGCCTTTTCAGATATTGAAATGGCAGAACGGCTGGACGTGGACCGTACCTTGATCTACCGTGATCGTATTGAGTTGACAGGTCAATACCCGATTGAAAAAGATGAGGAGGGACGTTATCACATTCCGCGCACAAAACTCATTTCAGAGATCAAGGTCAATTTACATGAGGCACTAACCCTTTATTTGGCGGCGCGCAAAACCTCCCGTCAAACCCGTTTCCATCACCCACATGCGGCAAACGCGGTGGAAAAACTCGCGGCAACCTTGCGCCAGCCGATGACCGAGAAATTGCTCAAAGCGGCAGATGCAGTTTTGAAACAGGAAAAAGACCCTGAGCGAGTAAAGATCATTGAAATCCTAGCACTGGCTTGGGTGGAACAGAGGAAGGTGCGCGTTCGTTACCAACCTTTTGGCATGGACGAATTCCGAAACCATGTCATCCACCCGTATCTGATTGAGCCTTCGATTTGGAGCGACAGCGTTTATGTGATCGCCTACAGTGAAGTAACCGAAAGGATCACACCCTTCAAAGTTGACCGCATCGACTCAGCCTTTTTTTCAGGTGAAACATTTGAAATCCCCGCAGACTTTGACGATCAGCAATTATTGAAACATGCCTGGGGAATTTGGTACGGTGATAAAGAACCCATCACCGTGAAACTGCGCTTCAATAAGGAAGCGGCACGGCGTGTAAAGGAAAGTATCTGGCATCCGTTGGAAACCGTGACAGACACTGAAGACGGCGGCTGTCTCTGGAGCGCGGATGTTACCGAGTGGCGCGAGATGCTTCCCTGGGTACGCGGTTGGGGTGCGGAGGTCGAGGTGTTGGAGCCTGAGAATTTGAAAAGCAACATAAAACGTGAAGCGCAAAAATTAATGCAACTCTATATGACAATTGGGGGGACTGATAAAAGCAACACTTCAATTGAAAACCGCGTTTTACTTCTTTGGGGAAAGACTCAAAAAGGAAGTATTGACCCGGACGAATATCATCCTGTTCTATTCCACATGCTTGACGTTGCTTTTGTAGCAAGATTTTTGCTCGGTAATGACGCTTCACCCCGTTGGAAAAAAACGCTGGGAAGAGCTCTTGGGGTAAATTCAAACACCATTAGAGAATGGCTGCCTTGGTTTATAGCGTTACATGATATAGGAAAAATTTCTGCTCCTTTCCAATATCAAAATGAGATACAACGAGAGCGGCTGATAAAAAACGGGTTCGAGTTTGGCTCATTCAAATGGGAAAATAAACCATCCCATGCGGAGATTAGTGAACTCTTTGCACTCCACGACTTAGAAAAAGAACTTCCTAAAAACCTTCATAAAGCATTACAAGATTTAACAGGAGGACACCACGGATATTTCTCGTCTAGCAGCCAGGTCAGGGAGAATAAAGCGCGCCTGCAAAAAGAGCCCAATCTTTGGATAGAGTTAAGAAAACAATCTTCAAGTCTGTTAGCGGAGGTATTACTAAAAAAAACGCCCCTTACTCTTCCAAATCCAGAAAATATATCTACGGCAATAATGACTCTGACAGGTTTTACGATTTTATGCGACTGGATCGGGTCAAATAACGAAATCTTTATACCGTCTCCCAATATCAGTCTTGAAGATTACCTTAAACAAATTGAAGAAAAGGCTATGCGTGCCGTGCAAGCAGCAGGGTTTATGCAAACCAGCGCAAGTTCTGCGCCATCTCAATTTGACAGCCTCTTTCCAGGTATGCCTGCCCGCCCTGTGCAATCTGCCATTGATGACTTGCCGGATGAAATATTTACCGAGCCATGCATTGCCATTATCGAAGCCCCAACTGGGGAAGGTAAAACCGAAGCCGCTTTGGCTTTGGCACATCGCATGGCAAAAACAAACGGCACAGATGAACTCTACTATGCATTACCGACAACCGCAACAAGCAACCAAATGTTTGGGCGTATTCAAAAATATGTAGCGCGAAATCTTGAATTGGGAAGCCGCATCAAACTCGTTCATGGACAAGCATGGCTATATGAAGATGATTTACGCCTGGAGTTTCTAACCAACGGCAAAGGGAATGAATATAAACAGGCGCAGGACTGGTTCGCCTCAAAGAAAAGGGCGTTGCTTGCGCCGTTTGGCGTTGGGACAATTGATCAGGCTGAGTTGGCTGTTCTGAATGTAAAACATGTTTCCTTGCGGATGATAGGATTGGCTGGCAAAGTATTGATAGTGGATGAAGTCCATGCTTACGATACTTACATGACAACAATAATTTACAGGCTGCTGGAGTGGCTCTCGGCAATTGGCACGTCGGTTATCTTGCTCTCAGCCACCCTCCCGAAAAAACGGAGGTCAGAGTTATTAAAAGCATACAACGCAAAATCTTTGTCTGCAGAGGAGCGTGAAGACGCTTATCCAAGTATTTGGATTGCAAACTCATCCAAAGCATATCTTTCTACGCCTCCTGCGCAGCAGTTAGAACGTAGGATAACGTTGAATACAAACACCCTGCATTTCGGTGATGATGAAGCCATGCAAAAAGCAGAATGGCTCGTGAAGCAAGTGAAAAGTGGTGGTTGCGCTTGTTGGATGACAAACACGGTTAGACGCGCACAGGAAATATTTTCGGCAGTAAGACAAATAGCACCTAAAGAGGTGGATTGTTCACTACTCCATGCACAATTCCCGCTCGATCAAAGACATCAAATCGAAGGCGAGATTTCCGAAAAATATGGTCCTGGAAATGAGAAGCGTCTAAAGCATGGGATCGTGATTGGAACACAGGTATTAGAACAAAGCCTTGACCTCGATTTTGACGTGATGGCGTCCGATCTTGCCCCTGTTGATTTGCTCCTGCAACGCGCAGGCAGGCTGCACCGTCATGCGCGAATGAGACACGATGCG
>JACRBH010000142.1 GCA_016234535.1 Chloroflexota bacterium
AACTACATTGTACTCTTGAATCAAACGGCCTTCTTCGAAGCGTTTCAGGTCGAGCATTGAAACATCCAGGCTTGAAAACTTACCGTCCAAAATATACTCACTCATCAACTTTCCCGAGATCGGCCCGTGCATAAAGCCGTGTCCTGAAAAACCTGTGCATAGATAAAATCCATTTACGTCCGTGCCGCCGAAGATCGGGTGCGCATCCGGCGTCACTTCATAAAGCCCCGCCCAATGCGATGCGCGCTGAGCCTTCTCGACCAAAGGCATCCGCTCGATTGCGGCTTCGAGATTTTCCAATTCGAAACCTTCATCCACACTTTGATCCGTGCCGGGCTGTTCATTTTGATTGCTCATGCCAATCAACAGGCCTTCGCCTTCGCGGTGAAAATAAAGCGATTTTGCAAAATCAATCACGAACGGAAAATCATTCGGCAATTCCTTTAACGGACTCGTCGTAAACATCTGTCTGCGCAGGGGGATGACTGGGATGTCAACGCCCGCCATTTTTCCGACCTGACTCGACCACGGTCCTGCCGCGTTCAATATCATGCGCGTCTTGACCGCGCCGAGAGTTGTTTGCACCTCTTCAACATTGTCTCCCTTTCGGCTGACTCCAACCACCTCCGTGCCCGTGATGGCTTTTACGCCCATTTTTTGCGCCGCGCTGATGTATCCCATCACCACGCTGTTGGGGTCAACGATCCCATCCTTTTGGTTGAATGTGCCTGCGATTGCGTCATCGAATTTCATCAGCGGCAGCCGCCCGCGGACTTCATCTCCGCTCAGGAATTGGGTTGACACGCCAAGTTTGTTTTGAAGTTCAACATTGTATTTGAATTTATTTGCATCTTTTTCGTTTGTTGCAACCAGCAAATATCCGCATTGCTTGTACCCCACATCCTGACCGATCTCTTCCCTGAACCGTTCGATCATCGGCAGGCTCTCGATTGACAGCCTAACGTTGATCTCGGTCGAGAATTGATAACGGACTCCGCCCGCGCATCTGCCTGTCGCGCCCTGCCCGAAGAAATTTTCCTTTTCGAGCAGGACGATATTCTTCAATCCGCGTTGCGCAAGATGATAAGCCGCGCTGGCTCCCATCACGCCGCCGCCGATAATGACAATGTCTGCTGTAGTTGGTAGGTTCATGATATTTCCTGAAGTTATGCATCGTCCCGTAGGTTTGACTGACTTACTAGCATTTTACATAGAAACCTACGGGACGTTTTACTAATTTGAGATATTTTAGAAGAAACCCGCTTTCAGCTTTCGCGGAAAACGGGTTTCTAACAAGTTGATTTTTATTCCTGCTTATTCAACACCGAGATATGATTTTTGCACCATCTCATCATTCTTGAGGTTTTGAGCGCTGTCGCTCAGGATGATCTCGCCTGTTTGCAACACATAACCGCGATGGGCGATGGAGAGCGCCATCAGCGCGTTCTGTTCCACCAGTAAAATGGTGGTACCTTCCTCGTTGAGTTTCTTGATGATGTCAAAGATCAACTCCACGAGCAGAGGCGCAAGTCCCATGGACGGTTCATCCAGAAGCAGGATCTTCGGCTTTGCCATAAGCGCGCGCGCCATGGCGAGCATTTGCTGTTCGCCGCCGGAGAGTGTTCCGCCTTTTTGCGAAATGCGCTCCTTCAGGCGGGGAAAGAGCTTGAAGACATGTTCAAGGTCATCGTTGAAGGTGGTCAGGTCTTTGCGGACATAAGCGCCCATTTCAAGGTTTTCCATCACGGTCATGCGCGGGAAGATCATGCGGCCTTCCGGGCTTTGGGCAACTCCAAGTGTCGCGATCTCATGCGCCGGGAGTTTGTGCAATTCCATGCCATCCAGAATAACCGTGCCGGAACGCGGTTTGTTCAATCCCTGAATGGTTCGCAGGGTTGTGCTTTTGCCCGCGCCATTTGAACCGATCAAGGTGACGATTTCACCGTCATTCACCGTGAGCGAAATCCCTTTTAAGGCGTGGATATTGCCGTAGTAAGTATGGACATCTTTTAATTCAAGCATCGTGTGCCTCGCCTTTATTTATGTGATGTGCCCTTGCCAAGATACGCTTCGATCACACGTTCATTCTTCTGAACTTCCGAAGGTGTGCCTTCAGCGATCTTTTCACCGTAATCCAATACGGAGACGCGGTCTGAGATCGCCATCACCACACGCATA
>JACRBH010000147.1 GCA_016234535.1 Chloroflexota bacterium
AATAAATCAACAGGAGCTTGTTACAGTGTCTTTTATCATCAAATGCCTTGATTGCGGGCATAATGCACCCTATTATCCAACATCCACGAACTGCCCAAAATGTAACAGTCAATGGCGTGAAGCGGAATACGATTACGAAATGATCGGCAAGACCCTGCCGGCGAAATTGGAAAAAAGGTCTTCCAGCCTTTGGAGATATCGCGAACTATTACCAGTACGGAATCCAAATACGAGCCTGTCACTTGGCGAAGGAGGCTCACCTCTTATCCGCGCGGTGAATCTGGGCATGATGCTGGGCTGTCCAAATATCTACATCAAGGATGAACGGCAGGGGCCGACTTCCTCCTTCAAAGACAGGCAGGCATCGGTTACGATTGCCGCTTTGAAAGAGGCGGGCATCACTGAAATGGTGGCGGCCTCCACGGGCAATGTCGCAATTTCGTATTCTGCATACGCATCGCGAGCCGGGGTGAAATTGTGGGCATTTGTCACAAGCCTTGTGCCGGCTGTAAAAATGCGCGAGATCGCATTGTATGGAAGCCAGGTAATCAAGATCACCGGCTCATACGATCAATGCAAACAGGTCGCTTCCGAGTTTGCCCGCCAGCGTCGTCTGTACCAGGATATGGGCGCGCGCACCATAACTTCCATCGAGGCGATGAAAACCATTGCCTTCGAAATTGCCGAGCAACTGACAGCCGTTCAAGACCCGCCAACTGACGTCCTCTGGAGCACACCTGATTGGTATGTGCAAGCCATCAGCGGCGGGATGGGTCCGCTCGGAGTCTATAAAGGCTTCCGTGAAATGAAGCAAATGGGATGGACAGACCGCATCCCTGCGTTTGCCCCCATTCAAGCGGAAGGCTGCGCGCCAATGGTGAACAGCTGGAAAAAAGGACTGGACAAGGTGGAACCAGTCACCTCGCCAAAGACACGCATCGAAACTCTCGCAACCGGCGACCCCGGCCGCGCCTACGAATTCCTCCGTGATTATGTAAACAGCTCGAACGGCGCTTTTGAAAGCGTAAGCGATGAAGATGCGTTTCGCGCCATGCATGTACTGGCAAAGATGGAGGGAATCTCGGCGGAACCTGCCGCCGCAGTGGCATTTGCCGGCTTATTCAAACTGATCCGCGCGGGCATCATCAAACCCAGCGATACTGTCGTAGTAAACTGCACCGGCCATACCATGCCGGCCGACCCGAGCCTCCTCGGCGAAAACTGGTCACGCGATGTAAAATTCCCGACCCCCGAGGAAACTCCGCAGGAAGGACTGCTCGCCGCCCTCACACAAGTCGCACCGGAGCGATTCCCGAAGATCGCAATCGTGGAGGATACCGCCGAAGCGCGCCGTCTTATCCGCCGCATCCTGCAATCGCAAGGTAACTTCACCATCCTTGAAGCATCAAACGGCCGCGAAGGAATCGAATTGATCCAGCGTGAACTGCCCGACCTTGTCATCCTTGATCTTATGATGCCTGAAATGGATGGGTTTACCGTCATCGAATTGTTGCGCGCAAAAACGGAAACAGCAACCATCCCCGTCATCGTTGCAACCGCAAAAGAGCTCACCCCGGATGAAAAGAACAGACTCAGCGGCCAGATACAATCCCTGATGCAAAAAGGGGATTTTCTAAACGATGAATTCCTTGAAGAAGTAAAAGCATTGATAAAGTAATCCTTTTCTTGCAAGAACATCCATAAAGGCTGGCATCTTTGCAAAAAAAACTAACGGCTGGAATCACCGCGGCCTTCAGCTCAGCATTATTCCTCGGGCTGGCGCCCGTCTTTGGGAAGCTTGCCATCACGCAAGGCTTTTCGCCTTTTGCGGTTGTGGCGTTGCGTACCAGCTTCGCAGCCGTCATCCTGCTACTGGTCATCACCATATTCTATCGCCAGTATCTTTATATCTTCCCGGTCGGCTTGATCGGCTGTGGCCTGGCCGGCGCGATCAATGGATTTGGATCACTGCTTTATTATCTTGCGCTTGCAAGACTCGATGCAAGCGTGGGTCAACTGCTATATTCCCTCTATCCGTTTTTTGTAGCGATCTGGCTTATTCTGGATCACCAACCCCCGACACGCCTTACATTTTTTCGCATCGGCCTCGCCACGATTGCCGTGTTGCTGCTTACGAGCGTGCCGGATCAATCCACAGATTTGATCGGTGTCTTCATGATGATCGGCGCATCCATCCTGTACGCGATGCATCTGCCAATCAATCAACGCGTGCTTTATGAAGTTCCAGCGCCAACAGTTGCGCTTTACACACTGCTTGCCATGAGCGCAGTCGTTGTCCCGGCCTATTTGTTGTTTGATCGCGCATGGCCCGCCGCCAATACGCCCTGGCTGCCGGTCTTTGGGTTGACCTTTGTCACTGTCTTCTCGCGGATCGCCCTCTTCCTCGGCGTCAAGAAGATTGGCGGAATGCAAACTGCATTATTAGGACTCGCCGAACTATTGGTCGCGATCCTCTTTAGCCACATTCTGCTCGGCGAGAACCTGTCTCTGCTTCAATGGCTGGGCGCGGTCGGACTCGGCCTGAGCCTGATCCTGGTCATGTACGAGAATATCCCGCCGCCGACGCATAGCGGAAAAACCGGCTGGCTCTCATGGATCCGCGCACCGGACCTGCCAAATGACATCTTTGGGCCCTACGAATAATTCGTATAAAAAAACGCACCATGTAAGCGAGCCAGACTCAACACGTCTTATTCCGTTTGAAATCGAAATAAGTTTTTAGCAACAAAAGCGCCCTTATTGTAAGGGCGCTTTTGTAATTTTACTTTAGCTATATGCTTATTTGAACTAACCTTGATAAAAATCTTTGGCAATTGAGTGTAATATCTCAATCTCTTTTCCACGCTCGAACTTTATCAAAACAACGAATGATTGTTTGCGATATTTTGTCTCATTATAAATCTTACCATAGACATCAACATAAACTTCGTATATACCATTTTTCTTCCAATCATTTTTGTTTACGTCAGTGCGGAAACCAAGCATATTAAATCCGAAATGCATAACTTCTGAATCAGAAACTCCTTCTAAAAATAAGGCGTTTGCGCTTTCATGCGGCTTTAATGGTATCCGTTCTATTGACCCATTACTTGTAACCCACTTGAGCGTTTTTCCAACATACTTGCTATCACAGAATATATCCTTTCGCTCAGCCTTTCCAATTTTTTTCAAAAAAATCTTTTGCGTTCAAATTAGACACAAAAAATTCTTCGACTTGAACAAACATTTCAGCAATATCTACATCTTCATAAAAACTTTGAAAAATGAGATATATATTGTCGTTCAAATCTTCTTCGCCGATACCAACCCTCAATTCCAACATATTGTTTTTCGTAATGATTTCTTTTTGTTCAATATCTTGCAAGGCTGGCGTTGTAATAATATACCAGAATTCAACCAACAATATAATTCCTGAAAATACTACTAACCCAAAGACAATTTCGCCTATGCTGTAATTCCCATCATTTGTAAAATAATGATAAAGAAACACACCGCTAACAGCAATGAAAAAATCCAAAAGCATTCCAGCAATACCGAGCTTCGCCTTGGTTTTACCCCATGCTTGTTTTATTATTCCAGACCAATACATAAAAATATTTTTTGTCATAATATATAATCCCTTATCAAGCATCCATTATTACAATTTATAAAGGTTTTTCATACAAAAACATAAAACAAAAAAATACTATCTCCACAATAACGACCAACATTAGGGTTGCAAGATATTGAAATTTGAATGACCAATCTTCTTCATCCTTGTAATCTTCACTAGTTTTATATTTAGGAGGTGGCACATTAATTAATTTAAGATGAGCATAATTGATTGCTCGATCTCTTGCCTCAAAAGCCAAGTCCTTATCGAATTTATCTGCTTTAGCTACACTTTTCAACCAATACCGATGTAAGCAAACTGTACTCCCCCCTACTATAAGAACTAAAATAGATATAAAAATCCTCAAACACAAGTTGTCAGGAAATGTTTGAAAATATTCTTTAACAACTGCAACACTTCCAATAATTACTGCCCAAAAGCCTAAAGAAATTTTCCAAGAATAGTCTCGTCTCTCGTTAAATTGGCGAATGCAGAATTCAGCAATACGCATTGCCGCTTCAAATTTATCTTTATCAATTTTTTGATTAGCTGTCATCATTCCTCCAAACAAAATCATGGATAAATAATTATAGCAAACAATCCGCTATAATCCGTTTTGCAATTCCACTTATCAGGAGGCGAAAATATGACGAATGAAGCCCAGGTTTTGGGTAATGTTTTATCATCTCATCCCGACATACTCCCGATTATTAGGGATGTCAGGGAAAAATATAATATTCCTGAAATAACCGCAGAAGATAGCGCATTACTTGATATCCTGTTTTCAGATGAAAGTATTGATTGGGAAACAGTCCGAAAAGATGTTGAAGAACGTGTCCGCACTACGCCAACCTTGGTTTCGGATGAGTATTTGAAGATATATAAACTTTTTGACAATGATGATAACGAACCGCCTGAATTGAAAAATCGAAATGATGTTCCCGAAGATATACGCAAAATACTAATTGATGCTTACGCTTTACTTCGTGGAATTCTAAAACCTATCAAAGAACAGATAGACCAGTACTATAAAGTCCTGATAGACCGAATTATTGAAAATCTTATGACAGGGAAAAATCGAGCCATTCCAGAAGGCTGGCTTGGTGCTGTTTACACCACATCATTTTTAGGAAATAAAACAATTGTAGCAATGATTGGACAACTCGGGGACCCGAAAGAAATTTCTTCCCAATTTAGAAGCAAATACACAGAAACCTTTGGACATGACAGACCGACTCTAAACGATGAAAATGTAGATACTGCGAGATACTTATCATTGAAATTGAATGGAATGAAAATTAAAGACATTGTAGATATTTATGCCGAGCGACACCCTGAAGAATTCCCACCCATCATCACATCAAACGCATACCGATTTGAAAAACGAAAAAAAGAAGTATCCATGAAAAAGAGGATACAGAGATTACAAAGCGACATCAACAAGTTGATAAGGGACAGATAATACCGAAATTTGTGTCCCCAGTTTGAAAAGTCAGTTTGATAGAGTCAGCCCAAGTTAATTACTTGGGCTTTTCTTATGTCAAACGCAACGAATGACTTTTCCTTTGAGTATGAATATATCCCCAGCCGCGATGCAGAAGAACGACTTGCAGAGGCTTGGGAAATTATTCTTGCGCTCATCTTGGAAGATTACGAACGCGAAATAAGAGAGGCGGAAATCTTGGAGGCTAAACCATGCTCGACACAATCCGCGTGAAATTCCCGATTGACCCCACCGAAGAACATTTGAAGAACTGGACACGCAAAACAACAAGCACCCCGAAAGGGGAAAGCGATGTTTATATTTACAATCCCGTAATTAATGACGCGATGTGTAAATTTACCTATTACCCGCAAGACTTCAAAGGTAATCCGTTATTGACCCTTGAATTATCTTTGCCAAAATTGGTTTTTGGGCATAACTATAAAATGCTGAATAGCATTGATGAGGCGATACAAAGCATAAACGCCCGCCTTGACCAAGTTCCCAACATTCCGAAACTTGACCTAGCCGAAGGAATATTGATTCGCCTTGATATGTGCTACAACCACCAAGTCGGGGATGCAGTAAACGACTATATACGGGCAATCGGTAATTTGGAATATCCCCACCGCAGAACAAAGTATCACCGTAACGAAGGCGCAGAATTCCGAGCTAAGCACAAGACCACGAAGTTTTATAACAAGGAACATGAATCAGGTTATGCAGAAGCGTATGGAATACTACGCCAAGAAATAACCTTGATGGATGGTAAAGACATTCAGAAACTATTCAGTATAAATAAGCCAACTTTGAAGGAAATATCAAAAGAAAGTATTGTTGAAAATTTGAAGGACGACCTTTCAAAAATTGGTTTGCTTGGGAATTCAATTGCCAATCGGAATACAGCCTTGAAATTACTTTGCGATACCTATGGAGACAACGCAGGTATTTATTATTTCGGTTTGCTCATATCCAAGATTGATAAATCAAAAAAGCAAATTGAAAAGGATGCAGGCACGCACCCGCGAAGTCTTGACCGCAAACTCAAGAAGATTGTTGATGCAGGCATCCCGAAAACACTTACAGACAGAGAAGAACCGCTTCCGCCCTTGACCATAGAACTATGAACAATATATTTTTTATCTGTCCTATTGTCTCAAAGTCCCTACTAATAGTCTTGGGGACTTTGTCAAAGACGCACACCGAAGCAGGCGCGCGCGCCCTGCTCGCAGGGAACCCCGCGCATCCTGCTTCGGCAATGTGCGACAGTGTAATTTTCCCCGCCGCTAATTATATGCTTGCCTTGCTCACCATGTAGACTTCGTGTCATTTCCTGCAATAGTACGCTAGTTGGATTTTTTTATTTTTTTGCTCTGATAAAACGATATAGACTTGCACAACCCAAAATAAAAAAACCTGATGAGATTGGCGCATGATGATTGGCAGGTACAACTACCGAACTATTGCTACCAGATTTTGTAGGCTTGCTATCCGAAAACGCAAATGCAGAAGGCGTGGAAAAAATTGCACAGGTGGACGAACGAAAGCGGGCGAGACTTGCCCCAGCCGTTGAAACTTGGAGCAATTTTCCGCTCTGCGCGGTGCTCGCGTCAATTGCGCCGCGACTCCCATCATGTTAGAATGCGCCCCATTTCAGGCGCGAAAGGATAATCAAAATGAAAATTGCTATCTATGCCCGCGTAAGCTCAGAAACACAAGCGAAGGAAGGCACAATTAATTCTCAGATTGAGGCCCTCAAAGATTATGCAAAGGCGCATGATCTAACAATCAGCCATGAATGTATTGACGATGGATACAGCGGAACAACATTAGAACGCCCTGGGCTTGACCAACTCAGAGATTTGACGCAATCAGGAAGTATTGAAGGCGTTTTGATTCTTTCTCCTGACAGATTATCCCGCAACCAAGCCAATCAAATTATTTTGCTTGAAGAATTCAAGAAGCGAAAGATTCAGGTTATTTTTACCAATCAAAATTTTGAAAATAACCCCGAAGGTAATTTGATGATGAATATTCAAGGCGTAATTGCAGAGTATGAAAGAGCCAAGATAATTGACCGCATGAGGCGCGGAACTATTCATGCGATAAAGAAAGGTCAAATCAATGGAAGTAATCCGCCTTATGGATACTGCTACATTCCAAAGGATAATAACAGCGTTGGACATTGGGAAATTAATCCCGAAGAAGCGAGGATTGTCCGATATGTATATGACTTGTATATCAATCAGGATGTGAAAGGCACTGCCATTGTCAAACGTTTGCGAAATGAAAACATACCTTGTCGAAATCTAAATTGGTGGTCAGGTCAAATTTATAGTATTTTGAAAAATGAAGTTTATACAGGAATGGCGTATATGCTTCGGCATCATAAAGTGGAATCGAAGCGAACACCGAAATCCAAACAATATCGAAAAAATAAAAATTCAACTAATGAATTGCGCCCCCGTGAAGATTGGTTTGGGATTCCAGTTCCTGCAATCATTGACAGAGAAGTATGGAACAAAGCGCAGGAACTACTAAAGCAGAACGCATACAGAGCGAGAAGGAATAACAACAAGCATAATTATTTATTGCGCGGCTTGGTGGTTTGCGGTTTATGCGGAAGTATGGTTTCGGGGTATGTTAGCAATAAATCAACTTATTATTCTTGTGGAGCAAAGCGCAATAAAAATGTCACGTCAAAACCGCATGATGAAATAATCCAAGTTAAGCATAAACCATTTGATGAAAAAATATGGTCAGGCTTGACAGAATTATTGAGTGACCCTGAAAACATCAAGGCGCAACTTGGGAAACGAATAAAAGCGAAGAAAGAAAAATTATCTTTCAATCAGTCGTTCGATGAGTTTGACAAGGAACTCAATCAATTAGATGTTCAGGAAAAAAGGATTCTTGACGCATACCGCGAAGCAATTATTAGCCTTGAAGAGTTGAAAGCGCAGAAAATGAAGATTTCAGATAGGCGGGGATTCATAGAGGCCAAAAAGAAAGCCATCCTAAGCCACACAGAAGGCTTAGGACAGCAAAAAATCACGATGGGTATGTTGGGCGATGTATCAGCCCGTTTTCAGCGTGCTATGGCTAAAGCAGATTTTGCCAAGCGTGAAAAACTTGCAAATCTCTTGGTAAATTCTGTGACCCTAAAGACAGATAAAGCCATTGTCAATGGGAATATACCAATAGATAAGCTTGACGCTTTGACTACTCCCCACCTATCTGGTGCGTTTTTTCTTCTAACTATTTATTTCCCTCGTACAAATAACCCGTCCCGCGGACACTGACCACCTGCTCGGACAATGCAGGGAATTGTTCCAGCTTATGCCGCAAGCGGCTTACCAGCGGACGTAGTATCTCCGGCGCTTCGCGCTGGGATGTATCGTATCCCTGCACCAATAACACCAGCTCACGGTGTGAAAATACCTTGCCTTCATTCTTCATTAGAATACGAAGCAATCTTCCCTCTGCCGGGGTGAGATGCTCCACTTTGCTTTTATGCTTTATCTGACGGCGCGAAAGATCGATCATCGTGCCATCCTTCAAAGTGATGACCTCCATGGCCTCATCTGCTTCATCAGATTCGATGTTGCGCGCCTGCGATTTTGCAAAGCGACGGGTAAGCGCCTTCTTCACACTTGAAATAACCTGGGCAGGGGAAGCTGGCTTCAATAAATAATCGTGGATGCGCAGGCGCAGGGCTTGAATGGCCGTTTCAGTGGAGCCGAAGGCCGTCAACAGGATCACCTCTGTTTCAGGTGAGAGTTGATTCAAGACCTGCACCACTTCCAGCCCATCCATGCCGGGCATTCGCAAATCCACGATCATCACATCCACGGGATGGGTGCGGACATATTCAACCGCCGCCTGTCCATTGGGAGCGGATGACACCACGAACCCTTCCAGTTTTAGGATGTCGGAGAGTGACTGGCGCGCAACAGGCTCGTCATCGACTACGAGAATATTGGATTTCATTGTTGTCCTCCTAGAGGTAGGTATATTCGAAAACAGGCACCGGGGCCGCGTTGAGGAAGCAGTTCCAGGGTGCCGCCGTGTGCAGTAACTATATTGTAACTCACTGTCAGCCCCAGGCCGGTACCGCCATCTTTTGTGCTAAAGAACGGTTCGAAAATATTGGATTGCTGTTCGGCTGGGATTCCCCGGCCGTGATCGCGAAATAATATCTCAACACAATTATCAAATGCGCGGGCTGTAATTTCCAGGATGCCGCCATCGGGCATGGCATCCGCCGCGTTCAGGATCAAGTTAATGAACACCTGCTGGATTTGACTCCCGACCGCCTCTATTTCCGGGACCGTTCCCTTAATATCCAATTCAACTTTTACATTGGCTTCTGAAAGCTGCTTCGACATTAAATTTAAAATATATTGCAGCATTTCTGCGAGATCAACTTTTTCAGGGGCGGCCGCGCCGGGGCGGTAAAAATCCAACATGCGGCGGACGGTAAGAATCAACCGTTCAAGTTCGGTGCGGGCAAGGACAAAATATTCCTGGCGCTTTTCCGCAGGCAGGTCTTCGCGCCCGGCAAGGTGCAGGCAATTTTGCACCGCCTGTAACGGGTTATTCACTTCGTGGGCAATGGATGCGCTCAAGCGCCCGGCGGTTGCCATCTTTTCGGCTTGAAGCAAGGCCTTCTGCGAATCTTCCACTTTGCGGACGTAGTTCAATTGCTCGGCGTAAAGGCGCGCATTCTCCAGCGCGGCAGCGGCCTGACGTGCAAGTATCTGAAACAACTCAAGGTCAGATTCGTGAAAAGGAGAGATATTTCTATCACGGGCGGCGAAGAGGATCATGCGCAGGTTCGGGCGAAGAATCGGCACGAGAATCGCCGCACCAAGCCCGAGGTCGGTGAGAAGCGATTTCAGTTTTGAGTCACCCGGCCCGTTGGCATTGATCAGCAAAGGCGAAGAGGATGCATCCACATGAGAAATCAAATCCTGAAGTTCCTGGGATGCCATATTGCCGCGTGAAATAATCAACGAATATTTCTGCGAATCCTTGTCAGTTTGTTGATAACAAGCCGCATGCATACATTGCAAATGTTCGCAAATGGCGCTGACGATGAGATCGAGCAGCGGCTCACGGCGCGTTTCAGATAACAACGATTCCGTAACTGAAAACAGCGGGCGCAAGGCTTGTGTGCGGGCGGCGTCGTGTTTTTGCTGACTGTCTGCAAGCGCGAGTTTGACGGCATCTATCAACTCACTGCCCTGACCGAAAGGCTTGAGGAGCAGGCCATCCACTCCCTGCCGAAGCGCGCGAATGGCCGTTTCGACTGTGCCGTGGCCGGTCATGATGAGCATGGCTGCATCAGGTTGGAGGCGCTGGGCGTGTTGAATGACTTCAAAGCCATCCACGCCGGGCATGCGGATATCAACCAGCAATAGGCTGATGGTGTTTTCTTTGAGGTAGTCTATGGCCCGGCGCGGGTCGGTCTCGGTTTCGACCCGGTAACCTGCGCGAGTCAATAACCGTTTGCAAAGCAATGCAATGCCGGGTTCATCATCAACTACGAATACGAAGGGTGTTTCCAAATTGATTTGCCTTTATGATTTAGCTTTACCACGGAGGTTACAGAGAAAATCCTATCTTTTAGTTGGAGAGCGGAGCGCGGACTTTAGTCCGCTTTTTGGCAAAGTGCGGACTAAAGTCCGCGCTCCATTATTAATTCACATGGGGAGCCAGACACTGAATGTGGAGCCTTTCTCCGGTTCGCTGGAAATTTCGATCATGCCGCCGTGGTCGGTGACGATGCCAAAGGTGACAGACAAGCCAAGCCCCGTGCCGCCGCGATCTCCCCGGGTGGTAAAGAACGGTTCGAAGATGCGGACTTGATCGGCAGGTGTGATGCCAACGCCGCTGTCCTTGATTGCCATGACTGCCCAATTGCGTTCTTCGCGCTCGACAATCCGTGTGCTGACTTGCAAGCCGCCGCCGTTGGGCATGGCTTGCAAGGCATTATGAATCAAGTTGAGAAGGACTTGCTTCATCTGGTTGCGGTCAATGAATATCCAGGGAAGTGACTCATCGAGATCAAGTGTGAGCGCCACCCGGTTGGTTTGGATGAGATGCCGTGTAAGTGCGATCACATCATTCACAACTTCGTTCAAGTCGGCTTGGGAACGGATGCGTTCGCCCTGGCGCGAAAAATCTAGCAGGCGGCGGACCACGTCACTGGCGCGGCGCGCCTCGCGCAAAACCATTTCCAATTCCTCGCGATGTTCGGAATCCTGCGGCAGTTCATCCAGGACAAGTTCGGAGAAGCCTGTGACTGTGGTGAGTGGATTGTTCAATTCGTGCGCGATGCCGGCAGCCATCTCACCCACCGCGGCCAGCTTGGCAGCTTGCAGGAGTCGATTCTCAGCGGAGCGCTGCGCCTCCATGCGCGCATTCAATTCAACTTCTGTGAGACGCAACTGCCGAATGGTCTCCTGTAATTTTTGATATTGATTCGCGCTGGTGATCACTGAGGCGAGGATGCCCGCCAGCGACTCCATGGCAATAAGATCGTTATGTGAGAATGCGTTTTGTTCGCGGCTCTCGGCATCGATGATGCCCAGAATGGTCTCGCCATCCTTCAGGGCAACACAAATTTCAGAGCGCGCCTCCCATCCCCTGAGGGATTTATAAAGAGGATCGAGTTTGGTGTCGTTGATCATGATGCTTTCACCGGTTTGAGAAACGCGGCCGGTAACTCCATCCTGTACAACAAACTCGCCGCCAGCCAGCGCCCTTTTTACGGTTTCCGCATGGGAGCCGCCTATCCCTTGAATGGAGAATTTATGCTCTTCGTCAAAAAGAAAAATGGAGGCAAGGTCAAACTTGAAGTATTGCGCCACCAGTTCAGCGCTGATGTGCGCGACTTCCTTTTTATCGTTCAGGCCGATAACCTGTTGAACCACTTCATGGATCAAGCTCAAGCTGCGCGCGCGTCCTTCGGCTTCCTCGCGCAAGCGGGTGTACTCGATGAGTCCTGCCAGATGGCTGGTGATGACCACCATAAGATGCTCATCATATAAGTTGAACGCCTCGGCACGCGGGCTTTCGATAATGAGCACACCGATGGCCTGTCCGCGATATTTAAGCGGGACGATCAACATCGAACGCGCATCTTTATGAATGGGCGGGAAATCTTCCCTGACCGCATCTGTGATGAGGCGCGCGCGTCCTTCCTTTGACAGGAACGGCTGGATGGAATGACCCGCGAGTGAAACGCTGATCACGTTCATCTTGCCTTCGATCAGGCGGTAATCGCGCAGGATGCGTCCGTCACTGGAGCGAAGAAAAAGCGCGATCAACTCAGTGTTGAAGGCGCGCGAAAGCAGACCAAACATGCGGCGGGCGATCTGGTCCAGTGTTTGCGCGGAGGAAACGGTGAGGACAAAATCATTCAACATGCCGAGGCGCCGTAAGTGGCCGGCCATTTCTGAAAATGTGACCACCACTTCAACGGAAGGCGGAACGCGCGCGGCCAGCTCGCGCAACTGCCCCCACTCAGTCGGAGTGAATTCCTTCTGACGCCAGAGAGTCACAACGCCGATCAAGCGCTGGCCAATGACCAGCGGCAGGCAGACCCACATCTTCGTCCCTGACTTGAGCGAGCCATAGGGCAGATTATCCCAATTCGGCTGGCCGCGTGTGATGATGACATCGGACAGGGAACGGTTCACACGACGGAGGAGTGGATTCGAATCAATGAGCAGACTCACGCCTTTGGCTTTGGGCGCATTCCACTCAGCTTGAATATCAAGCGACTCGCCCCTGCGGATCGCCAGCCACGCCCCCTGACAAGTCACTGCCTGCACGAAGGCGCCGAGAACTTTTTCGAGGGCGAGAGGCAGATCGAAGGCCAGACCAGATTGCAGGTCAGGCAGGAAAGGTTGATTGGAGGAAGTGGATCTACCAGATAAGAGCGATGCGGTTAATTTCCAAATGCGCTGGGCGGCCGGAGTTTGATCATCCGCGCCCACCAAAATGACCTGGGATGTGGCGGGGACTGGAAAGGCAAAAAATCGTGTGGCGTTAAGTTGAGTCTCTTCCGGAATGGAGCTGGAACGGCTGTGTCCACCGCTAAGCGCGCCGCACAACCATGTGTCAATGGACGGCCTTGCCATGATAGTCATCAATTCATTTTGCGCGGACCTGGTCAAGCGATAGACCGAGCGAAGAAGCCAGTCACCGCTGACGCGTTCGGCCAGAACCGCCCAAACGGCTTCGGAAAGCTGTACTGCGTCTTTGAGTTGGGTTTCAATACCGGTATCGGTTGGCATGGCTTGTAGAGGGGAATTATACCTGCCCCCGCTTATATACCTCAGACCTGACAGGTTTCATCAGGCCACGAATCTATTAACTGACTGTTCGGAAATGACGCGAGTCAAGCGGAGATTCTTGAAAACCTGTCAGGTCTTATTCTCATTTACTGATTAAACGACCACCCTACCATGCCGGCAACAAATACAAAATAGACGATCACACAACAGAAGCCGATAACCCCCAGCCCAACGCCTATCCAGCCCATGACGATGCCCGCTGTGGCGAGTCCGTCACCGCCTGCGGTGGGCGGGACTGCGCGCGTTTCCTTGCGCGCCGCATAACCTGTGAGCAAAGCAACGATGCTTGCAATGAATGGGAACAGGGTGAAACCCAATATTCCCGCCACGAGGCTGATGGTTGCCATGGTGCTCGTGGGCAATGTGACATTGTAGTTATATGGGTCTTGTTGGTTCATTTGTGATTCTCCTTGTTTATCGATATTGTTCTCGTTAAAAAGACAGCAACAATTCTCGAAGCTGCTTCTCAATTAATGGCATGGCTCAAAACAAACAAAGCTGGAGACTATAGAAGCTTCCAGTATTTGCGTACGGGCTTATTTTACAGAGGGACGTGCTTACTTCTTCAAAGCGTTGATCTCTGCCAACACTTTTTTGACCATTGCTTCAGTGATCCCAGCCTCTTTGGCCTGCGGCATGGCAAGCAGGGATTTCAAGGTCATACCCTTTGCCAATCCGACCAGGGGATTCTTGGAAATCCCCGGAACGTGTTTTTCAAGAATTTTCACAGCGCCAATATCTTTCAAAATTTCGCCAACCTTTGTTTCCAATGTGTATGCCATTTTATTCTCCTTGACTTGATGGATTGCCAATGCCGGGTATCCGATTGACATATTTATTATATATACCAAGCACGGGCATAAATTGCGCTTTTTATCAGCCACAGAGCGCGCAGAGAAAAATGAGATTTTAAGAGGTTTTCCTCAAAGCTCTCTGCGGTCTCTGTGGCAAAAATTGGATAAGGCAAAACCTCAGTTTGTGACCGCGTTCAGTATAGCAATATTAGCGCGGACTAATGTCACCCATTCTTCGTTTAAGTTGACACTACCCACCTTCCAACCAGCATTTGACCATGCGCGCTTATTGACATGGTTGCCTTCTGTCTCATGGTCCCACCACGATTGGGATTCATATGCAGAAAACGGAAGTTTGCTGTTCAATATTCTTTCGATCTGTTCAAAGCGGAGCGTAATTTCTTTTTGGTTATCAGGAAGACTGCGTAAGTAATGTTCGAGCGGAGTATATTTTCCAGTCATCTTATTCTCCATTTACAACTTGCCTTTGAAAGCCCACTCCCGATGGTCGCACCTTCGGCGGACGGCAGCAGCGTCCGCAAGCGCAACTCCTCTCCCGTAGCGGACTGTAATATCATCCCCTTGTGGGGCTCCCGCAGCGATATCATCCCCTTGTGGGACGCCAGCCGCGCTTGGACGTTATCGAGATACGCCATGATACGCCGCTGTTCGTTGACCGCGATCACGATTCACTCAACTCCTTCTGTTTCGACGGGCAATGCTTGTCAGAATACGAGCAATAGACACAGCAATCTCCTGCCTTTGGGCGTAATACTGCGCCACAACTGGCACATTGATAAAAGATTACTCAGGTATCGGGTGGCATTTGCTCATGCTTGGCAAATCCACATTGCGGACAAGTAATGATGGCATCCAATTCTATTTTCATATTTACAACTCGCCTTTGAAAGCCTTATCTAAAACACTCGGCAGCAGCGCGGACAACTCCTCCCCCGTAGCGGACTGTGACTCCCGCAACGCCGCCAGCCATTCGAATATTCGTGGTCTTATTCGTGGACGGTTTCTCTCCATCATCACAATTCACCTTTGAAAGCCTTATCTAAAACACTCGGCAACAACGCGGAGAACTCCTCCCCCGTAGCGGACTGTAATATCCCCCCCCTTGTGGGACTCCCGCAACGTCACCAGCCGCGCTTTTTGCATGTCAGGTCTTTTCACGGCTCTCTATTAAATTCACAATGGCAGATATACGACTTGACCTTCCCATTCATGTTTTTCACTGTATTCAGCCAGCAACAAAACATCTTCTATCACCTGTCCAATTGGTAAATCGTCTGCCACTTCAATAACCCCTGGCATGGACAAGCCTCTTCTGACCCTGTCGTATGCAAAGCTTGCCATTGTTGCGGCGTCATGGGTAAGGACAACGCGGTCTTCATTTGCCGCCCACTGCAAAATGTCGGGATCGTCTGCGTCTCTCAATCCTACATCCTGCACGCGGACAATATCCAGACCAGGATTTCGGCGCAGTAGTCCGCGCACGATGTCGTTGTTGAAGTTTTCGTCAGAGACAAGAAGGAGCATGGCTATTTGTTTTTGCGCGCCAGCAGTCTTTCACGGATGCCAGTCTGGTCAAACCTTTTTTGATTTTCCCGCTTTACAGCTTGTGCTTGTTTTTTTCGTTTATCGAGATACACATCCACTTCGGTGGTGTTTTGCAGATAGTAACTGATCGTTGCGTAGACATCTAAAAGCGAAAGGGATGGATATTGTTGTGTGATCTCTTCTGCCGTTGCCCCCCTGATAAAAGCTCGGACAACCGTATCCAATGTGACCCGTGTCCCACCGACACGAGCGACGCCGTTTTTGCTGAGTGTGATTGGGAGGGGAATGGGTTGTATTTGCAGGGTGGTTGCCATGCGGTTATTTTACTCGAAATTGTACATGACAGTCATTGTTGCTCAACGCCCCTTCCTGTGGTTGCAGCACGGACGGCAGCAACGTCCGCCTACGGCGCAACTCCTCCCCCGTAGCGGACTGTAACTCCCGCAGCGACACCGTTTGCATGTCGTTGCGAGCGCACGTTGCGAAGCAATCTCCTCTTGCAACAAGGGATTGCTTCGACGGAAGAACACCGTCTCGCAACGACATAATATTCATAGTTCACCCTTGAAAGCCCTATCCAGCACGGACGGCAACAACGCGGATAACTCCTCCCCCGTAGCGGACTGTAACTCCCGCAGCGACACCAGCCGTGCTTGGACGCTATCGAGATACGCCACGATACGTCGCTGTTTGCCGAGTCTTACATTTACAGCCAAGACTATCTTCACTGTTGTTTCTCCAGCGCATACATAATGGCAAGTATAACGCCTTCAATATTATTCATTACGTCGTTATTCCAAAAGCGAATCACCTTGTAGCCTTGCGATTCAAGATACTTGGTTCTTTCCTTATCATATTCTTCCTGCTCCAAATGCTGACTGCCATCCAGTTCAATGATAAGTTTGGCTTTTGGCGAGCAGAAATCTGGAACGTAATTTCCAATAGCATGTTGTCTCCGAAAGTTGACTCCAAGTTGATCGTTGCGAATC
>JACRBH010000151.1 GCA_016234535.1 Chloroflexota bacterium
ACGTTCATCATTCTGGGCTTTTGGCTGGAAGATAAATCCCTTGGGAAAAATGAAGCATTTGCCGAAGCACTTGCTCGCGGATTTGCCCGCTTTGTTAACTTCCTCGGCGCGGAGAAGATGGATGCGAAGGCAATCTCGCAGTCGCTGTTACGTCGAACAGTAACTTCATAAATTCCATTAATTTTGCAGCGCCTGATCCAGGTCCCAGAGAATATCTTCAATATCCTCCAATCCAATTGATAAGCGAATGAAATCGGGGCTGACGCCTGCCGCAATCTGTTCTTCCTCTGAAAGCTGGGAATGGGTCGTGCTGGCAGGGTGAATGGCAAGGGATTTTACATCGCCAAGGTTTGCGACGTGACTGAAGATTTGCAGGTTATCAATGAAACGCGCACCTGCTTCCTTGCCGCCTTTTACTCCGAACCCCATCATGGCACCAACGCCTTTAGGTAAATATTTTTTTGCTTTTTCGTGATCCGGGTGACTCGGTAAACCCGAATATGTAACCCACTTAACTTTTTCGTGACTTTCCAAAAACTCAGCGACGCGCTGCGCGTTCTTGACATGCTGTTCCATCCGCAGGGACAAGGTTTCCAGCCCGAGCAGAAATTGCCATGATGCAATTGGCTGTTGACACATGCCGAAGTCACGCAAAATCCCTGCACGCGCCTTGGAGATAAATGCCAGCGGCCCGAAATCGTCAGCGTAGACAACATGATGGTAGGCAGGATCAGGCTCGGTGAAGTTTTTGAAGCGCCCGCTTTTGCTCCAATTGAATTTGCCTTTATCCACGATCACACCGCCGATGGTGGTGCCATGTCCCCCGATGAATTTTGTTGTGGAGTGAGTGACAATATCCGCGCCCCATTCGAAGGGACTACACAAATACGGCGTGGCAAAGGTGTTGTCGATCATCAAAGGGACGCCGTGTTCCTGCGCGATCTTCGAGACTTCGTCAAAGGGGAAAATATTCACCAGCGGATTGCTGATGGTTTCACCGTAGATAATTTTTGTGTTGGGTTGAATTGCGCGGCGGAAATTTTCAGGGTCGGTTGGGTCTACAAGCGTGACGTTGATCCCAATCCGCGGGAATGTATATTTGAACTGCGTCACCGTCCCGCCGTATAACGTGGATGTGGAGACGATGTGATCGCCTGCATTGCAAATGGCGAGGATGGCTGTCGCTTGTGCGGCATGCCCCGAACTGACTTCCAGTGCACCCACTCCGCCCTCCAAGCTGGCCATGCGTTTCTCGAAGACATTCGTTGTCGGGTTGGAGATGCGCGTGTAAATGTTGCCCTCCTCCTGCAAGGCAAAGAGACGTGCCGCCCGTTCCGTGCTTTGCAGGTCGTACGCAGATGTTTGATAAATAGGGACAGCCTGACTTCCAGTTGCAGGGTCTGGAGTATAGCCTTCGTGCAATTGACGGGTGTTGAAACCATATTTGCGGGGTGTGCTCATGGATAAAATCCTTCTATAAAAACAGGAGTCATATTTCTGTTTATGACTCCTGTGCTTCTTTCCCTATGAATTTGTCTTTGTTATTTTTTGCGGAATGTCTTTCGGATCGAACGGCGTGGCCTGATAAACATAGTAGTTCAGCCAGTTCGCGTACAACAAATTGGCATGTCCACGCCAGCGGACGTTGGGAGTCTTGCTTGGGTCGTCCTTCGGATAATAATTTTGCGGGACGTGAATGGGAAGTCCCTTGTTTATATCGCGGTCGTATTCACCTTTGAGGGTGAGTGGGTCATATTCGGAATGACCTGTAATGAAGAGATGACGTCCATCCTTGGAGCCGACGATGTATACGCCAGCTTCGTCCGATTCAGCTAGCAGTTGCAGCTCGTCCACCTTCTCTACATCTTCGCGGCGGATCTCGGTGTGGCGGGAGTGCGGGGCGAGGAAAATGTCATCGAATCCGCGCAGCAGGTTCTCGGTCGAAGAAAGGATGCGATGCTCATAGACGCCGAACATTTTGTGGGGGAGGTCATATTTGGGGACGCCATATTTATGAAAGAGTGCGGCTTGCGCTCCCCAGCAAATATAAAAATTGGATTCGACATTCGTCTCTGCCCAATCGAGTATTTGAGTCAGTTCATTCCAGTAATCTACTTCCTCGAAGGGCATTTGCTCCACGGGCGCGCCAGTGATGATGAGACCGTCAAATTTTTCGTTTTTGACTTCATCGAAGGTGACGTAATGCTCCAGTAAATGATCGGCATCCGTATTTTTGGATTCGTGTGTGGCCGTGTGAAGCAGCGTGATCTCCACTTGCAGCGCAGAGTTGGAGAGCAGACGCAGTATCTGAGTCTCGGTTGCGATCTTGGTTGGCATGAGATTCAGGATCGCCACACGCAATGCGCGGATGTCCTGATGCGTGGCGCGGTCTTCATCCATGATGAAGATGTTCTCTTTTTCAAGAGTGGTTCGAGCGGGAAGTGTGGTTGGAATTTTTACGGGCATGATTTTGAATGAGGAATGATGAATGCAGAATGAAGAATAAAATTCTTCATTCTGCATTCTGGCTTCTGCATTTACGCGTTCAGCGCCTGATCCAGGTCCCACTTGATATCTTCGAAATCTTCGAGACCAATGCTCAAGCGGATAAAATCGGGGCTGACGCCAGCGGTGACTTGCTGTTCATCACTGAGCTGGCTGTGTGTGGTGGTGGCGGGGTGAATGGCGAGACTGCGCGCATCACCGACGTTGGCGAGGTGGCTGAAGAGTTGCAGGCTTTCGATGAATTTCCTGCCAGCTTCCGCGCCGCCTTTGATTCCAAATCCGAGAATTGCGCCTGCGCCTTTGGGCAGATACTTTTTTGCGCGTTCATAATCGGGGTGGCTCTTGAGACCAGGGTATTTGACCCAGCTAACTTTGGGGTGAGCCTCAAGATATTCCGCAACAGCTTGCGTGTTCTGCACGTGACGGTCAATGCGCAGATTGAGGGTTTCGAGCCCAAGCAGGGTCTGCCAGGAGTTGAATGGAGATTGGCATGCGCCGATGTCACGCAATACTTGCACACGAGCCTTGATCGCAAACGGAGGAAGTCCCGCGGCGGCGATGGAGGAATACACGAGTCCGTGATACGAAGGATCGGGCGTGTTGAAGTTTTCGAACTTGCCGTTGGCCCAGTCGTAGTTGCCGCCGTCCACGATGATGCCGCCGATGGATGTGCCGTTGCCCGTGATGAACTTGGTGGTGGAGTGGGTGATGACGTGCGCACCCCATTCAAACGGGCGGAAAAGATACGGTGTGGCAAAGGTGTTGTCGATGAACAGAATCAGTTTGTGCTTGTTCGCGATCTCGGATACTTCTTCAAACGGGAAGACGGAAATATCGGGATTGCCGAGAGTCTCACCGTAAATAATTTTCGTGTTCGGCTGAATGGCCGCTTCAAAATTCTTCGGGTCGCTTGGGTCAACAAAAGTGACGTTGATCCCCAGCTTGGGCAGGGTGTAGGCAAACTGGTTATACGTGCCGCCATACAAGCGCGATGACGAAACGATGTGGTCGCCTGCGCTGCACAAAGTAAAAATTGCCTGTGCCTGTGCAGCATGTCCCGAGCTTGCGGCCAGAGCGGCAACGCCGCCTTCGAGTGCTGCAATACGTTGTTCAAGCACATCCGTGGTCGGATTCATCAAGCGCGTATAAATATTTCCCAACTCTTTGAGCGCGAACAAATTCGCGGCGTGTTCGGTGTTCTTGAATTGATAGCTCGTTGTTTGGTACAACGGCACGGCGCGGCTCCCCGTGGTGGCATCGGGGGAATAGCCAGCATGTAACTGGCGGGTGGCGAAGCCTAGCTTGCGATCTTTGATTGTGGACATATTAAGTTTTCTCCTCTTGAATAATGTTTACCCGCCCTTCAGAAGAGATTAAAAAAATAACCTCTTCTGAAAGTACAAGAAGAGGTATACGTCTATACCGTCCTCTCATCTTCCAGATACGAATGACTCGTGTCATTCCTATTTGCCGAATTTGGCACCTTATGTTTAGTCGTTTGGTCTTGTGGTCGCTTGGTCTTCTAGCCGCTGACAACGCGGCTATGAGACTACCTGACTATCAGACTACTCGACTAATCCACTGGTTGCCGAAGCTTCAAAGGGTCGGTCCCTCAGCTTCTCTGGATAAGAGCGAATATTTAATTTCGCCGTTTATATCATGCGCCTCATGATTATGTCAAGCGTTTTTTCTTAACCGATAATAAAATTACCCGTTTGGGTCATCTTTTATAAAGTCACGTTGCAAACGTGACCTACAAAAGACCTTCATTCACCAACAACTCGGCATTGTAAATGGATGCGCCTGCCGCGCCGCGAATCGTGTTGTGGGATAACACAACAAACTTCAAATCAAGGATTGGATCGCGCCTCACGCGGCCTACTACTGTCGTCATACCTTTGCCTGTTAATCGGTCGAGTCTTGGCTGGGGCCTATCCGCCTCATCCTTGACCTCGATAACTGGTTTGGGCGTCGAAGGCAGTTCCCTCGCTGACGGTTTTGCCGCGTAATTGCGTAACGCTTGAATCGCAACTTCTGGCTCAACGGGCTTATCCAATGCCACACTCGCGCAGACGGTGTGACCATCGATCACAGCCACGCGATTTGTGTGTGCGCTGAATTGAATGTCCGCCATGTCAATTTTGCCGCCATTGAATTTGCCCAACATCTTGCGCGGTTCCCATTCCACTTTTTCTTCTTCGCCGCCATTGCCCACGTTGGGGATGACATTATCCATGATGTCGAGCGATGGCACGCCAGGGTAGCCCGCACCCGAAAGCGCCTGTAAAGAGACCATGAACACTTTCTTCACGCCAAAGGACTCATCCAATGCTTTGAGCGCAATTGTGAGGCCTGTGCTCGTGCAATTGGGATTTGTGACAATGCATCCGCTCCAGCCATGATTCTTGCGCTGTTGCTTGACCAGTTGAATATGCTCCGCGTTGATCTCAGGCAAAAGCAACGGCACATCCTCTCCGCGCCGATACGATGATGCGTTCGAGCAGACTGCCGCGCCAGCTTTTGCGAAAGCGGGTTCAAGCTCATTGGCGATCTCGGTATGCAATGCTGAGAAAACAATTTTCACCTGCACCGCATCCGTGGATGCTGGAACAATGATCATATCCCGCGCATATGCGGGCATCGGGTCATCCAACACCCAGCGCGCGGCTTTTGAATACGGCTGTCCGACCGAACGATCCGATGCGGCGAGCGCCACCACCTTGAACCACGGATGATTATCGAGCAATGAAATAAATCGCTGGCCGACAGAACCTGTCGCGCCGAGAATAGCTACGGGGATTTGAGACATGGGAACTCCTTAAAATTTTTCTCGTCATTGCGAGCCGTCGCTCTTGTACTTCGGTGGCGAAGCAATCTCCATCATAATGAAGGAGATTGCTTCGGGCGAAGGAGCACCGCCCTCGCAATGACGGGTTAGTGAACAATCAACTCATGCAATGACCTTACCGCCAGCTCTGTATCCGCTGCGGCAACGACCATACTAATGGACACTTCCGATGAACCTTGCGCGATGGCTAAAACGTTCGCTTTGTTATTACCCAGTTGCGTAAAGACCTGTCCTGCCACGCCAGGTGTGTGGCGCATTCCGACGCCAACAACGGTGATGATCGAAACATTTTCGGTCATCCATACACGGTCAATATCTTCATCTTCGATCTCGCTTGCGAAGACGGCTTGCAAGGCATTGATGACGGACTCTGCTGATTCAGATGGCACAGCAAAACAAATGGATTGTTCCGAAGATGCCTGTGTAATTAATGGCACGCTGGTCTTTGTGGAAGCCACTGCGCCAAATGCACGCGCCGCCACGCCAGGGACGCCCAGCATACCGCGTCCCTCTATGGTCACCAATCGTTGATTGCGGATGGCGGTCACAGCTTTGACAACCTGTCCATCAACTTTGCCGTTGACTTTTGCGTTTGCGATCAGCCGTGTGCCGGGATGGGTCGGATTGAATGTGTTGCAGATGCGAAGCCCGATCCCCGCATCCACCACAGGGCGGATTGTTTTGGGGTGCAAAACTTTTGCGCCGTAATAGGCCAGTTCCGCAATTTCGCTGTATGTGATCTCAGGCAATGTCTTTGCGTCCTTCACAATGCGGGGGTCGGTGGTCATCACGCCGTCCACGTCCGTCCAAATCCACACATCGTCAGCGGGGAGGACTGAGCCAATGACAGCCGCAGAGTAATCACTGCCGCCGCGCCCCAGGGTTGTGATCACGCCATCAGGGGTTGCGCCGATAAACCCTGTTGTGACCGGGACAATGCCATCATCCAACATGGGATTCAAAATAGCGCGTGTCTTTTCAGTTGTCACCTTGAAATCGGGGTGCGCGCTTTGATAATGCGCGTTCGTGATAATAAATTCAGAAGACTCAATGGCTTTGGCTTTAATCCCCGCATCATTAACTACCGCGCCCAATAGGCGGACGCTCATCCGTTCCCCGATCGATGCGACCGCATCCATTGCGCGCGGACTGGCTTCGCCGAGTACGGCAATCGCTTTGCACAAGTCTACGAGCGAGAGAATCAATGAATTGATTTCGGCTTTTGTTTCTTCGCGCAGTTTTTCATCTTTGATGAGATCATCTGCCGCGGCGAAGTGTTTTTCTCTCAGCGTGGATTCTGTACTCGGAAGCGAATCAACTTTCCCGTTGGCTGCGAGCGCAGCAGAGTCCAGCAAAAGGTTGGTGACTCCCGACATCGCGGAAGTGATCACCACCACACGCGGATATTCCGCGCGCGCATCCTTCACAATTTGAGTCGCTTTCATCAGCGCATCCGTCGACCCGACAGATGTCCCTCCGAACTTCATTACGAGCGTTTGTTTTGGCATGATCTTCTCCTTTGACTCCCCTCTCCTTTTTTAGGAGAGGGGTTGGGGTGAGGTAACAAAAACGCCCCACGTTTCCGTGAGGCGTTGTGTGTTTCGAGATAACCTGTTTGCGGTTAATTCTGACCAAGCACAAAAGCCTCACGGTATTCACCGGAGGTAGTGGTCATGGTCATGGTACCCAAGCCGTGTTTTGTGCAGTTCAGAATTTTGTTCATAATATTGGGCGCTATTCTATGCGAGGGGAGTGGATTGGTCAAGGGGAATTTAAAAACTCAATTTGGAATTATTGCTGAACGAAGTGCATACAACAATCTTTTCAAATAGGATAGTTTTTGTTATAATAATGGTGAATTATTTCACAAATGAATATGAAAATTGAGGTCACCATGAATACAAACAACCTTCCACATATCGTTATCATCGGCGCAGGATTTGCAGGGCTTGAAACCGCGCGCGGGTTATCCAATGCGCCCGTGCGCATTACTTTGATCGATAAACACAACCATCATTTATTCCAGCCGCTGCTTTATCAAGTTGCGATTGCGGGTTTGCTTCCGTCGCAGATTGCGTATCCCATCCGCACGATTTTTCGCAGACAAAAAAATCTTAATTTCCAAATGGGTGAAGTTGGCGCGATCAACTTCGATGAAAAATATATCAAACTCAATGGTTCGGTCATTGCTTATGATTATCTGGTCATTGCCGTTGGCGGGCGCACAAATTTCTTTGGTTTCGATTCGATTGAAAAGAATGGCTTCCAACTCAAGGACCTTGAGACCGCTGTCAAAACAAGAAACCATTTGCTTTCCATGTTCGAACAGGCCAGCCATGAAGGTGACGCTGAAAAACGCAAGTCACTTTTAACTTTTGTGATCGTTGGCGGCGGACCGACGGGTGTTGAAACTGCGGGCGCTTTGGGTGAGTTGATTTCACATGTGATGGTGAAGGATTTTCCCCAGCTTGATGTAAACGAAACGCGCGTCATTCTGCTCGAAGCGGCTGCGAACTTGATCGGCCCCTATCCCGATGAATTACGCAAAGCCACTGCAAAATTATTGCGCCGCAAGAATGTTGACATTCGTTTGAATACCAAGATGGAAAATTACAATGGGCAGCACGTCACATTGGGAGATGGAAGTCAAATTGAAACGCATACATTGATATGGACAGCGGGAGTCAAATCCACTGAAATGGTGGACGCGCTTGGCGTGGAGCAGGCCGGTGGGGGACGAGTGCGCGTCGAACCGACCTTGCAACTGCCCGGGCGTTCTGAGGCATTCGTCATCGGTGACGCAGCCTTCCTTGCTGAAAATGGCTTGCCCCTGCCGATGTTATCCACGGTTGCGATTCAGCAGGGAAAATCTGCCGCGCAGAACATTCTCCGCATGATCAATGGTAAACCACTCATGCCGTTTCATTACAAAGACCCTGGCCTGCTCGCCACCATCGGGCGCAATGCCGCCGTCGCGCGGATTTGGGGAATCTCATTCAGCGGATTTATCGCATGGCTGATCTGGGTCTTCCTGCACATCTACCGTATCATCGGATTCCGCAACCGTATTGTTGTGATGTTCAATTGGATTTGGGATTATTTCTTTTACGATAATCAGGTCAGGTTGATCACGAAGGAATGAATTATGCTTTCGGCGCGTAAACTGCAAACCCGCGCGGACTGGCGAAAAACTGAGCGCGGCCATCAACGTCGGTGCGCTGATTGATGGGGCGCGCCATGTCAGATTTTCCCCACCATGCCACAGGGACAAGTTCAGCATTGCGCCACTGCGTATTCGCCCACTGACCATTCCAACGGTCGCCGCGATTGTTCAAGACATAGATCAGACCCGGTTGATTTCCATAGCCGCCGCGCTGCATGATGTATAGGTCATCATCAAGATATAAAGCGCTGGTTGTGCCTGCGGCATATTTTTCATGGGCGCTGACGAGCGCGGCGATTCCATTGGGTGTGCCTTCGAGCGCGAGATTGAAATTATAGTAGTCCTTCCAGAAAACGCATGGATAGCCTTCGTGGGTGAGAATATATGAATAGGCCAGCAATTTATCGTTCGTGATCGGGCGGCCTTCATCGCGCAGGTCATGGTTTTCAACAAAGGTTACCGTGGTTTGCGGCTGGGCACGCAAAATGGTTTCGCCGTTCACCAAATTCTTTAAACTAAAACCGTATTGATCACACATACCCTTGAGCAATTCGCGCAGTGGAAAATCAAACGCATCCACGGGATTGGAGTTGGAGAAGTTCGCATTGTCTACCCAGTGGAGCGTGTTGCTGGTGGAGTCCCAATATTCGGCAACGCCATAGGGAACAAACGGTTTGCCGTTGCGCATGTAACGGTATTCCTGAATGGCCGTGATGGTGTTTGCGCCATAGCCTTTGACAAAGTCGTAACGGAAACCGTCAAAGCCGATCTCTTCGATCAACCAGCGCATGAGTTTTAGAAGCTCGGCATATACATACGGATTGCGATGCGAGAGGTCAGGCATGTCGCCGAAGGCCATCTCATCCCATGACTCGTACATGCTCGGATGAAAACTTTCCCAGTTGCGCGGGAACTTGCCGCTTTTTGGATCGAACACAGTCCAGCGCGATTGCCCGGTGATGGGATTAACTTCCTGCGCATCTGCGCCAGAATTGTGATTGATGACAATATCTGCGATCAGACTTAACTGATGGCTGTGTGCGCTTTCAATGAGCGACTCCAACTCCTGGCGCGTGCCAAACCAGGTCGGGACGATTCCCTTCTGATCGAACTCGCCGAGGTCATAAAAATCATACGGGTCGTAGCCCATCGAAGGTCCTGAGAGATTCGCTGCTTTGTGCATCGGCGGGAGCCACAGGGATGTAAACCCCGCCTTTGCCAGCGCAGGGACTTTTTCATTAATGTAGTTCCACCATTGAAATTCCTTTTTATCCTCACGCGGACAGTCCCAGTGAAATGTTTGCATTATCACGCCCATGGTGATTTCTCCTGAAAACGTTACCTGTGTACTTTGTTTGAGTTACTATTATTCACCTAGCTGC